>JAQBRD010000021.1 GCA_028286665.1 Candidatus Tayloriibacteriota bacterium
CCGCTTCTGTTCGGCTGTTTTAGCCATACGATTACTCCTTGTGAATGGTTAGCAGTCAGAACCAATCCGGCACCATGCAGGACGGGTTCATTTCTACTAACCAGGAGTGTTTATTTGATGAGCGTGACTGGCGGTATTATATCATGTAAACAATAAGTTGTACAGTGATACGACATATCCCCAATGCCCTGGTTTTGAGCCGCAGTTCCCTCATGGTTTAATTGGAGGCGGAACCTTCGTTCCTTGTACAATTAATCCTCTACCCAAGGACATTCACTGATAATGCAATTAGACCCTATTCGCCTGTAATTAAAAACAGCGGACAACGGCATATTAAATTGGCAAAGGAACCAATCCAGCCCGAAGGGTTATTTGCTGCTCTTGGGGCTGGATTGGTTCTACAATTGGACCAGGCGGCACACCTCCTTGATATGTTCAAACCGAATGAATACCTCCTTCAGAAAGCCATTGATTCCGGCAATCTCCATGCAGCAATCGAGATCGCATCCAAAACGGGTCTTCTGCTGACAGACGTGGAATACCTGGAAATCGTTGAGCATGCGGCGGAAAGGGGCGAAATGGCAACCGCGCAGGAAGCAATAAAAAGAGCAGATCCGAACGGCGCTCTCAGCAAAGGTCATTATGAAAAGATCATCTGCGCAAGCATCATAAGCGGAAAAACGGAGCAAGCCGTGGAGGCTGTCCGTGCCTGCGGGCGGCCGTTTACGGCTACCGAAACGAAACGCCTTATTGACCTTGCAGTCATGAAGCATGGTTTTTCAAAAACCCTTGAGAGTCTCGATTCCTTATTTGCGCCTACCACGAGTACATAGTTCGTAGTTCAATTAGCTCCAGCTTCGGCTGGAGCTTTTCATTTTAGAAAAGCGATCGTGTTTGCCATCATCTTTCTCCTGCTCCATGTCGCGAGAATCTCTGAAGAAAGACGAAGCCGCAGGAGAGTGCATGCTCTGCGGCTTATTTATTTCCGCAAGTCACTGACTCTCCAACTGAATCCTCGCCCCCGCCAGCGCCTGCTTTACCTTCTTCATATCCCCCGCCGGCGATTCGTCCAGAAAGAATTCCAGCTCGGTCATAAGATCAAGATCCTCGTCCGAAAGCTCCTCGCGATCCGGCACCGACGCATCGAGATCCTTCCACAGCTCCCGAGCGGCAGCTTTCCCTTCCGTTTCATAGACTGAAATGATTTTTTCCGCCTTCTCGACTATCGTATGCGCGATTTCCTTTTCGATATTTTTCATATGAAATGTCAGCCGTAGAAATATTTGAAAGGTGACAAAATTCGAGCTCCGGACAAAGGGCCGCCCGGACTTGTGAGTCCGGGCGATTGAAAAGAAACAGCGAGCATCAACTTTCGAGAACATCCTCAGGGGCGCGCGAGCGTTCCATGAGTTTGGTCAGAATAATGCATTCCACCATGAGCACGTCATGCTCATGCGTAGTACTCGAAATGAAGTGGCTTGAGGCGATCTCCGAATCAAGAAACTCAAGGCGAGCCTTGGCTACGCGATCAGCAAGCTCCTCAGGCGAATTTGCCTTGCGCTTATTTATTCGCCGTACTAGCTCACTTTGCTTGAGAGGGGCGAGGAAGATGCGGACAAGCGATTTTGCCAAAACTATATCGTTCAATGATGCGCCGAGAACCTGCATGGAACCGTTCACATCGATATTGAGCAGAACATGCTTGCCTTGACCGAGGACTCTCTCGATTTCAGTCTTGTAAGTGCCATAGAAATGACCTCCATGGACCTGGGCATGCTCGAGGAAAAGCCCTTGCCGACGCTTCTCGAGGAATTGCTCCTTGGAAAGAAAGTAGTAATCGGCGCCATCGACTTCCATGGTGTCATCTTCTTTCTTGCGCGGAGGTCGCGTAGTGCACGTGGTGACTCTGCCGAAGTATTCGCCATACGACTGCAGCACAGCATCGATGAGTACCGTTTTCCCAGCGCCAGATGGCCCTGAGACGATTACGACAACGGGACCATTCGTCGCAGCAGCCAAAGCTGCCTTGAGATCAGGGTTCAAACTTGTAACGATCACCGGCGGTTTGCTTATTGTGCTCACAGATAGTTGGCCTTTCTAGATTTGAGGTTTTCGGTTGATTGATTTTTCGACTGACAAGATAACAATTGAAACTGGGACTGATTTGCCATACCCTACCAAATTGTTGCGAAATATTCAAGGGTTCGATATAGTTGCAGGGCATGAAATCGGCTATAACCCTCGGCATCGAAACCAGCTGCGACGAAACCGCCCTCGCACTGCTTGAAACCCAGACTGACCAGTCCGGCGCCGTTTCATACCGCATCCTCGCGCAGACCATCTTCTCCCAAGTCGACATCCACGCCGTCTACGGCGGCGTCTTCCCGATCATCGCCAAGCGCGAGCATGCCCGCCGCCTCGTTCCGCTCCTCGAGCACATATTGCACGAGGCGGCGGCCAAAGACACCTCATTCGCCGCGACCCCGCTCGACGCTTCGCCTGAAGCGCTCGCAAGCCGAACCGAAATCGTCACCGCGATGCTTTCTGAAAAAGAATCCGAGCTGCTGACAGCTCTCCTTGCTTCATCTCTCATGCACCAGAAGCCGGCTATCGATCAGATCTCCGTGACTCATGGCCCCGGCCTCGAACCTGCCCTCTGGGTCGGCGTCAATTTCGCCCGCGCACTTTCAATAATCTGGAATATTCCAGTCATCGCTTCCAATCACATGGAAGGCCACATCGTCGGCTCCATGCTGCCGCACGGCGTGACGAACGCTGCCGCAGCGTCAGCCTTCACCCCGCTCATCCAGCCAGAATTCCCCGCCATTGCGCTCCTCATCAGCGGAGGCCACACTGAGCTCGTCGAAGTCGCGAATATCGGCACATACAAGATCATCGGCGCGACGCTCGATGACGCAGTCGGCGAAGCCTTCGACAAAGTCGCGCGCATGATGAATCTCCCATATCCCGGCGGACCGCTCATCTCGAAGCTTGCCGAAAAAGCTCGCGTCCGTTTTGCCGCGCTCGGCGCCAACGACGCTTCGCTCGGCAAGAATCCGATCGTACTCCCTCGCCCGATGCTCCATTCGCCCTATATCAATTTTTCATTCTCAGGACTGAAGACGTCTGTCCTCTATCTCATCGAGAAACTGAAGAAAGAAAGCGCGGCTGGAAACATCGCGCCGCAAGCAGGCGAAATCCCGCCGCAGCTTTCATCAGATCTCGTCGAAAACATCGCCCTTGCTTTCGAAGATGCCGCAACCGACGTTCTCGTCGCAAAAACGCACAAAGCCTTCGACGCGCATCCGGCTCGCACGCTCATCGTAGGCGGCGGCGTCATCGCCAACAAGCATATCCGCGAAGCCTTGGCGAAACTCGCCCTGGAGCGCGGCATAACGCTCCTGCTGCCTCCAGAAGGCGTATCCGGAGACAACGCCCTCATGATCGCCCTCGCTGGAGCGCTCAGCCAAGCATCCGATTCCCCGCAACGCAAAAAAGCGACACCAGGTGCCGCTTTTTCAGCCGAAGGAAATATATCCTTCTGATTCAATAAACCGGAGCAGCTGAAAACTCATTACACAAATCGCCGGCTGCGTAGTATAATTCCTGGCATATGGATCTCACGCACTTCCTATATGCGATACTCTCGGGACTTCTTCCTCCGCTGCTCTGGCTCGGCTTCTGGCTGCGCGAAGACAACCTCCACCCGAATCCCCGCCGCGTCATTTTCGGATGCTTCCTCATGGGAATGGGCGCGGTGCTCCTCTCGCTCATCCTTCAGCTGTCATTCGACCCTTTCATACACTCGATCGCCCTTCAATTTAATTATTCCGATGACGCGACGAAATACGTGATCTTCGCAGCTATCGAGGAAATGGCGAAATTCCTCGCAGCATACATAGTCGCCTTCCACGCGATCGAGATGGATGAGCCGGTCGATGCGATGATATACCTCATCACGGTCGCGCTCGGTTTCGCGGCGCTCGAGAATACGCTCTTCGTCATGAAATCCTACTACGCAGGAACAGTCTTCATCGGCGACGTCACGCAGGCGGTCAGCACCGGCAACATGCGCTTCATCGGCGCGACGCTTCTCCACGTCGTCGCGTCATCGTGCGTCGGCATCGCGATCGGATTGAACTTCTACAAGCCGAAGATCATGCGCTTCGTCTTCGGCATCGTAGGCCTCACGGCCGGGATCGCTTTGCATTCGACCTTCAATTTATCTATAATTAAGACAATGGTCGGCGATACGACCGGCACCCTGAAAGTATTCGCGTGGGTATGGTGCTCGGTGATCATCCTTCTCGTTTGCTTCGAGGAAGTGAAAGCCGTCAAGCCGAAGATCAAGCAAGCTTAGGTATTCACAAATAATATGCCAAAAGAAAAAAAATCATTTTTTGAGAGGCTTACCGGCACTGTCCGCGTCAGCGATGACCGAGACGATCAGTCGGAGCATTCGAAGCACCACGCGAGAAGCGACAAGAAGCATTTTTCGATCTCATCCCTCGAGGAGGAGGTGTCCGCTGATCGCGGCAATGGCGAGCGCGGTACGCTGTCAGCAGCAGAGGAACTCGAATCAGAAGATGCGGAACTCACCATCGACGTATATCAGACGTCCGAAGCCATCATCATCAAGTCGATGATCGCCGGCGTCCGGCCTGAGGATCTCGATGTGAACATCACGCGAGACATGGTCACCATCAAGGGCACGCGCGCAGAAGAGCACGTGATCTCTGAGGATGATTATTTCGCAAAGGAACTCTATTGGGGCTCATTCTCCCGAACTGTCAGCCTCCCCGAAGAAATCGACGTCGATGAAGCCGAAGCGGTCGAGAAGCACGGCCTCCTCATCCTCACGCTGCCGAAGCTCGACAAGAAGCGCCAGTCGAAGCTGAAGGTCAAGACAGCATAATACGTATCCTTCGAGACACGCCTGTCCGATCTGCTGATCGGCAGGCTTTTCTCGACCTCATCGGTCTGCGAAAAGTCTCTCAGGATACGTATTATGCTTTTTATAAACATCGAACGACAGATGATGTGATTAAAACAAAAAGAATAAGAGCACTTGTGAGGGCTCTTCGGAAGACGCGTAGGCGTCTGAGAAGGAGCTGGACGGCCAACAGGCCGGAACAGCGTATCCGAGCAAGTGCTCTTATTCTTTTTGCTTGGTGCCAAGGACCAGGATCGAACTGGTGACCCTTCCCTCTTCAGGGGAATGCTCTACCGAGTTACCCAGGTCAAATCTATGATTTCCCCATCGAATGCGACTTCAGCAGGGATGTCGCCGTATGTCCTCTGAATTCCTCTTTGATTGCTGATTGCTTCCGCGCAGCCTGATCGAGTATTTGGTATATATTTCGCTATGAACTGCTCTTTAGAAGGTAAAGATACGGATACCTTCTTTTCGAAAATCTTGCTTAAGAGCTTCAGCCGCAGCTCTTCGAGGGGCATTGATCGCACCGGATCGATGTTAGAGAGCTTAATTTCATATGTATCATCTAGGATTATATACCCGAAACATGGCACATCCGTGACCACGTGAGTTTCTTGGAAGATTTTTTGAAAATCCGCGTAATGGTCTTCTATCTCCTGATCAAAATCTTTCTGCCGATCGATCAATTTCGTCCCATGCGCATATCGCGCTGATCCAGCAAACAATGGCGAGACGAGGCGGGCAGATGTCATTGCTAAACTAGGAATCGACATGAAAATAGATACGACCATGAGGACAGACGAAGCAGCTCTGAATGCAGAGCGTAATTTCAATATTCCAATTATTGATGTAATGAAGCAGATAACGATAACCGGAGACAAAACGAGATATAACGCGAGACTGCCGAGGCTCGCCCAATTGGATGCTACAGCATCCTCCGCGAAGCTATAGCCCATAAACGCAAACAGAAGAATACTCAAAATCAGTCCAGCAATGACTAGAATTTTAAGCACGATGGGATTCTTCTGAGAATCTGCTGTATTATCCTCCATATGGTGCCAAGGACCAGGATCGAACTGGTGACCCTTCCCTCTTCAGGGGAATGCTCTACCAACTGAGCTACCTTGGCAAAACTTGAATGCTATTCAGCTAAAAGCTACTTCATGAAGCCGCTGAATTTCGACGTGACGCCTTTCACATTATCGATGCTCTGCTGAGCCTCATTGTACAAGCCGGAAACCTGTTCGATATACGGCTGGATGAAGTAATATGCGCCGAACGAAAGGCCGATGATGACGATCCAGTAGAGTACGCGCAAGACAGTGGAGATCCGATTTGATCGGCGAATGCTCTTCAGTATGTCATTATTCTCCTCTGAGACCTTGAGAGTCCTCTCGAGAAGATTGCGCTCTTCTGGGGTCATGGGGACAGTCTAGCAAAAGAATGCCGAAAAATAAAGCCTTGTTGGTGCCCCCACCAGGAATCGAACCTGGATTTTCTCCTTAGGACGGAATTGTTCTATCCATTGAACTACAGGGGCGAATTAGCAAATTCGAGCTGCTCGGTCCTGGCCAAATCGGGCTAGGACCGAAAAACCGGCTTGATGCCGGTTTTCAAGCTACTTGATATCGAGCGCTTCTGCAAGCTCTGATTCTTCGAAGCCGACGATGATCTTTCCGTCGATATCGAGGACGGGCACGCCGAGCTGGCCTGACTTATCGACCATCTCCTTGCGCTTATCGGTATCGGAAGCGACGTTGTATTCGGTGTAAGCGACGCCCTTTTCCTTCATGTATGTCTTTGCGTGGTTGCAATACGTGCATGTCGGCGTCGAATAAATGATGACATTTTTCATGGTATTTTTTGATTAATCTGGCCTTAGGCCGCGTTCGCTCATAAAACTGATGCGGCCAGTATATCATGCCGACACGGGACTTAAAACTCCTCGATATCGAACTTGATTTTCTCGATGATACCGATAATCTTCGAGACCTGATCTGCCGTAATCTTCTTCTCCTTGGTCTTCGAGAGCTCGGTTTCGATGTTCACGAGCATCTTCAGTGATTTTTCTTTGTTATTCTTTGCGAGAAAATCCCTGACTACGCGGAGCTTCTCGAAAGTGTCCTGGAGGAACTCGGGTTTCTTGCCGAGTGTTCGAAGAATGCCCATGAGGAAATCTATCTGACCAACAAGGTCGGGTTTCACTGAATTTTTCACGACCTGATCTACAGTGCCATCTCCGTCGATATCTACGCCGAGTTCTTTCACGTCTGCGACAGTCCGTAGGTCGAAGCTCACTTTCGTGCTCGACGATACCGGAATATCGTTGAAGCTGGTCGATGCAACCTCTTTATCGCCGATAGTTTCAGAAAGTTCCAGCGAGAACAAGCCGATATCCTGACCTTGGATTTTTACTGTATGCGGATCACCAGACATCGCATATATGTATTTTCCCTCGCCTACTTCCTCATATTTGCTATTCATGATTTCACTATCGATAAATATAAGATCGGAATCCGGATATTGAGTCTTCGCCAGCCCCGTGTGATTTCCATGAGCATCATACATGTCGAGCGAAACTGGTGAATGGACTGAAACCTCGATCCAAGAATTGGTGTCTACCGGCTCCGTTCTAGTGACAAATTCCGGTAGAGCTATATCATTCCTATCCTTGATTATATTTCCGACGAGGTTTTGGACCAGCGGAGCCTCAAGAATATTCGCATGGTTCAGATCCGATTTTTTCTCGCTGCTAGAGGCAAGATTAACATAGAAATTATCGGCTTCACTAGTCGCAACAGCGCTTCTGCTTGTTACCGTACCGTCGCCGCGAGTACTCTTGAGAAGCTTATGATCGAGTACGTAGCCTTGCTTGCAGAATAGGGATATACCGGAACATTTCGGCTTGCCGGCATACCTGATACCTTCGACGGTCGGCAAGCCCCAGCCGGCGATCTGATATACGCCGATGTCTTTGCCAGGAATCCATGAATCGATATTTGCATGATTCGTAGCAGCAATATCAAATAGCGATGATTTCAGAATGCTCGGACTCGCAAGATCGTCATAAGCTGCCTGGAAACGGCCGTCTTTCGCAAGCAGGAAATCTCTCAAGGCAGATGAAGATGCTATCGAGCTGCCATACGTCCGCCTGAAGGAATTCACCTTATCGACTGACAGGTCAAACCTGATGATAGGATCAGAGGAAGCCTTGAAATACGCATCCTGCGGCAGCAGGCCGTATGCGCCGGGCATATTGATGCCGAGTCCTCGGGCACCGCGCGCAGTGACCACCACTCCGCCGCCAATCGCTTGGCTGTCTCCATGGAGCTGTGCGCCGATGTCCGCAGGCGTGCCGAGCTGAGGCGATGCTACCATGATGACCTTGTCGATGAGGCTCTCCTTATTCTTTTTCTTGAGAATGCCGTCAAGCATCTTTGAGATCAATCCGCCATTACTATGGCTGAGCAGCGTGACCTTTCCGGTCTGCGAAGTCGATGCCAGACCTTCGATCTTATTGATGAGTCCAGGATCACCAGCAATATCTGCAATATCAAGTCTCCAGTCGTATGGAAAAGCCTTCCATTCATTGATCAATCCGTCATGCACGAGCGAATCCATGCCTGCGATGAAAGTCTTATAAATATCCTTGCCATAGGTGCTCGAAATGATGTCTTTTGCATGCACGCTCGGATCGAGGCTCTTTCCTTCAGCGTCGAGATAGAGGCCTTTTATGCTTGTCGATATGGAAGGCACCCAGAGCTGCTTCTCCGATGAGCTGCTCCTCGAAAATAAGCTGCTTGCCTCTAGACCGGGAATGAAGAGGACATTCGAACAGCAAGTCGGCTTTTCGCCAGGCATGCGCGTGAGCCAGGGTGAGAATTGGACACGATTCTGATCATCGATGATCTTATTGCTTGTTCCAGTCGCATTCGATGTCGGATGAAAAGGTCCGGATGCATCGCCCCACCAGTTGTTCCGAGCATCTATGGACATTCCTGCGTAGTTCTCGATTCCTGATTCGCTATTATTCGAAATGGAACTCTGGGCTATATCTGACGTCTGGGAATTCGGATTCGAGAATATCGATATGCCTGCTTCATTATTCTGAATTGAGGAATTCCGTATTGAAAACCCTCCGGCACTCATTCCTATGCCGCAGCTGAAATGATCTATCGTCGATGAACTCATCATGACAGTTGAGCGCACGCTCGGATCTGAATCGTACGTGACGTATATGCCGCAATCATAGCTGTTATCCGAGCCCTCGATCAGGCTATTCGATACGATGGCCGAACTTCCGAATATCCCCAACCCTATGCCGATTCGATGAATTCCCCTGATCATAACGCGATCCAGATATGCAGTCGATGATCCGAATAGCAGAATTCCGCTTTGCTGGGAGATATTTTCCACAGTCGATGAACTCACCGAAACGAAACTCTTCGAGTATGCGCCGATTCCATCGCCGTACATATCGAATGCGTGGTAATTCCGCAGGTGGACCGAGCTCGAATTTGCTTCGATGCCATAGCCGCTATTGGAAATAGATGCGGCCTCAAAAGAAGTCGAGGCATTGCGCAGGATTATTCCATTGCTCGCATATCTGAGATCGATATGCGAGAGCGATGGCGTACTGCTCCCGTCGATAGTCATTCCCCACCAAGAATCTTGTTTCGGCACAGTTGAATTTCCATCGCCGTTGGTATCTCCGCCCCAATCATCATCGGTTATCGATGTGAAATAAATGTGGTCTTCAGGCGTGCCGTGAGCATTCAGATTCCCATATATATTGAAAAAACCGCCCGCGAATTTCACGACGACACCAGGTTCGACGGTAAGCGTTGCCCCTTTTGCGACGGAAACATCACGAACGACATAGGGACTATTGGCTTTTGTCCAAACAGTATCCTGCGTAATATCAGCAGAGGCATCCGTTGCAGCAAATGCGATTTTGGAGCAGAAGAACGGTGAAAACAAAATAAGACCTATGGCACAAATTATGGATAATAAGACTGCTGACTTTCGATATGTTGCTATGTTCATGCGCACAGTAAAACATACTGCGTATGAATTTTTGCTGAAGATATAATGAAGGAATGTGAAAGAACTTCTACACTTCTTCATTCGCAGAAACCCTGCCGATTTCAGCTAGAATAATCTGAATACGAAGCCGCTGAAAAGCGCGAGGAAGAGGACGGCGAGGCAGAAATTGAAGAGCATGCCGGTCGCCGATCCGATGACGCTCGCGGTCGCGGCCTTGAATGAAGAGGCGACCGGAGTCGGTTCATCGGTCGGATGCATCAGGCGATTATTGCGGCGTCGGATCAATTCCCCCGCAAGCACTCCGACGAAGAGGCCGAGAAAACTTCCGAAGATCGGCAGGATGATCGTGCCTGCGATGACGCCGACGAATCCATAGATAAAGGTCTTGCCTCTGGCGCCGCCCCATCGCGCGCCGAGCACGCCTGCAAGCTGATCGACGATGATGCCGATCACGGTTATGGCGCCGAGCACGCAGAACTGCGCGAACGAGATATGCTTGAAGCCGTCGATGACGCCATAGACAAGTGAAATGACGAAAAGATACGGCAAGCCCGGCAGCATCATCGGTATGAAGATGAGGCCGGGGATCATGAGGAGCAAGGCAAAAATGATGAGGATATTTGGCATCATGTTATTTCGAATATTTGTCGTACCACTTGTTCATGAAGAGCTCGGACGGATCATACTTCTTCTTTGCAGCAAAGAATGCATCGACTTCCGGATACGCCTTGCGCAGCTGCTCCTGAGAATAATAGAGCTGATATGGCAGATAGAACGTTCCGCCGACGCTCGTCGCGAGATCGATGAGATCGGTCGTAGTCTTCTGGAGGATCTTGCTTTCTCGGTCGTTGAATTTCTGATTGAAATAGAGCACGAATGCGAAGCGATCGCCTTTGGCATACGGCAGCGACGTCACCTTGTCCTCATGCACGATGCGGATAGTCACATTGAGGAGATTCGCCTTGTTCGCCTTCACCGTCGAGCGGAGGCCGTCGATGAATTCAGGCATCTTGTCCTGCGGAATGAAATATTCCTGCAGGATGTCAGTATCAGGAAGGCGATTCTTGAGATAGCCCATCGAGTCATACATCTCCTGATTTCGAGAGACGTCGCAGACTTCGTTCGGACTCATCGCCGCGTTCCTCGAAACGCACGAGTGGAGGCTGTGCTCGACATGCTTCTCGAGCATCCAGCGGAACCATCTGCCGAACGAGCCGGTCTTCGAGAGATTGATGACGAAGCGGCTGAAGGCATCGAGCGAGGTCGGTTTCAGATCCGGGATCGGCTTATTCCAATCCGTTCTTGCGAATTCGTGCACGGCGGTTTCAGTCAGATAGCCGGTCGGCGAAAGCGAGATGCGGGCATACATGAGGCCGAGCTCCTTGTTGCCGTCGACATGCTGCTTGAAATACGCCGGGAATTCCTTGTAGTTCATATAGGTCGTCGACCATTTGTAGACTTCATTCGTCACGACGTCGAGATCGACATCGAGGATGACGCCGAAAAGTCCGTACCCGCCGAGTGCATGGCTGAAGAGCTCCTTGTTCTCTGTTGGACTCGCCGTGACGGTCTTTCCGTCTGCAGTCATGATATGCATCGACCTGACGGTCGGAGCGACTTGACCGGGATCATGCGCGACGCCGTGCGCATTGACGCTGAGGGTGCCGCCGACGGTGAAGATGTTGATGGACTGCATCGCTTTCACCGAGAAGCCCTGCTTGTCGAGATATTCCTGAACTGACGCCCACGTCGCGCCGGTCTGGACATTGATCGAGCTATGCTCCTTGTCGAGCTTCATCTGATTGAAATCACGCATGTCGAGCACGAGGCCGCCCTTCATGAATGACTGGCCGCCCATGCTGTGGCGCTGTCCGGCAGTCGTGACCTTCACGCCGTTCGCTTTCGCATACTGAAGCGCATGCGCGACATCGTCTGTCGAAGTGATCTTTGCGATGCCGAAGACCGGCGTCTTGTTGAGGCAGCTCGCATCATTGATCATTCCGCCCTTCTGTTCGAATGTGAATGGGACGGCATCATTGCCGAGGCTGAGATTCGTCGGCTTCGTTTCATCAACATCCGGATAGATGAAATCGCAATCCTTATCCTTCTTCGGGGCAGCGCCGAATTCGATCACCTTCCTGACGCCGAAGAAAACGAGCGTCGCGAGCACGAGCGCCGAGATCGTTCCGATGATCAGCGATTTCCCGCCGAAGGACTTCCGAGCTTTCTGAACCGTATCGACCTTCTTAATTTTCGCCATGATGAAAATAAATAGCCTCTTCAATATGTGGTATAATTCTTAAATTATAGCATTAACAGACAACTAGTTATACCAATGAAAAAAATAAGCGTCATTCAGTGGCTCGCATTGTTCTATGCCCTCAACTTCCTCTTCATCGTTGCCTTGAGCCACTGGCCAGGATTCACTGATGCGCAAGGACGCCTCCTCGGGCTTTTCTATATCGATCCGATCGACGACGTGTTCCATCTCCTCTCCGGACTCCTCGCGGTCGTAGTCGCGTTCAAGTCGCATAAATGGTCGGTGAATTATTTCAAATGGGTCGGCATCCCATACGGCATCGACGCGATCACGGGACTTTTCTTCAGCCGCGAATTCCTCAATGGAGACGTCTTCGTCCATGGCCTTGGCGGCGTCGATTTCTCGATGCGCGCGCTCGAAGTCAATCTTCCCCACATTCTCATCGTCGCCACCATGCTCTGGATCGGATTCTGGCTTGCGAAGCGCGTGAAAGACCCGAAGCAGGCGCAGCAAGCATAAAGCCGATGAGCCTTTTCAAGAAAATATTCCGAGGAATTTCATGGACCGTCGTCGCTCTCATCCTCCTCGTCTGCCTCATTCTTGCATTCTTCGATATCATGCGGCATTTCCGCGAAAATGATGCGGCTTCGGCGGTCGCGCCTGCGACGGGACACTTCGTTAAAGCTGCTGACGCCGACGTATTCGTGCAGGAAGCCGGGCCGTCCGACGGCCCGGCAGTAGTCCTTATCCATGGTACCGGCTCATGGGGCGAGATCTGGCGCGACACGATCGATCCGCTCGCAAAGGAGGGTTACCATGTGATCGCAATCGACTTCACGCCATTCGGCTACTCGATGAAATTCACCGAGGCCGCAGACTATACCCTTCGGAAGCAAGCTGCTCGGATCGTCGGAATCTTCACAGCCATGCGCATCGAGCATGCGACGCTCGTCGCGCATTCGATCGGCAGCAGGCCTGCTGTCGAAGCGGTGCTTGAGAATCCGAATCTCGTCGACAAACTCATTCTCGTCGCGCCCGCACTCGGATATCCAAAATCAGCCGAAGCGGCATTCGAATTCCAGCAGAACAATCCGTCGTTCCTCGTCGGCTTCATCTTCGGACATCCTGGCGTCAGGAACACGATCATCTCGACCTACGGCACGAATCCTCTTTTCATCAAGCGAATCTTCAGCTCGTTCGTCTTCGACAAGAAATCAATCACTGATGCTCGCACCAACGTTATCAAGCAGCCGATGTCGGTCAAGAAGACGACTGAAGCCTATGGCGCTTGGCTGCAGAATCTCCTTACTGCGCAAGACGATTCGCTCGCTTCTGATTTCAATAATCTCAAGAAGCTGTCGATGCCAGTCGATCTGATCTGGGGGGACAAAGATGCGGTCACGCCGCTCTGGGCTGGAAAGAAGCTCCAGGCGCTCCTGCTTCATTCTGAAATGACGGTGATTCCGAATGTCGGACACATGCCGTATCTCGAAAATGTCGGTGACTTCAACAAAGCGCTCCTCTATTACCTGAAAAAATGATTGAGAAAATAGCACCCATCGCCAAGAAGATATCCAGCAGCCGGCTTTTCAAGATAGCGGCGACGATCGCCATCGCAGGCCTGGTACTCCTGGTCCTGCCGGCGATCATCTTCGTTTCGTCCTGCGGATCTGCACAGTCGAATTTCCATCCGGTCAATGATCCTGCTTCAGCCGAATTGCAGAAGATCGAGAGCAGCATCCCGGGATATGTCCGCACCGAAGAAACGACCTACCTCACCTATCCCGAATGGTATCTCGTCTTCAATCCGCAGGAATACGGCAGCTTTCTCGCGCACAATAAGCCGAGCCATTTCCCATACTTCGGATCGATCGGGCAATTCTGGTCGGGCTATTGCCAAGTATACGGCATCACAAAGAAGCATTATCCTTTCAATGCAGGAGACCATCTCGTCGAAGCAGTCATCGGCACGAGCTTCACGGTCGAATACGCAGCGAAAGGCATCTACGAGAACACGGTCGGCAGGATTTCAGAATTCTTCGCGGGCGACAAACAGACGCAGGAAGACATCTACGCTGCGAAGATCGCACAGGAGTACGGAGCATTCGTCCCGACGGATCCCTGGTATGCATTCCCCTTCGTAAAAGCTTTCGTCGGAGTCTGGAAAGACACGGATTTCTGGGGACCGCACATGGCGCGAAAGATAGAACGCAAATTCTTCCTGAGCGCAGAATACGGAGTGAAGGCGATATACGCGAAAATCATCGGCTTCGGAACGCATGCAACCTACGGCATCGCAGATACGGAAATCTACGCGCATGCGAGCGGCAATGCCGCAGTGCTCGACAACCCGAAAGTGCGCAAGGTCCGAGAGCTCGCTGACCATTCGTTCATCATAACTGTTCCTCACTATCAAGGCTTCACTGATACAGTGCCGTCGCTTGCGCAGCAAGGCCTCGCGTTCTCAGATGTCGCCGGCAGCGACGAGATGCTCATGACAGTCGTCGCGCCGAAGGATTGGAAATATGACCTGCAAGCCGGCAGCGAGCTTTTCTCGATGCCGATCATCATTGATTCCGCCTTCAAGCGCGTCGCGATCCAAGTCCCGATCAAAAGCATGTCGAGCATGCTCGAGCAATTGCGCAGCGAGCACATCCTCGTCGAGCACCTTTTTGATTATTGAAATCGCCAGCGGCAATAGCGATTATTCGCTGCCGAAAAGATGCGACAGTCGATACCAGAAGCCGCGCTTCGATGCGGCATTATTCGGCGATGTCGTCGCGACAGCGTCTTCGAGGATGACGGCCACTGATTCGCCCTCCTTCGCGACGCGGAATTTGGTGCGGATTTCCGTTTCAACCCCCTGAGGCGTAGAAAGATACGCGACTGCGGTGCCGAGGTTCTTCTGGCGTTCGGACAGCTTGCCGAGCTCCAGCTGCGCTCTCCCAAGAGCCTCTCCGCTCGTCTGGCGCTTCGCATTGACGTTCAAGGCTCCTTTCGCCATGAGAAAGACGACGATCGCGAGTGCCGCGAGGGTCCACGGAGAATACATGAATCTCCGAAGCGTCTTTTTCTTGCGAAAATCGATCATATCTTATAGTATATACCATACTATGTTATTCCATAAGAACACGAAGAAAGCGCTCGGCGGCATCACCATCATCATCGGCATCCTGATCATCATCAGCATGGTGCTGGTGTATATTCCGTCGATTCGCTAATAGTGGTAAAAACTAAAACTGCCCGATAGTGGGCAGTTTTAGTTTTTTGGTCAATATTTACTGGACGAATACCATCTTCCCGTCTTTCATTACTTTGATCAATGCCGGAGAATCGATGATCCGTTCCGGACTTACATGCAGCTTACCGAGAGCCCCTTCGACATCAGAAGCCTGCAGAATCTGCTGAGCGATATAATCCGAAGTTGGCTTGCCTTTTCCGGCATATGCTTCCGAGGCACGGACTATGACATTGAATGCATCATATATGTTTGGAACGCCGAATGTAAGATCTTTGCCGTATGCAGCTTTGTATTCAGACTCAAGATCTGTTGAAACTTTTCCGTATCCGACTGACCAAAGGCCATTGAAAACAGCCTTATCCTGCGCAAGTTCGAAATAGATGATTGAGGTCTGATTGTGAATACCCTGGTCATTGAGCTGCTTCGCGAGAATCTCGAGTTCAGGCGAAAGCGTGAGGAGCGCATAGACGCCAGCTTTGCCCTTCGCACTCTTCGTGATGATTTCCTTGAAATCCCGCTCACCCGGCTGGAAGCTTTCATCTGAAACGATGGTCACCCCGTATTCGCCTGCAAGATTCTTTACTGATTGATATACAGCAAGGATTCCCTGATTATTGAGACGGAAGATGCCGAGCGTATGGATGTCGCGGCGGCGCATTTCCTCGAGAAATGTTCGAGCGGCAGTATCCGGTCGTGTAAAGAGGAGGAAATTGTGGGAGCCTTCGGCGATCTTCGGATCGAAGGCAATGCCGATATGTGTGATGCCCGCTTTTTCAGTTATCGGAGAAACCGCATTGCCGATCGAAGCATAGGCATCAAGGATCGCATCGACCTTGTCGATCGAGATGAGCTTCTGCGCTGCAGTAACTGCGGTCTTCGGATCGAAACGATCGTCTTCGAAAATGACATCGTATTTGAATTTTGTAGAGCCAAGATTCTTCTCCGCCAATTCTACAGCGTTCTTGAGGCCTTCTCCGACATGAGCCTGCGTGCCGGTGAGCGGCAGGACCACGCCGATCTTTATGGTTTTTCCATCCGCTGAGGATCCGCCGACATTCCACGCGATTATTCCGATGATCACGATGAAGATTGCCGCACCGAGGACCTTCTTGATGTTTGTTTGCATTCCTTGATGATATCCATAAAGAGTGATATTGTAAAACTGACGACGAATTTCGACAAATACGTCAAAAAGACGTATTTGTCTACAACCAATCTATTTCATGCCAAACGGCTTTTCAAAGATATTCGAAGAACTCGACCTGTCTGCCAATGCGCAGTCCGTCTTCAACGAGCTCATCGAACGCGGACCTTCGACTGCGCGGCAGCTTGCCGAGCGCCTGAGTATTCCCCGCCCTTCCATATACGATCAGATAAAAGTCCTGAAGCAGAAAGGCCTCGTGACTGAACGAGACGAGGAGAATAAGAAAGTATTCTCTGTTGACGATATCCGCAATATTCCGAAGCTGCTTCAATCGAAAATAGATTCCCTCCAGTCTGAGAAGAAAAGCTTTGAGCATATGCTTCCCGATCTGCTCAAGCAGTCCAGCTTCGTCGAGCCGAAGATCAAATTCTATTCAGGCGCAGAAGGCCTGAAGCAGGTGATGAATCACATCATGTGGCACAAGAACATCGAGACGATCATCGTCTGGCCTATGAATGAGATACTTAAAGTGCTCGGCGATGACTATCTTCGAGAATTGAACAAAAAAAGGATCCGAAGCAACATCTCAGTCCGCGGCGTCTGGCCGCACAACACGAAGATCGACTTCAAGAAATATCCGTTCCTCGGCATCGGCGGCGGACATCTCCGAGAGATCAGGCGCGCGCCGAAAGATATGAATTGGGATATGGGCTATTGGCTCTATGACGACAAAGTCGCCTTCCTCTCGTCGCAGAAGGAATCATTCGGCTTCGTAGTGCACAGCCGAGATTTCGCCAACCTCATGATGGCGCAATTCAATGCGATCTGGAAAATGTCGAAAGATGTGAAGCCGGAACCGCATCATACTGATACGTTTTTGGAAGAAATAGGATCGAAATAGCAGAAAGAGAATTGAGAGTTTGTGAGGACATTTGCGAGTCTGTCGAGACGAGCAATAAGAGATTTTTAGTCAGAAAATCTCTGCGTCCGAACGGGATCCTTGCTTCTTTGCTCTTATTCAGACCGCATCATCTTCACAAAAACATCCTGCGGAATATTCACATTCCCCCTTCCGAGCTCCTTCATCTTCTTCTTTCCTTCCTTCTGCTTCTCCCAGAGCTTCATCTTTCGAGTTCGATCGCCTCCGTACATATGCTGCGTGACGTTCTTCTGCATGCCGGTGAGGGTTTCTGAGGCGATGATGCGGCCGAGGGCCTTGCCCTGGATCTTGAGGGTGAACATCTGCTTCGGCAGGATCCTTGCGAGCTTTTCGGTCGTTGCCTTTGCTTCTTCCTCGAGGCGCTTGCGAGAAACGACGCGGGTGAATGCGACGACCGGCTCATCAGCGACGAGAATATCGAGGCGCGCGACATCAGCTTCGCGCATTTCGGCAATCTCATATGAAATAGAAGCGAATCCCGAAGAGATGCTCTTCATCTCGTCGAAAAAATTGCGCATGAGCTCGCGGAGCGGCATGACGAGCGAAAGCGTCGTTCGATTGTCTCCGAAGTTGTCAGTCGACGTGACTTCCCCTTCATGATCGAAGACAGCCTGCATGATGACGCCAAGATATGCCGGCGGCGTGATGATCTTCATATTCACGAGCGGCTCGAATACCCGCTTCACCTCATGATCATCTGGAAAGAGCGCTGGAGAATAAATAGTCTTGCGGGTGCCGTTCTCAAGCTCGACTTCATACGTGATCGAGGGAATGGTGACGACGAGATTGAGGGTGAATTCGCGGCGGAGGCGTTCAGTGATGATCTCGAGATGAAGCATGCCGAGGAAACCGCAGCGGAAACCGCGGCCAAGCGTGCCCGACGATTCTTCTTCATGGGTGAATGACGAGTCTGAAAGGCGGAGACGGCCGAGGGCCATGCGAAGCGCATTGAAATCGTCCTGGCTTTCAGGATAGATGGATGCCCAGACGACGGGTCGAGGGGTCATGTATCCAGCGAGCGGCGGCAAGGTGTCGCGGACAGATGCGACAGTGTCTCCGACTGATGCGATGCCTGGCTGCTTGATGCCGGTGACGATATAGCCGATCTCGCCGGCTGACAGCGTCTCCATCGGCGTATCATCCGGAGCAAAGATTCCCACTTCGAGCGACTGGAATTTCTCATCTGAGATCTTGAAAAGAAGCTGATCGTGTCGCTTCACCTGGCCGTTCATGACGCGGACATAGACGATGACGCCCTTGTGGTTTGAATATTGGAAATCGAAAACGATAGATCGGAAATCATTCGTAGCGACTTCCTTGATGGACTTGCCGTCAGGAGATTCGACGATGACGAGCGGCGCAACTGGGGCAGGAACTCGCTCGATGACCTGGTCGAGAAGGTCGCTCACGCCTTCGCCGGTCTTGCCGGATACTTTCAGGACTTCGCTCTCGTCGCACCCCAGAAGTTCTGCGATTTCTTTCACGACTTCAGGAACGCGCGCGAGCGGCGAGTCGATCTTCGAGACGACCGGGATGATCTTGAGGCCTGACTCGCGGGCCATGTTGAGCGTGGTCAAGGTTTGCGCTTGAACTCCCTGCGTCGCATCGACGAGGAGGATCGAGCCTTCGACGGCCTTGAGCGCTCGAGAAACTTCATATGAAAAGTCGATATGCCCCGGAGTGTCGATGAGGTTGAGGATGAATTCCTGCCCGGCTGGAACGCCTGCTGCCTGTCCGCCGAAACCGCCGTCGGCGGTCTTCCCCGCGGTCGGCTTCTTGAACTTCATGCGGACCGGCTGCATCTTGATGGTGATGCCGCGCTCGCGTTCGAGCTCCATGCTGTCGAGCACCTGCTCCTGCATCTTTCGCTTCTCGATGGTATTGGTCACCTCAAGCATTCGATCGGCAAGCGTGGACTTGCCGTGATCGATGTGCGCGATGATGCTGAAATTGCGGATAAATTGAGGGTTCATGAGGGATTTTGCTATTTGTTGACACACTATACTGTATTTTAACCATCAAGTAAAACGCTGCCCATAGGCAGATAATTTGCAACTGCATGTGAGGGCATTTGCGAATGCGATTGCCCGCAATCGTGCTTGGCATATTCGACATAAGTAATAAAATTTTTCAGCACCCAGTAGGTAATTCTACTGAATTAGAAAATCTGTGTCCGAATATGCAGTTGCAAATTATCTGCCTATGGGCAAAGCGTCGCGTTCGTCGTCGATGCGATCGCAGTCGTCGATGCGCGGGAGCTTCCGGTGCTGTCGACGCACCAATAGAGGCCATTGCTGATATTGTCCTGGACGGCATACGCAGAACCGCTGCTGTCGCAGACAATGGTGTTTTCGCCCACAGGATAGTTCACTGAGATGCTGAGCTGCTTCATGCCCGAAACCGGATCCGTGAAGAACGAACCGGCGGAGCAATCGCCGTTGGTCGCCACTGCGCTTCCATAATTTCCATTCGTCGAATAGTAGATCTCTGCAGCGCTTCGGATGGCTGTCATCTGCGCCTTCACTTTCGCGTCATATGCCTTTGTCCGGGCGGTACTCATAGAAGCGAGAACGACTGACGAGAGGATGCCGATGATGGCGATGACGACGAGAAGCTCGATGAGGGTGAATCCTGCTGCAAATAGTGGATTTGATTTCATATGTTTCCTGTATTTTATATAGGACATAGTATACACCATGAGGCGCAGCCGGGGCTATAGGTGCTCAACGTCCGGAACGACGACTTTCGCTTTCCAGAATTTATGATGCAGCGTAGTCCAGACCTCGCGCAATTCGGCATTCTTGAGAAGCACGAGGACGATGATGCATGCGATGATGCCGACTATCCCGGCGCAGAATCCCTGCATGAAGACGCCGAATATCGTCGAAAGGCTGAAGATATTGTCGAAGATGCCGAGCGCCTGATAGATGACGTATCCCATGATGACCGCTGCGCTCGCGCTCTGGAACAGGTTCCTCCAGATGTGCTTGCTGAAGCCGGGATAATCGCTCTCGAACATGACCCAGTGGAATACGGTATTGAAGATGACTCCGACGGTGAATGCGAGCGGCAGGACGATGACGCTCGTGCCGGCCTGTCCCGTTATGCGCAGCAGCGCTTCGAGGAAATACCTGAAAGCAGGCATGGCGAAGAAGAACTTGTCGAGCGAATACCCGAGGATGACGATGATGAGCGCCGAAATGATGTTGATGAGAAGCGGCCTGCGGGTAGCGCCTTCTGCGTAATACGCGCGGACGAAGAGGAGTATGAGGCTCTGCCCTGCCACCGACAATATGAAGAGCGCGAGTACGGCGGCAGTGAGGCGCGTGTTCGACCAGTCGAAATTTCCAGCGCCGTAGATCACGCGGACGATCTGCGCGCGAAGAACGATGAAGAGGACCGTGATCGGCGCCGACCAGAAGATGATGTGGCGCGTCGAGATGATCATCTGATTGAGGAATTTGTCACGTTCCCCTCGCGCGAAGAATTTCGACAGCGTCGGGAAGACCGCCGACGAGTAGCTCACGCCGACGATGGTGAGCGGCACCGACTGGAGGTTGAAAGCGAGATTGAAGACGGATATCGATCCTCCGGACATGAGCGACGCGAGCGCGACAAGGAAGAATGAGGCGAGCTGGTTCGCCGAAAGGGTCAATGTCCGAGGCAGCGAGAGCGTCACGACGCGGCGGAGCGACTCCCAATTGATGGAAGTCCGGATCCGAGGCATCATCCCCTTGGCAACGATGAAAGGAATCTGCAGAGCCATATGGAAGAACGCGCCGATCACGACGCCTCCGGCAAGGCCGGCAAGGCCGAAATGCGGATAGAGGACCATGATGCCGAAGATGATGCCGACGTTATAGAGCAGCGGACTCACTGCGTAGATGAGGAAGCGCCGATGCATCTGCGTGATGCTCGAGAAGAAGTTCGAAAGGCCGAGGAAGAACGGCGAAAGAAGCAGGAGCCGCGTTGCCGATACGAGTTCCGGAAATGAGGCATCGTTCCTGAATCCCGGGAGCATGATCGGCAGGATATGCGGAACGAGGATGAAGGCGACCGCGCTCACGACGATGATTGCGAAGAAGAAGGCCGAGAAGACGCTGTCGATGAAATTCCTGCCGCCATCCGCATCCTTGCCTGTCCGTTCGATGAAGAACGGAACGAGGACTGACGCCGAAACGACCGAAGCGATCGTCACGAAGATAAGGTCCGGGATTCGGAACGCTGCATAATAGAGATCGAGCGCGTGGCTTGCTCCGAAGGAATACGCGAGAAGCTTGTCTCGGACGAGCGACAATATCTGCGACAGGAAAGCGAAGAAGGCGAGGAGATATGCTGCTTCATGGAGGCCTTTGATCTCCATGTTGAACAGATTGATGATTCGCTTTACCATGACAGGTCGTTGTTTCGGTTATTTTTTCTTAGGAACGACTGGCGCCTTGGTTTCCTTCACGGGCGCCGGAGCGACAGGCTGCGGGACCGTGTCGGTGAAGATATTCTTCCCTGCTTTCAGATCAGCGAGCGCAGCAGCGATAGCCGGCTCATTCGGATTCGCCTTGGCTGCAAGCTCGAGTTCAGCGACAGCGTCGGCCGTCTTGCCGAGCCGAGCGAGCGTGAGCGCATAGTAATAATGGATATTTTGATAATTCGAATTGATGTCGATGACGCCCTTGAATGCTTCGGCTGCATTGGCGTATGATTTATTGCGATAATAGACGAGGCCGAGCTGCATCGCCGCATCAGCATAATCCCGCTTCATCTGGAGCGCATTGATGAAATACTTCGCCGCCTGATCGTCATGGCCGAGGCTCATTTCGAAGAGCCCTACGCTGTAGAAAATAGAAGGATTGTGCGGATTATGCTTCAGAGCCATATCATATGCCTGAAGCGTCGTCTCATAAGCCTTGTCGACCTTCGCCTGCGCGAAGACTTCGGAAATGCGAGCCCTGATGAAATAATTCGCATAATTCTCAGGGTCGAGCGCGATCGCCCGATTCGAAGTGTCGACGATCTTTGCTGCGAGGGCGGATATCTGAGCGCTGTCAGCGGCAGTCAATGTCGAAGTCGAACGGAGCTTCATGCTGAGCGTATTTTGGAAATCAAGCGTATACGCCAGCGCAAGCGACCTCTCATACGTGTCCGTGTCGTTCCATCTGATCGCATCGGCAAGCGTCTTCTCGGCAATCGGAAGCATTTCAGACGCATTCGCAGCTGAAACTGAATTCGTGATCTGAATGCCGGATTGGAAATATGCGCGAGCCACAGTCGATCGGATATATGCGATAGCCCAGATGACGAGGATTATGGCGACGATCGCAGTGATGATCGACACGGCAATTCCTCGCCCCTCAGCCTCCCTCCAATTCAGGTTCCAACTATATGGAAGAACGCCTGCCGCAGACGAACTCGCTGATTTTCCTTCTGAAGCCTTCGCGAGAGTTGCCGCTGCCACGAACGCGCCAGTGATGATGAACATGATGAACCATAGGGCTTGCGATGGCACGTAGACGAAAGCCGTAAGCCACAGGAAAAGCGAACCGAGAACAGAAGATACGACTATATGCTGGAGAATCTCGTCCTTGAATTTCCGCTTGAGTGCTGAGAATGTCTCCTTGATGAGGAGGATCATGAAGATGATCCACGCGATGAAGCCGAGCACTCCGGTGGTGATGCCGAATGTCGGAATGAGTCCTACTCCATAGAAGAAATCAAGGAACCAGAGCGAAGAAGCTCCGATCTCTGCCGGCTTGAATTTGCTGTATTCGGTGACGAAATGATTCGGACCTGCCCCGAAGAGCGGCGAGTTCTTGATCGTCCCTGCAGCCACATCGATCGTCGTCTGCCAGGTGAGGCTCGGTTCGGTTTCGGTTATATGGAAATGATCCATGACCGGCTTCACTGTATACGCGCCCGCTAATGCGAATACCATAGCGAGTACGAATCCTGCAGTGGCGTATGGAGCGAAAGTTCTCGATACCGCATATTTCGAAATGACGATGATGAGCATGATGATTGCGAGAATGATCCACAGCGCAGCGAAGCCGCTCGCCATCATGAGACCGAGCGTGAGAAGGCTTCCGATGCCGCAGATCCATCGGATCGAGGGCTTGATGCTCACATACTCGAAGAGCGTGACGAAGACCGTCAGGACAAGGCCGCCGAAAATAGAGATCTCATGCCATTTGCCGAGAATTGAAGAAGTAGGCTGCGTGAAGATTCCGAACGAAAGGAATTCCGGGCCGACGAACAGGCGCAGAGCCTGATATATGAAAATGACGCCGAATGAAATGATGAGGGTGCGGTACAGGAGCGATAATTTCCGGACAGATTGCGATGTCATGACGACGAGGACCAGCGCGAGCGTCGCGAGCAGAAGCATGCTTACCGTATCGATCTCGGCTCCGCTGCCGAAGAAGGATATCTTGAAGACGCCGCCTGCAAATGCGGAGATAAGCGCGACGATATCGATGGCGAGCATCGAAAGGACGAGCGGGTGCTTCGGGATGGATATGCTTTTCTTCATCCATGTGACATGAAGGAACGAAAGGGCTGAGACGAAAATGCAGATCGCGGCGGCGATGACTTTCGCGTAATCGACAAGAAGAAATGTCGGGCTCATGAAAATGAGCGGAGTGATAAGAACCAGCGCTAATAATGCATACACGGATAGTCGTTCTGTTTTCATATGCATCAAGTATATCAGGAAAGTGCGGAAGCAAAAAGCGCTCTGTTGTAGAGCGCTTTCTGATGTTGTTCTACCGATAAGCCGAGTTTTGTAAGTCGGCGGCTTGCGCCGCCGGCCCGACAATCATTTATCTAGGAGATGAGTTGCCTCACCCCTCAAGCGGCACTCCGGCATGCATTGCTGCTACCGGCACGGCCTTGCACCGAAGTAAGGATTTTGCCGTTGCACCCGCATGTTGCCATGCGGATCATCCGCTTGCGCGGAGCTTCTGGCTTTCGCCTCGAGCGTCTCTGTTCGCACCTCGCATCTTGCGATGGACGGGCGTTACCCGCTACCCTTTTGCCGCACAGCTTGCGCCGCGAGGCCAGTGCTCGGACTTTCCTCTATACGCGCGCCACTTTTACGCGACACACATACAGCGATTGTCTGGTAGAGCCCCTCTGTTATAGCATATCGGAAGATCCTTGACAAGGATAGTTTTATTCATTATTATTTTGCACGAACCAACGCTGTGATATTTTCAGCAGAACCGCCAACAAAACCGACCGCCAAAAAAGGACCTATGACTGCACATGAATTAATTCTCATTGCCCTGCTCTTCACCCTCGGCCTCATCGCCGCACTATGCCTGCTTATCGCGATGCATTGCGGCAAGGACAGTCTCCGATCGAAAATGGCGCTCGCGATCGGAATCTCATCGATCACGACGATCGTCGTCGTCGCAAGCATCGTCTGCCGGATGAAACCGACGACGATAACCATATATAAAGTCACGATCGCAGAGTCTGCAGGAGCATCGTTCGGCAAAGGATCCGATTCCACAATGAAATTGTAAGCACCCCGAACGAAAATCGCCGGCCCGCAATGGTCGGCGATTCTTCTATATGCAATCCTTCCCCATTCTGCTATTCGGCAGCGACAGCAGGCACCTTCTCTTCCTTCTTCTTTCCGTGCGCATGCGAGTCCACTTCGTAGCTGGTATTCTGCGCCTCGAAGAAATTCACGAGCTCATAGACGTCGGTCGCGGCTGACATCCACTTCGCAGGGTTGGTGACGTTGTAGTATTTTTCGAAGCCGAGCTCCTCGAGGCGTCGGTCAGCGACGTATTTCACGTACTGATTCACGTAGTCGGCATTGAGGCCGAGGATGCCGTTCGGGAAAAGGTCGCGGTTGTAGTCGATCTCTCGGTTGACCCCCTCGATGATGATGTTTCGGATATCGTCTGCGAATTCAGGCGTGAGGAGATCCTGATTCTCTTCGAGGACATTCTGGATGAGGTTCATGCCGAACTGAAGATGAAGCGATTCGTCGCGGAGCACCCAGTTGATCATCGAGCCGAAGTTTCGGAGCTGCTTGCGCTGACGGAACGAGAGCACGACCATGAAGCCCGAGTAGAACCAGATGCCTTCCATGACGATGTTGGTCGCGACGAGGTTTCGGATGAAGTCCTTCTTCCCTTCGGTCGTCTCGACATCGAGCGACGTCTCGGTCATGCGCTTCATGTACTTGTTGATATAGTCCTCCTTCGCCTTCATCGACGGCACATTGAGGTGGTGCTGGAACACCTTTTCTCGGTCGAATGGGAATGTCTCGAGAACGTATTCGAAAGCGACGCAATGATTCGCTTCTTCCCACATCTGCTTCGCAAGATACAGATGGCACTCAGCGGCCTTGATATATGGATACACCCCGAGCGCGAGCGATCGGTTCACGATGAGCTCCGCAGGATTGAAGAATGCCATGAGGAACTCCACCGCATGCCGCTCATCATCGGTCATCTTCTTCCAATCGTCGAGATCCTCCTTCAGCGTGATCTCGTGCGGAAACCAGGTGTTTCGGACAGCCTGATTGTAGAGGTCGTATGCCCACTTGTATTTGATTGGGTGAAGGCTGGTATCCTCTGGCGATGGTTTTCCGATAAGCATGGTGGTTGGGGTTATAATTTAATAATTGAAGTTCTCTACTGGCAAGAATCGCACTGGGCGAGGAGCGCCGGATCGGTTGGACAAACCTTAGGCTTCTTTTTCACCACCTCGGATGAAATATGGCTTGATGGGGCTGCGGAGACATGAGGCGCAGCTGCTGTCGAATGAGAAGCGACCGAGGAGAATGAGGCTGAGGGAGAATGATGCTGTACAGGCGCTGCAGATGCCGCAGACATCGACGTTGGAGCATGCGCAGCTGCAGCACGAACTGAAATCGGCTCAGCCTTCGCCTGGAGCGGCATGACGATCTGCTCTGGAGCAGGGATGCTCGTGATGACTTCGAGCGGCGAACCCTCTTCCTTC
>JAQBRD010000010.1 GCA_028286665.1 Candidatus Tayloriibacteriota bacterium
GCCATCAAGTACTCGATCCTCAAGCAGGCAGCGGGCAGCGACATCATCTACGATTTCGAAAAATCCATCTCATTTGAGGGCGATTCCGGGCCATATCTCCAGTATTCATGCGTCCGCGCTCGATCACTCATTGCCAAGGCAAAAGCAGCCAATATCGCCGAATTCTCATCAGTCGTGCCGCCGGAAGCGACGCTCCTCGAGAAGATCATCTACCGATATCCTGAAGTCGTCGAGCGTGCAGGCCAGACCTACGAGCCGCATCATATCGTCACGTACCTCATCGAGCTTTCTGCAGCCTTCAATAATTTCTATGCGAATGCGACCATCGTCGACGCGAAGGAGCCAGCTGCTCCGTACCGCGTCGCGCTTACAGAAGCATTCGCGACAGTCATGAAGAACGGCCTCAATGTGCTCGGAATCAGAGTTCCTGAAAAAATGTAATAGTTGAGCCATTCTCACGGCACAACAATCAGATAGGAAAACCATTTTAACAAAAGACGGAAAAACCAAGTTCAAAGAAAACTCAATAGGAAGGAAATACAAAATATGATTGCGACAAAAAATCGCGTGGAACCGTTTCCTCGCGCTCGTAAGGTCGGCCTCGGCGGACGTCGGCCTCAGTCGAAACAATACGGGGGAACTGATATGTTTATCGACTTTCCCCAGATCAATGACCTACTCGGGACGAATTATCTGCGTACTGATGTGCCGCAATATCCGTTCCGATTATGGGCAGAGGACATGGTTCAGTTGCATGCTCTCGGTCACTTCACGATCCTCATGAGTCCGAAGACCGGGGGAGATATGGATATGACTCTCAAGCATCTGCAGTTCCAATTCAGAAACAAGCTCGGTTCCGGAAAGCTTTTCCATGACTATACGGTTTATGAGAAGCAAGAGGTCTGGTTCGATCCGGATTGGTGCGCCAAGGAAAGATTTTTCATGGAGCAGACGCCCAAGTTCGAACGCAGGATTGTCGCGCCGGCTATCATCCCGGGCTCTGCAGACGAAGATTATTTCGTGCAGACGGAGATGATCGAGGATTTCCTCCTCGGGAAAGTCTACAAAAACATCAACAAGCTGCCGCTCGCATATGCTGATGCGGTGCAGGAATTCAGATCCAGGAAGAAGGATCTTGCGAAGATGATCAAGCTCGTGGATTGGGATGTGTGCTCCCAGCATTACGTCAATCTCAAGCTGAATCGCATCTTCCGCATGACTCCCGTCGAGACTGCGTTTTGCGTGATCATATATCAGATGCTGAATGGGAAATGCATCCTCGAAAACACTGCGCATGCGACTTCGGTACGGCCTTCATACGGCGATATCGTGAGCATCGGCGGCTTCAATCAGGATGGGGGACTCATTGTTCACGATAAGCCGAGTAAGAAAGATGCCTGTACTGGCGTCTTATTTTCACAGCCTGTCGATCCGGACAGCCTGATATTGGATATCTGAGACATTCCCAAACAACGCGCGTCGAGCTTCGGTTCGACGCGCGTCTTCATTTGGAAATAGGTCGAAAAATGCTAGAATACGCCCATGTCTGAAAACCCCATAAATCCCGAAAAGTCTCCTGCAGCTCTCCGCGAAGAGGCGACTCTTGCATTCTGGAACCGCGAGAACATCTTCAAGCAATCGATCGAAAAGCCTGCCGGCCTCTCGGAACCGCGGGGCGATTTTGTCTTCTATGACGGACCTCCGTTCGCGAATGGCGTACCTCACTATGGCCACCTCCTTGCGGGGACGATCAAGGACGCTATCCCTCGATACAAGACCATGCGCGGCTACCGCGTCCGACGCCGATGGGGATGGGATTGCCACGGCCTTCCGGTAGAGAATCTCATCGAGAAGGAACTCGGCTTGAAGAGCAAGAAGGACATCGTCACGTACGGAATCGAGCGTTTCAATGAAGCATCTCGCGCGAGCGTCATGCGCTACGCAGACGAATGGCGGAAGCTCGTGCCTCGTTTCGGACGCTTCGTCGATATGGATGATGACTACAAGACTATGGACTGCTCCTATACGGAATCAGTCTGGTGGGCTTTCAAGACGCTGTACGACAAGAGCCTCATCTATGAAGGCTTCAAGGTCATGCAGCTCTGTCCGCGCTGCGAGACGACATTGTCGAATATGGAGGTCGCGCAGGGATACAAGGATATCGCTGATCTTTCGGTGTATGCGAAGTTCGAGCTCTCGGAAACTCCGGGGACTTTTATCCTCGCGTGGACGACGACGCCATGGACATTGCCGGGGAACGTCGCGCTTGCAGTCGGTCCTGAGATCGACTATGTGAAGGTTGCAGCTGCTTCTGCTCCGGCAGTCGAAGGAACTGAGGCTGCAAAATCCGCGGAGACTTTCATCATCGCGAAATCCCGTCTCGAATACATCAAGAATATTTCAAAATCAGACCTGAAGATCGTCGAAGAAATGAAGGGGTCGGCGCTCGTCGGCAAATCCTACAAGCCCGTCTTCGACTACTACGTTCACGATATCACCATCAAGAACCGGGCGAATGCTTGGAAAATATACGGCGCGGATTTCGTCACGACTGAGGATGGCACCGGCGTCGTGCATATCGCGCCCGCATTCGGCGCAGACGACTATGAGCTTTCGATACAAGCCGACTTGCCATTCATCCAGCATGTCTCGACGGATGGAAAATTCAAGAAAGAGGTGACGGACTTCTCCGGAATGGAAGTGAAGCCGAAAGACGGGACGATCCTCGATGCCGAAGGGAAGCCGCTCAAGGATGCGCATCAGAAAGCCGACATCGAGATCATCAAATACCTCGCGCATCACGGATCGCTTTTCGCAAAGGAAAAGATCAATCACTCGTACGCGCATTGCTGGAGATGTGACACGCCGCTCCTCAACTACGCTACTTCGTCGTGGTTCGTGAAGGTCCCATCGTTCAAGGACAAGCTCGTCGCCGCGAACAAGAAAGTGAAGTGGGTTCCGTCGGAAGTCGGGGAAGGCCGTTTCGGAAATTGGCTCGAAGGCGCTCGCGACTGGGCGATATCGCGATCTCGATTCTGGGGCGCTCCGCTTCCTGTCTGGAAAGATGAGAAGACCGGCGAGGTGGAAGTCGTCGGATCGATCGCCGATCTCAAAGCCCGAAGCAAGGCGCGCAATGCGTATTTCGTCATGCGCCACGGCGAGGCCGACAACAACGCGAAGAGCATCATCAGCTCGATCGCGACCGCCTCTATCCATCTCACTGAGAAGGGCAAAGAGCAGGTCCGAGCAGCCGCTCACAAGCTTCATGCTGAAAAAGCGAAATTCGATCTCGTAATCGTCTCTCCGTTCCTGCGAACGCAGGAGACAGCAGCTGTGATCGCGGCATCGCTCAAGATCCACAAGAACCACATCGTCACCGATGAGCGCATTCATGAAATCAATTCAGGCGATTTTCATGGGAAATCAGCTGAGGCATATCATGCGTTCTTCAAAGGCGCCGATCGTTTCACCAAGAAGCCCAAGGACGGCGAGAATTTCGCTGACGTGAAGCGTCGCATGGGCGATTTCCTCTATGACATCGATTCGAAATACGAGGGCAAGCGCATACTTATCGTCACGCACGATACTCCGGGGTGGCTCCTCGCAGCAGCAGCAGCAGGCCTCGACGAGGCTCAGGCCAATGCGCTCCGCGGCACGACGAATTTCTTCACGCAGAATGCCGAGATCCGGAAGCTCGATTTCGTCCCGCTGCCGCACAACCGCGATTACGAGCTCGATCTCCATCGTCCGTATATCGATACCGTGAGCCTCACTTCGAAAGCGGGGAACAAGCTCGTCCGCGTGCCGGAAGTCTTCGACTGCTGGTTCGAGTCAGGCTCGATGCCGTTCGCTGAAGCGCACTATCCGTTCGACAAGAGCGAATTCGATCCGAATGCCGGCGGCTTTCTCGCGAAGCTCACCGGAGGAAAGTTCGGAAAATCGAAAGGCTTCCCGGCGAATTTCATCGCGGAAGGACTCGATCAGACTCGCGGATGGTTTTATTCGATGCTCGTGCTCGGCATCGGCCTTTTCGGCCGATCGCCGTACGAGCAGGTCATCGTAAACGGACTCATCCTCGCCGAAGACGGCCAGAAGATGGCGAAGTCGAAGAAGAATTATCCTGATCCGATGGATATCGTGAATAAATACGGCGCCGATGCTGTCCGCTACTACATGCTTGCATCGCCGGTCGTCCATGGCCAGGATTTCTGCTTCGCAGAGAAGGGCGTCGACGAAGTCGCGAAGAAGCATATCGGACGCCTCAATAATGTCCTCACGTTCTATGAGATGTATGCGGACAGGAAAGCCGACGCGCAGTCTTCCGTTTCAAATTTCAATCCTGATTCTGCTGAGAATCTTCTCGACCAGTGGATGCTCGCGCGGCTTGCGGAGCTTTCAGCGCAGGTAACTGCAGCTATGGAAAGCTACGAGCTAGACCGGGCAACCCGTCCATTTGCTGATTTCATCGACGATCTTTCGACATGGTATCTCAGGCGTTCGCGCGATCGCTTCAAGGGCGACAACACGGAAGGCGGTGGAAGCGCAGAAGCTGTGGCTGACAAGGCTGCCGCGCTTGCAACGACCCGTTACATCCTCATGACCGCTGCGAAGCTCCTTGCTCCGTTCATGCCGTTCTTCGCAGAAGAAGTCTACGGAAGGCTCAAGGCAGAGCAGTATCCGAAGAGCGTGCATCTGTGCGCATGGCCCGAAGTCCCTGCAGCAAAGAATCCGCATATCATCGCCCTCATGGCCGAAGTCAGGCGAGTTTCGTCGCTCGGCCTCGAAGCCCGATCGAAAGCGAAGATCAATGTCCGACAGCCGCTCTCGACGCTGACCGTCAAGCAGGCCGTTCCTTCGGTCAAGGAAAGCAAGACTGCAGCTTCCATGCTCGCCGATATTCCCGGGCTCGTCGCGCTCATACTCGATGAGGTGAATGTGAAGAGTCTCGGATGGAAGACCGATCTCGTCGGCGTGGCCGACGCGACTGCCGAAGTCGAGCTCGATACGGCGATCACGCCCGAACTCAAGGAGGAAGGGAACGTCCGCGAGCTCATCCGCGGCATCCAGGATCTCCGGAAGAAAGCCGATCTCACGATTTCAGATATGGTCGTGCTTGAAATGTACACCGATGCGTCCGGGAAGGCGATCGTCGAGAAGCATATGGACGAATTGAAGCGGATCACCGGGCTTTCGAGCGTGGATTTCGTCCCAGCAATTTCGGCCAATGCTGAAACGCTCAGTATCGGAGGGATACTCTTCGCGATCTCGATCAGGCGCTAGCGCTCCATAACGTCTTTCCATGTCGCATCACGTGTATACAACTCCAGGCTTCGTCATAGACAGCCGGCCGAACGGCGAAGCGGGGAAGCTCCTGTATATCTTCACCCGGGATGTCGGCCTCGTGCTCGCCGCTGCGCAGGGCATACGGCTCGGCGTTTCGAAGCTGCGCTACCATACGCAGGATTTTTCGCACGCGCTTTTCTCCCTTGTTCGAGGCAAGGAAATATGGCGATTGACCGGAGCGACGTCGCTCGATGCTTTCCTTCCGACCAACGCGACGCTTGATCCGGTATATTTCCTCCGAGCACGCATATTCGCAGTGCTGCGGCGCCTCCTCCACGGGGAAGAAGCGAATGAGAAGCTTTTCGACGCGATCATGAGTTTCGAGAAATGGATAAGCTCGGCCGGATTCCTCCATGACGATATCGAATCTGTCGAATGCATCATGGTGCTGCGGATTCTCCATATCCTCGGATACGCAGAACATGGCTCGAAGGGCAGTTCCCAGCTTTCCATATTCCTCGGCGATCCCTCGGACTGGTCTGCGCAGCTCATCATCGAGATGCAGGCGGCGCGCACGGCCGCGGTGAAGGCCATCAATTCAGGCTTGAAAGCGAGCCAGCTCTGACGCTCACTATGATATAATATCCGTCTATGGGCATCGAAGACAAAAGCAGGATAGAGGAATTGAAGAAATCCCTCTATTCGAGGAATGCGGTGGATATCCGCACGAAGCGCCGTGCCAATTTCAAGCACAAGGATTTTGACGTGAAGACCGGCTGGGACGAGCCGGACAAGATTCTCAATGAAGTCGATATGACCAAGCTTAATGATACCTACGAAGATCACTCTATGTCTTTTTTTACAAAACTCCTCATCGCATCCGCCGTTTTCTTCATCATCGCTCTCGGCATCGGCAGCTATATCGTCTGGAACGGATCGAATATCGTTTCGGTGAATAATGTCGATATCCAGGTGACTGGACCGATCAATGTCGCAGGAGGTGAACCCGTCTCGCTCAACGTGCAGGTCTTCAACAAGAACAATATCAAGCTCGAGGTCGTCGACCTTTCGATGACTTTTCCTGACGGTACCGCGAATCCTGACAATGTGACGCAGGAACTGAAGACATACCGAGAACTCATGGATGACATCGAGCCGGGAGGCATGAGCCAGAAGACTGTCCGCGCCGCCATCTTCGGAGAAGAGAACAGCAAGAAGACCATTCGGGTGAAGGTCGAGTACCGCGTGAAGGGATCGAATGCGCTCAACTACAAGGAGAAGGATTATGAGGTCCTCGTGAGTTCTTCGCCGATCTCGCTCACCGTCGATTCGTACAAGGAAGTGACTTCCGGCCAGGAATTCAGCGTCGCAGTCACGATCAAGTCGAATTCGAATGACGTGCTGAAGAATCTCGTGCTCAAGGGCTCGTATCCGTTCGGCTTCACCTATCTCTCGTCGAGCCTCAAGCCGATCGGCGCAGATAACTCGTCATGGAAGATCGGCGACATCCCTCCGAAGAGCAAGCGCACCGTGACTATCAAGGGCAAGCTCGATGGTCAGAATGAAGAAAGCCGAATCTTCAGATTCGTCGCAGGAGCCGCATCTGCGAAAAGTGACAAGGATATCGGAACCCAATACATCGCAAGCACGCAGGAATTGAAGATCAAGAAGCCGTTCATCAGCGTCAATGTCGCTCTCGGCGGCAATGAGCTCAGTCAGGAATATGTCGGCCGCTTCAATGATCCGATACAGGCAGAAGTCACGTGGTTCAACAATCTCGAAGTGCCGATCAGCGACGCTGAAATTCACGTGAAGCTTTCCGGCAGCGCATTCGACAAAGCAGCTGTTTCGCCGCAGCAGGGATTCTATAAGTCTGAAAATAACGAAATCATCTGGAACAAGGTGACGACGAGAGAACTCGGCTCGATCGCAGCAGGCGAGAGCGGAAAGGTGACGTTCACGCTTACCCCGAAGGACCTCAGTTCAGGCGGGCGATCCGTCGTGAATCCCGGCATGAACATCGATGTGAGCGTGAGCGGAAGTCGCTTGTCGGAGTCGAATGTGCCGCAGAGCATCGTTTCGAGCGCGACCCGCCATATCAAGGTGCCTTCGGAAGCGACCCTTTCCGGCGTCGCCGTACGATCCTTCGGTCCATTCGAGAATACCGGCCCAATGCCCCCGCAGGCAGAGAAGCCGACGACCTACACGGTGATCTGGACTATATATAATGCCTCGGGCAATATCTCCAATGCGCAGGTTGCTGCCAGCCTTCCGCCGTATGTGAAATGGGCCGGCAGGACAAGTCCTGAGGGTGAGGATATCCGCTACAATGCGGTCAATGGACAAATCATATGGAATATTGGTAGTGTAGGGGCATATACCGGATCGGGTGCCACGAAGAAAGAGGTGTCATTCCAGGTAGTGCTGCAGCCGAGCATTGCGCAGGTCGGTCAGGCGCTCACGCTGGTCAATGATGCGACGATGGCTGCAACCGATGATTTTACCGGGATAGAATTGAAAAGCGTGCAGCCTGCAGTGAACACGAACCTCGGTACCGATCCTGCATTCAAGGATGGCGATGGCGCAGTAACGAAATAAAATATGCCTGAAACAGAAAAAAAGGCAGCTCCGGCTGCAAAAGAAGAAACCAAGATGGAAAAGATCGTCTCGCTCTCGAAGCGGCGCGGTTTCATCTACCAGGGCTCTGAGATCTACGGCGGCCTCGCTGGTACCTGGGACTTCGGTCCGCACGGCGTCGCGCTCAAGAACAACATCAAGAACCTCTGGTGGAAGCGCTTCGTCGAAGATCGGGAAGACATGTACGGCGTCGACGCTGCCATCCTCATGAATCAGAATGTCTGGAAGGCTTCCGGTCACGTCGCGACATTCTCTGATCCGCTCGTCGAAGACATGAAGACCAAGAAGCGCTATCGCGCGGACAGTCTCCTCGAGCAGCTTGGCCATGACCCGAAGGGAATGACTGATCAACAAATGGACGCCCTCATCAAGGAGAAGAAGCTCAAGAGCCCCGACGGCAATCCGCTCGGCGATGTCGGCCGTTTCAATATGATGTTCAAGACGCATGTCGGCGCGCAGCAGACAGAAGAATCTGTTTCATACCTCCGGCCTGAGACCGCACAGGGCATGTTCGTGAACTTCAAGAACGTGAAGGATTCTTTCAATCCGAAATTGCCATTCGGCCTCGCGCAGATCGGCAAGGCTTTCCGAAACGAGATCGCTCCGCGCGATTTCATCTTCCGCCTTCGAGAATTCGAGCAGATGGAAATCGAATATTTCGTTGATCCTCGCGATCCGAAGAGGGTGAACGAAATCTTTGATGTATTTTTCGATGAACAGCAGCAATTCCTGAAGGAAATCGGCCTCAACCCTTCGAAGATCTACAAAGTCGAAGTTCCCGATGCTGACCGCGCACACTATTCGAAGCGAAGCATCGATACGGAGTTTGATTTTCCATTCGGCCAGAAGGAGCTCCTCGGCCTCGCATACCGCACAGACTATGACCTCAAGGCGCATAGCGAAGCGAGCAAGGTAGATCTCTCATATTTTGATGAAGAAACGAAGGAGCGATTCATTCCGCACTGCATCGAGCCGACATTCGGCGTCGACAGACTCATGCTCGCGGTTCTTTCTGACGCGTATAGCGAAGAAGAAATGCCCGTTGAAGCTGGAGCTGGAGAAGGAAAGTCTGACGAAAAGCGCGTCTACCTCAAATTCTCTCCGAAGGTCGCTCCGGTGAAGGTCGCGGTCTTTCCGCTCCTGAAGAATAAGCCGGTCCTCGTCGAAAAAGCTCGCGCGCTCTACTCGACGCTCAAGAAAGAACTCTCATCAGTCGGCGTCCATGGCATCGAGTTCGATGACAACGGCAATATCGGCAAACGCTACCGCCGACAGGATGAAATCGGAACGCCATTCTGCGTGACCGTCGACTTCGATACGATCGAACAGGGAACAGGCGTCACTGTCCGAAACCGCGATACGGGAAAGCAGGAGCGAATGTCTGAAACCGATCTCACAGCGATGCTGAAGAAGGAGCTTGCAAAATAACCCCAAGGAAGGTAATTTGAATATTGAAACAGTCGGTCAAACCACATTGTTCAAATACCTTATGAATACGCCAAGTCCCGCACCAAGACTGCTTATTTTCGAGCAGCGACAGGATGGTGCATCAGCACAGCCGCGGAAGTTCTATGCCCGATTCGACGGATTGCCAGACCGCAACAGCGCTCTTGCGGTAAGCGCAGAAAAGCAGCCTCCGCCTGTGAAAGTTTCGGCTTCTGCCCGCAAGATGCAGAAGGAGCGAGAAAAGCAGGAGTCGTCAATCGAACTCTGCCAGATCACTGCAGCCGCATTCGGCGCTCTCTCGGAGCCTGAACGGCAGAAAGCGCTCGACGGAGCCTCCGCGGCTTATCAGAGCTTCATTACGAGATCAGAGTAAGTGAGTCATCAAGCCGGCCGCCTGAAATTCAGGCGGCCGCTGTTCGTTTCGGCATGCCCTCATGCCTAAGTTTGTATTTGAGGCTCGCCGCGTGCTACATTTGATATATGAAATTCACCAAAACCACCCTCAAGAACGGCCTTCGCCTCGTCACCGTGCCGATGCCTGCAAATCCTGCGGTCACCGTGCTTGTCCTCGTCGAAGCTGGGTCAAAATACGAGTCGAAAGCCGAGAGCGGCATCTCGCATTTCCTCGAGCATATGGTCTTCAAGGGCACCACGAAGCGCCCGAAGGCCTCGCTCATCTCCCGCGAGCTCGATTCGATCGGCGCGCACTACAATGCCTTCACAGGCCAGGAATATACTGGTTACTATGCGAAAGTCGACAAGCGCCACACCGCGCTCGCACTCGACATCGTCTCGGACATGTATGCCGATCCGCTCCTCGATGCAGCTGAGATCGAAAAGGAGAAGGGCGTCATCATCGAGGAGCTTCGCATGTATCAGGATCTCCCGCATCGGCATGTGCAGGATCTCTTCCTGGAACTCGTCTACGGAGATCAGCCGGCAGGTTGGAAGATCGTCGGAAATGAGGGAACTATCAAGAGTTTCACCCGCGATCATTTCATCGACTATCGGTCGAGGCACTATGTCGCTCCAGCGACGACGGTTATCGTTTCAGGCTCATTCGATGAAGCCTCGATCGCAGGAGAAGTCGAGAAAGCCTTCGCGAAGATCAGCGGCGGCCCAGATATCGCAAAAGCACTGAAGCCGAAAGTCATCGAAGCTCAGGCGAAGCCCGAAGCCAAAGTCCATTTCCGCGAGACCGATCAGACGCATCTCGTCATCGGCGTCCGATCATTCGATACGTTCAGCAAATACGATCCTGCGCTCAAAGTGCTCTCGACTGTCCTCGGAAAGGGCATGAGCTCGCGCCTCTTCACTATTCTCCGCGACGAAATGGGCGTCTGCTACTATGTGAATGCGGATAATGACGGGTACACTGATACCGGACTCTTCACTGTCTCTGCAGGCGTCGACAATAAGCGCGTCGAGGAGGTGCTCAAGGTAATCATGCGCGAGTTCAGACGGCTCACGAATGAAGCTGTTCCCGCACACGAACTGCAGAAAGCGAAGGATTTCATGCTCGGCAGCACAGTGCTCGGTCTTGAGACATCGGATGCGCAGGCTGAATTCTTCGGCATGCAGGAAACAGTGAAAGGGAAGATCCGCTCGTTCGAAGAAATCTCAGCTGAAATCATGGCGGTTACCGCGGAAGATCTGCAGAACGTAGCAAAACTCATCTTCGTCGATCAGGGCCTCAATCTCGCGCTCGTCGGCCGATACCAGGATGCATCGGCACTCATGCCTGTCCTGACCTTCGCCGCGAATTAATGGCGATGCTATACTATCAACCATGAATCAAGAAAGCCGCAATCTTATCGTCAATATCACCTCAGGAAGCATCGTCCGCACGATACTTTTCATCATCCTTTTCGTATTCCTCTACTATATCCGCGATCTGATCCTCGTCATCCTTGCGGCCGTAGTGATCGCGTCAGCAGTAGAGCCAGTCACCCGACGGCTTGCCCGATACAAGATCAAGCGCCTCCCAGCGGTCATCCTCGTCTACCTCGTCATCGCGGCATTGCTTGCGGTATTCTTCATATTCTTCCTCCCGTCGCTCCTCAATGAATCCATCTCATATCTCAATAATCTTCCGCAGAACATCAAGCTGAGCGATTTCTGGAGCCCGATCCGCGATTCCGGCCTTATGCCCTCGGGCACTGCCGGCAATGCGGTGACCGCGCTTTCGTCGCAGAGCTTCTCCATCAAGGAACTCATCGAAGGCATCAGGACGATCGTCTCTGGCAGCGGGGAAGGAATATTGAAGACGGCGAGCGTCGTCTTCGGAGGCGCGCTCAGCTTCGTCCTCATGATCGTGCTCTCATTCTATCTCGCGGTGCAGGAAGACGGCGTGAGCAATTTCCTCAAGATCGTCAGTCCGGTCAAGCAGCATGACTATATCATCGGCCTCTGGAAACGTTCGCAGCGCAAGATCGGCTACTGGATGCAAGGCCAGATGCTTCTCGGACTGCTTGTCGGAATCCTCGTCTATCTCGGCCTCGTCATATTCGTCGATGCGAATCACGCGCTCCTTCTTGCTTCGATCGCTGCGATCTTCGAGCTCATCCCGATCTTCGGCCCGATCCTCGCGGCCATTCCGGCGATCCTCATCGCATTCGTCGACGGCGGGGCAGAGCATGGCGTCGCCAAAGCCTTCGCCGTCATCGTCATCTATCTCATCATCCATCAGTTTGAGAACCATCTGCTGTATCCGCTCGTCGTGAAGAAGATCGTCGGCGTCTCGCCGATCCTCGTCATCATCGCGCTCGTCATCGGCGCGAAGCTCGCCGGCTTCCTCGGGGCCATCCTCGCCGTCCCGGTCGCAGCGGCACTCATGGAATTCATCGCCGATATCGAGAAGGACAAGAACGCCATGACCACGCAGATATAGGTCTCGCAGAATCCTCACCAAATCCCATGTCAAAAAAACCATTCTATATAACAACGACGCTCCCGTATGTGAATGCCCGCGCGCATTTCGGCCATGCGCTCGAATTCATGCGCGCGGATATCATCGCCCGATACAAGAAGCTGGCAGGCTACGAGGTCTTTTTCAATACTGGCACTGATGAGCACGGACAGAAACTGTTCGACGAAGCCGCAAAAGCAGGGAAGCCGGTCCAGCAGTATGTCGATGAGAATTCGCAGGCGTTCCGCGAGATCGTTAAGCTTCTCGGCGTTTCGGACGATATCCACTTCATCCGCACGACTGACGAGAAGCATGTGAAATGCGCCCAGGCATTCTGGAATCGGGTCAATGAGCGCGGCTATATCTACAAGAAGAATTACACTGCGAAATACTGCGTCGGCTGCGAGCTCGAGAAGAAGGACTCCGACCTCGTCGACGGACGCTGCCCGCTCCATCCGAACCGAGAGCTTGAGCTCATCGAGGAAGAAAATTATTTCTTCAAGTTCTCGGCGTTCACCCAGCCGCTCCTTGACCTGTATGCGAAGAATCCGAATTTCGTCATACCGAATTCGCGTTTCAATGAGATCAGGGCCTTTGTCGAGCGGGGCCTCGAGGATTTTTCGATCTCTCGGCTCAAGAGCAAGATGTCATGGGGAGTTCCTGTTCCCGGCGATGACGAACATGTCATGTACGTGTGGTTCGATGCGCTCACAAGCTATATCTCAACGCTCGGCTGGCCCGATGAAGCAACTGTGAAAGAGGGAGGGGACTTCGACCGCTATTGGGTCCACGGCACGCCGACGCAATATTGCGGCAAGGACAATCTCCGCCAGCAGACTGCGACCTGGCAGGCGATGCTCATGGCTGCAGGTCTCCCGAACAGCTTCCAGATCATCATAAACGGTTTCATTACTGGCGAAGGCGGCATCAAGATGAGCAAATCACTCGGCAATGTCGTCGATCCGCTTGACCTCATCAAGGAATACGGCGCTGATGCGCTGCGATATTATGTCGCGCGAGAGGTGTCGATGTTCGAGGACAGCCCATTCACCCTTGAGGCTTTCAAGAATAGCTACAATGCAGGCCTTGCGAACGGCGTGGGCAATCTCGTTTCGCGAGTCGTGAAGATGGCTGAAACAAACGGCGTCCGTTACGATGTTCCGGTCGATGCGGCTGCGCTCACCTCGCTCTACGCTGAACATTATGAGAAGTTCGAAATCAACAAGGTCTGCGACGAGATCTGGAAAAAGATCGCAGCCGCTGACCGTTTCATCCAAGAGCAGGCTCCATTCAAGAAAGTGAAAGTCGACCTCGCAGCAGGGAAGGCTGATATCGCATATCTCCTCGGCGAAGTCGCAGCTATCGGCGCGCTCCTCCAGCCGATCATGCCGGAAACTTCCGCGAAGATCGCCATCGCTATCCGCGACAACACCGTCGCTGCGCCGCTTTTCCTCCGAAAATAAGATGAAGCCATTCGAGCTGAAATACATCGACATCCATTGCCACCTCAATTTTCCGGAATATGAGGCTGATATCGATGATGTCGTCATGCGCGCGCGAGATGCGGGCGTCGGCATGATCGTCGTCGGGACGGGGAAAGAGACATCCGTTCGTGCCGTCGAGCTTGCGCAGAAATACGACAATATCTGGGCGATCATCGGCCTCCACCCGGTGCATGCGCACGAGGAGGTGAAATCGGATTCCGGCGTTCGGTTCGACCGGGATCTGTATCTCGAGCTTGCCAAGCACCCGAAAGTCGTCGGCATCGGCGAATGCGGCTATGATTTCTTCAGATCCGAAGCGACGGCAGAAATCATAGCCGCTCAGGACGAGGCTTTCCGCGGACAGATCGATATCGCGCATGAAGTCGAAAAGCCGCTCATGCTTCACCTCCGTAATGACATGAAGGGAAGCGGCCCGCATGGCAAGAGCGCATATGCCGAGGCCATCGAGGTCCTCAGGTCGCTCAATGGCGGCAGCGGCCCGAAGATTGCCGGCGATGCGCATTTCTTTGCAGGAACGACCGATGAGGCAAAGGCCTTCTTCGGGCTCGGTTTCAATATATCTTTCACCGGAGTCATCACGTTCGCGAAATCCTATGACGAAGTCGTCCGTCTGGCGCCTGCAGATCGGATCATGTCTGAAACGGATGCGCCGTTCGTCACGCCGGTGCCGCATCGCGGCGAGCGCAATGAGCCGTTCTTCGTCATCGAGGTCGCGCATCGGATTGCCGCGCTCCGCGGAGCCATCCCTGGGTCAGATGCCGAGCAAGCCATGCTCAAGCAGCTCGTAGACAACGCTCGGAAGCTATTTTCAATATAGGAAACTCATATTCGCTTCATTCTTTTTTGACTGGAATTTCATTCTGCTCTGATACTCTCTGTGCATTAGAAAATAATCACAACGAATATGAAAATAGATATGAATCAGAAGGGAGGCGAACAGTCGCGAGGTTTTACACTCATCGAAGTGCTCATCGTCATCGGCATCATCGCGGTTCTCGCTGCTGTCGTGCTCGTAGCAGTGAATCCGGCCCGGCAATTCAAGCTTGCCCGCGATGCGCAGCGCACCAGCAATGTGAATGCGATCCTCAATACTGTCGGGCAGAACATGGCAGAGCATCATGGGCTATTTGTCTGCGGTGCAGATACTTCGCCGACCGCCATACCGCTTACATCGACGATGATCAGGAGTACGGGAGGATTCGATCTCGCTCGATGCGTCGTGCCGGCATATATCTCGATTTTGCCGATAGATCCGACTGCTGATGGCGCGCATTTTACGACGATGACCGATTACGATACTGGCTATGTGATCTATTCGGATGCGCAGGGGAGGATAACGGCAAGTTCGACCGGTGAAATTACAACATCAATATCAGTGACACGATAGGGGGTAGTAGTACGGCATAGATTATACTAAAGACATATGAAAAAGCCGAATGTGAAGACTGTATTCCTAACAATCATCGCATTTATGCTGATTACGACTATCGGGATATTTCATGCCAAATACGCTGCAGACCTTGGCGTGCTCCGTGCTGCGGAATTACTGAAAGTGTCCGACTCGAAACCAACGTACTCGAACCCATCTCTGAATCTAGAAACAGATGCTCTTCCAGTCCACGCTCCGACCGGCGGCATCCCTAAAGCTGCTGTACTGAAGAGTATTCCCATTCCCCAGATTACTGCCGAATCATATCTAATAGGCGATCTCAACACTGGCGAAGTATTCGTTTCCAAATCTCCAGAAGCTGTCGTTCCGATCGCTTCGATCAGCAAGCTGATTACGCTGCTCACTGCAGAAGACATGAACTCGCAGGGAATCCTTCGCGATGACGATCTCGTTACTATCACTGAAAAGATGCTTGAACCAATCGGCACAGAGGGCAACCTGGCTGTCGGGGAAGTATATGCTGCAAAAGAACTCCGATACCCGCTCCTGCTCGAATCCAGCAATGATGCAGCCGACGCTCTCGCCGAAGCTTCAGGATACGATCATTTCATAACATCGATGAAGATCAAGGCGAATGAGATAGGCATGACGCATACTTCTTTCGAAGATCCGTCAGGGCTCAGCGATCAGAATATCTCGAATGCTCAGGATTTATTCGCGCTTGCCAGGTATCTCTACAAGAACGAACCGAAGATCCTTGAATTGAGCCGGACCCCGACAGCGGATCTCGCTTCGACTACTGCCAGGATGGCGCACCATTATGCGAACACGAATCCTTTTGTCGGAGATCCGCATTATATCGGAGGGAAGACAGGGAGAACTGCAGCGGCAAAGGAATCGATGCTCTCGCTCTTCAATTACGAGGTCGGAAGCAAGACATATCCGATAGTCGTGATCGTGCTGCGCTCAGATTACAATTCGCGGCAGATCGACTCTTCGCTGTTGTTCGAGCAATTCTTCATGAAAGTCGAAGGCGCGCATTGATCTATATCTTGCATTGAGAAACGAGCGCGTCGATGTCTAGCTGAGTGAGTTCCAGGGAGTCTCCGCTATTGAGACGATACATGATCGCATCGGGATTGGCGATATGACTTAGTCCGAGCGCATGCCCGAGCTCATGCTCGAGGAGTCGGAGCAGGCGCTGCTTGTCATTGAACTGATAGATATTGATCGATGCTCCGGTCTTGTCGCTCACGTATTCGCCCTCATCGAATTCCGGTCCGTTCGCAGCGCCGATCGTATTGTATGAAGTCACTGTTATATTCAGTTGCTTCCCGATAGCATTCAGGTCGGGTACAAGGGAATTGATGGCATTGACTGCATCGTTGTAATCGCTTTCTGCTGCGCGTATCCTCTGGACCAATTCCTCAGTGTGATTCTTCGAAGATCGATATATCGCCATAAGATCGTCGAGCGTTCCTTTCTTGCGAGCAAGCTCTTCTTTCAGCGCTACGTATTTTGATTTCAGAGTATTGTATTTCGCGCGCGTCTGCTCGATAGACCCTCCGAGCACATCGAGCTTGTCGGTCGTCTTCTGTCGATAGTCATACTCCAAGTTGATCTTGATATCGCTGAATTGCTGGCTATTGTCCGGATCAAAGACGAACAGATCTTTTCCGAGAGCATTCTCCCATTTTCCTGCGGCGAGCTTCACATCGTCGAGCAATTCCTCCTGTGATATGTCGAACTGCTCATCGAACCTGCCGATTGAATATGTGAGAGGGAAGGCGCACGGCCGCACGATGCGCACGATGTTCTTCACGCTGCTTGCGATACGCTGATGATGTCCTTGATAGTAGAAGACGAAAGCTCCGAATATGAGCAGGAAAGACACTAGGCTCAATATGTCGCTTCGTCGGGATTGGTGTTTCATGCGTCAATCATACCAGCATCTATCCGTTTCCGCTCGCCGCGCCAGATGATAAGGATACTCCTGTCTTTTTTCATAGGGCAATTATGACGTGGATGGGAAAAGGAGTACAATATATGTATGCTAACACTCATCATTGCCGCCGCCGTAGTTGCCTTCATATTCTTCGGCCCGCATACCAAGAAGAAGGAAGAGAAGAAAGACGACAAGAAGGACGATAAGAAGAAGCATTAGTCGCTCATATTGATGATTTCTATCAATAGGGGTATACTTCATTTATGAACTTCTTGCAGCGAACAATTCTCCTTCAGCTCCTGGCCATTTTCGCGTATATTGCGAAAGGCCCTGTTGTGGAGTTTTGTCCCGTGCGCATCTCATAGAAACCAGCAGATGATATGCTCAGGAGCCAGGACTTCACGAATGAAGCCTGGCTCTTTTGCTGATGCAGGAGGGTCGACAAAATAGCACCCCAAATTGGAGGATCCAATCAATGAAATCAAATGCAAAAATCCGCGTACCAGCTACCGTAAGTCCGCTCCGTTCCCAGAAATTTATCGTCCGGGTAAAGCCGGTCGAGCCTGGAGGCAAAGTCGATCTGTTCGCCGGCAACGATAGGCCGTCGCGCAATCTGTTCAAGAAGGCTAGAAATAGCCGCGCATGATCTCGCGTCGTGCTGATCCCCAGGCATCGAGGGGTGCCATCGCACCCCTTTTAATAAAAATCAAAAGCGTTAGCATATTCATATGAAAACAAAGAAAACTTCCAAGACCAAAAAGACCGCAAAAAAGGCTGCAGCAAAAAAGCGCATCGACACGATCGATTTCGCCAATCTCCAGTTCGGCAAGATCCATACGGATCATATGGTCGTCGTCAGATATGCTGCTGGAAAATGGGGCAAGACCCAGCTCGTCCCGTACGGCCCGCTTGAACTCATGCCATCCATTTCTGCGCTGCATTATGGGCAAGCTGTCTTCGAGGGCATGAAGGTTTTCTCGGCTGAAGCGATTCCGTCTGCAAACGGAAAAGCCGCGGCTGGAAAAGGGAAGCGCCGTACGCTCGTCTATCGTCCTCTCGCGCATGTCGCCCGCTTCAATCGCTCGCTCGAGCGTCTTGCCATGCCGCAGGTCTCAAAAGAATTATTCGTCGGAGCCGTCGAGAAGCTCGTCGCGAAGGATGCCGAGTGGGCGCATCGCGCCGGCCAGCTCTATCTCCGGCCGTTCATGTTCTCAGTCGACACCGCGCTCGGCGTGAAAGTCGCTGATGAATATCTGTTCATGGTCTTCGCATGTCCGGTAGGTCCGTATTATTCGAAGCCGCTCAATCTGAAGATCGAAACAGAATACTCGCGATCAGCTCCTGGAGGCGTCGGCTTCTCGAAAGCTGCGGGGAACTACGCTGCAAGCATGCTTCCGACCAAGCTCGCCCAGCAGGCCGGCTTCGACCAGCTCATCTGGACTGATGCAGCGACGCATTCGTACGTCGAAGAATCCGGCACGATGAACATCCTCTTCGTCATCGACGGCAAGCTCGTCACGCCGAATCTCTCGAACACGATCCTCGCCGGCATCACCCGCGACAGCATCATCGCGATCGCCAAAGAATGGAATATCCCAGTCGAGGAGCGGAAGGTCGCCGTAGCGGAACTGGTCGAAGGGCTTGCGAAGGGAACAGTTACCGAAGTCTTCGGCGCAGGCACCGCCGCGACGATCATCGCCGTCGAATCGATCACGCATGACGGCAAGAAATATCCGCTTCCGAAAGCCGATGAGAAGTCTCTGTCTGCGAAAATCTACGCTGAACTCGAGGCGATCAAGCGGGGTAAAAAAGCGGATGCCCGCGGCTGGATGCATCAAGTCAATTAGTTAATAACAAGTTAATAGTGAGTGATTAAACTGTTTCTAATCTGTGGATTACTGAGTGATTTCATGTGGATACCTTAATTGTCATTTAACCTATCGCGTTGCAGTATGTGGGCAAAAATGCTATAAATGTCCCATGACAATCCTCATAATCGAAGACGAAGCGAAACTTGTGGACATCTTGAAAAAAGCCCTCAAAGGCGAAAACTATGCAACGGATGCGGCGCTCGATGGGGAAGAGGGCCTTCAGAAAGCCCTGAAGAATAACTACGGCCTCATCATCCTCGACATCATGCTTCCGAAGCGAGACGGCCTTTCTGTCGCAAAGGAATTGCGAGCCCGCAATATCCATACGCCGATTCTCATGCTCACCGCTCGCGGCACAATGGAAGACAAGGTCGCCGGACTCGACATCGGCGCAGATGATTATCTCATCAAGCCGTTCGGCATCGACGAGCTCTTCGCCCGCGTCCGCGCCATCCTCCGACGCCGCAAGACCACTGATTCCGATATCTGGAAAGTCGCGGATCTCATCCTCGACAAGAAGAAGCACGAGGTTACCAGAGCGGGGAAGGTCATAGCGCTCACGCCGAAGGAATACCGGCTTCTCGATACGATGGTCACGCACCGAGACCAGGCGATGAGCCGACGCCAGCTCATTGAGAATGCATGGGGGCCGGATTTCGTCGAAGCGAACAATGAGCTCAACGTGCACATCCGCTATCTCCGCCGAAAGATCGACAGCGAAGGCCTCAAGCCGCTCATTCACACTGTTCGGGGAGTTGGCTATATCGTCAAAGAGGCTTAAGTTTTCTCTATTTGTGTTGTGTGGTTATGTATATTAAGTACATATTAAGCTTATTAACAATTTATCAACAGCTTATCAAGAGTTATATCAACATTTATTCTTTACATTAATATTTTATTAAATTACTATATCAACATCAGATTGAAATTTGATAGAAGAAATTAATAAAACTTTTAATTAAAAAAATATATGTTAAGAAAATTAAATGCGATCGTGAAGACAGCAGCAGCGAATCAGATGAAGCGGGCATCAGCAGCGAAGAAGAGCCTCAAGAAGATAACCATGTGCAAGAAGTGCCACACATTCTTCTACAGGAACTCGTGGAGATTCGAAAGCCCAAGCTACCTCAATGATGTCATCGACGATGAGATCCCGGTACGATTCACCCAGTGCCTCGCGTGCATGGAACAGGACATGGCGCTCGCCAACAGCTACTAGATGCTGCGGTTGAAAGAAAGGAAGACTCCGATGAGTCGAAAAAAAGAGGCGCTGAGCGAATCGCACAGCGCCTCTTTTTTATTTGATATGTTCATGCGGGATTCGGAACCGGGTAGGGATTCGGCAGCCATGATCAGCATTTGGATTTCCTTTGCCAATGGCCTTTTGCCTTGAAGTGGGGAAGTGTAGCGTATAGAAAATACGCTACCCGCTCTTGTTTTATAGTCTTTTCCGCGGCCATAAAGTATGCTTTATTAACAATATATTAAAGTTATAAACAGGATATTAACAGTTTATTCTATGTTTTAATGTTATAAGCCCTTGCAAATGTTAAGAATAAATACTATATTAAATCCATATTAAATTATATATTAACTTTACATTAGCCATGACTCGAAACCAAATCATCGAAAACCAGAATATGCTGGCGGTCGCGCACCAGGAATATGGACGAGGTCTCAGCAACTATTCGTATTTCAAGGTCTACAACCACGCTCTCGCGGAGGATCTTGTTCAGGACACTTTCCTCAAGACGTGGAACTATCTCATGAAGGGAGGGAAGATCGATGCGATGAAATCATTCCTCTATCATGTGCTCAACTGCCTCATCATCGACGAATATCGGCGGCGACGCGTTTCATCTCTCGACGACTTGCTCGAAAAGGGATACGAGCCGAGCTGCGATTGCGACGATCTCGAGCATAACACTGACGTTCTTGATGGAAAGGCGATCGCAGGCATGATCGACCTGCTCCCGAAGAAGTACAGCGAAGTCCTCAAGATGCGGTACGTGAAGGATCTCTCGATCGCCGAGATCGCCAAGGCGACCAAGCAGTCGAAGAACACCATCGCCGTGCAGATCCATCGAGGCCTCATGAAGCTGAAGGAACTCGTTGATACTGACAAGACGGACATGCATAATCGGGCGTACAAGACGGATTCGTCGGAGATAGAAGCGGCTTATTAATTCGCATATACAAAATAAATACACATCTATGAATAACAACAGCAAGAATCTCGTCATCAGCTTCCTCGTCCTGATAGTGCTCGTGGTCGCGGGATTCGCCATCTATGGCTGGAAGAAATCCGCTTCAGATCAGGCTGCCCTGAATAATGCGCAGCCGCAGAATTCGACGACGACTGTGACTATTGCCCCTGGAACTGCGGCTCCTCAGCAGAACTCCCCGGCAGTTTCGACTCCGAAGGCTGATGCTCCGATAGTTCGCACGAGCACGACCGTATCGACTTCGAACTCGACTGCCATGGTGAACGGGACAGTCAATCCGAACGGCGCAGCGACATCGTATTGGTATGAATATGGAGAGACGACAGCTCTCGGAACGCGTACGAGCGTCCAAGCCATGGGTTCAGGCTTCACCGCGATCACTGCTCCGGGATATATCACCGGCCTTCGCGCAAATACGTCGTATTACTTCCGCCTGAGCGCAAGCAATCGATTCTCGACGGTGAATGGCGCTACGAACGTTTTCAAGACGAACAGCAATCCGGCACCGCAGGGGACGATTCCGAGCACGCGGACGAATGAGGTTTCCAATATTACGCGAGCATCTGCCGATCTTCATGGCCAGGTGAATCCTAATAATTCTGACACGAGCTATTGGTTCGAATACGGAGAAACGAAGGACCTCGGCAATGTCACGGGGATTCAGACGGTAGGCAATGGCAACGCATATGTTCCCGTCTCGGTCTCGCTTTCCGGCCTGAAGCCGCTTGCGAAATATTACTACCGCGTCAATGCGCAGAATCAATTCGGAACGGTCAATGGCGCTACTCTGAACTTCACGACTGCAGGTCCCCAGCCGCTCGTAGCTCCGACAGTCCATACGGATGATGCGACCTCGGTCGGCACATCTACTGCAGTGCTCAATGGCCATATAACCCCGAATAGCGGCGAGACTAAATATTGGTTCCAGTACAGCAAGGATCGGTCGATGAGCACGGTCATCGGAACGATCTCGCCTTCTGCGACTATCGCAGCCAATGCTTCGAGCACAGCGCTCTCGACAAGCATCGGAGATCTTCAGGATAATACGAAATATTATTTTCGCATCGTCGGACAGAATGCGTATGGAACCGTCGAAGGAGATACCGTATCATTTGTGACAAAACCGCAGTAAGCCAATACGAAAGAGCACAGCATCAAAATCGCCGCGCATATGCGGCGATTTTGATGCTCCAGCAGGTGCTCATTGCTTTATGTCTGTATCTATTGCATAATGAAAATTCATCCACAAACATATATGAATACATTTTCGATTTTTCCGCCGCTGCTCGCATACGCATCCGTTGCGCCGCTCATCATCCGGGTCGTTCTCGGCCTTACGCTCATTCATTTCGGATATCGCAAGACGCAGGGAAAAGGCCAGAGCTCGGGCAGCAATAGCTCGACATACGGCATCCTCGAAATCATGATCGGAATCTTCCTCGTCGTCGGCATCTTCACGCAGCTCGCCGCGATGCTCAATGTCGTCATTCTTGTCATCAAGCTCAGCTTGAAAGTGCGCGAAGGAAAATTCCTCAATGACGGAGTCAATTATTACGTCCTTCTCCTCGCAATGGCCCTTTCGCTCTTGTTCAGCGCGCCAGGAGCCTTTGCTGTCGACATGCTCATCCGGTAAGAAACCTCGAAATGATTCGCCAGCTGCTACGGCTCATATAAGGTAGCAATAAACATATTATTCATTAAATAAAACACTTATATGGGAATTATTCTCTGGATCGTTTTCGGGGCATTGGTAGGCTGGATCGCTTCGATGATCATGAAGACAAATAGCCAGCAGGGACCGCTCATCGATATCGTCGTCGGCATCGTCGGCGCAGTCCTCGGCGGCTGGATCATGAGCTTCATCGGCAAGACCGGCGTGAGCGGCTTCAACCTGTATAGCTTCATCGTCGCGCTCATCGGCGCATGCATTCTCATCGCCATCGTGAAGGCCGTGCGACGGACATAGCACTCCTGGAGGATGGGGCAGAAGAAAGCGGCCGGACATGAATATGTCCGGCCGCTTTCCTGATGAACCGATCCTCCTATTTTTTCATGCTACCCCTGAAATCGTAGACTGACTTCGAAACAGAGGCTATGGCGGATTCGAGCTTTGCAAAATCCGTTCCTCTCGTCATGACGCAGATGAAGTAGGGAGCTTCCGGGTAATAGACGATTCCGCAATCGTGCAGCTCTCTCTGCTCGCTCTGTCCGTCCGGGAAGATCGTCGTATTCTCTCCGAACTTGTGCGAAATCCGAGTATCTTTCGGCAGCCCTGCGACAAGGCCTTTCTTGAAATTGGTCAGGCTCAATAAGTCGAGAGCTTTTTCAGAGACAGGCCATGAGAGATAGCTCGAATTGTAGAGCGTCCTGAAGAGGACCGAGTATGATCTTGCCGACATGAAATCCGACATATCCTGGGGAGGATTCGGCAGATGCAGATCCCGATATAATTCATCGAATCCGTTCGGATTGTCTTTGAAGAGGGCGTTCGCAGCGTCATTGTCAGAATCGATGATCATCGATTCGAGCAATTGATGGATGGCATAGCTGCCTTCCGGAAGCTTCTTCGCCGGCTGATAATATTGGACGCTATCCTGTCCATGCGTATAAGGCACTTCCTTCAAAAGGAAATCGGTGTTTCCTTCAGCGATCTTCAGATCGGCGATCAGCAGCGCGACCTTGAGCATGCTCGACGGCTCGTATTTGGCATCTTCATTGACGCCTGTCCACCGGCCGCTATTCAGGTCCTTGAAATATACTGATATCGAATCTGCCGCATGGCTCGAAGCGATCGCTGCTACGGATGATCCGATTGCCTTCCGGAGGTTCTCGTATTCGGGAGAAGAGTCTTTCGGATTTTCGATGAAGAGAAGCGGATTGATGAATTTATATGCAGGGGAATTCTTGCGCACCCGAGTGATTTGCTGGTCGGATGCGATCTGCCGCTGACCAGCGGTGCCTTTCAGCAGCCATCCTGCGGTGATTCCGCATATGAGGATGGCGATGCCGAACGCGATTCGAGATCGTTTGCTGCTTGAATTATGAGCATGAGCCATCAGGACATTATAGCAGGAAAAAATGCTCCCACGAAAAAGCCCGCCGATCGAGCTTCTCGTTCGGCGGGCGGGGGAATGCGCCGCTATTTCTTCGGCGCGACTGCCGTTTCTGTCACTTCGAGGATCTTCGTGATCCTTACTTCGTACTTTTTCCGGCATTCATCGTGATGATCTTTGCGCCAGCGCTTGACGTCGATCTTCAGCCAGTCCTCCGGGATATGCTTGATATACCAGAGTCCTCCGCACGGGTCATCGATCTCTTTGATGACGATGAAGATGAGGCTCAGCAGATATGCCGTGCTCGTGATGACGATCATTCCGCTTCTGCAGTCAGCGTATTTCAGGCTCATGAATGAAACGAGTATCGCAGCCGAGAACACGAGCATCATGGTGTGCACGAGGGGAGACATCTCCTCGTCCCTCAGAGTGAGGAACGTGTCGATGTTGTATTCCTTGACCGACGTGCGCATGGCTTTGTATTCGTTCCACACGGTGCCGAATATGACTGCTGCGAGGAGTCCGTACAATATGCCGAATATCGGAATCCATGCTGCGGTCAGGATGACCTCCATCCGCTCGTTGAAGCAGATGCCGCGCTTGAACATGGCATAGTACCAGAATATGCCGGCAGCGGCCGATACGGGCAAGGGAAACGACAGGAACAGCAAGCATTTTCCGAAGGTCTTCAGGCTCTGCTGCACGCGCTCCTTGAGCGTCTTCTGATGGAATTTCTTTCTGAATAGCTGCATGACATGGCCTTTCGTTGGGTTGTTGAAGGAACTTTTCGATTCCTCTGTTTGAGAACATATAACCATATAATTCAATAAATATCAATACTATGCAAAAGAAAAAGCCCGCCATGCGAACAGCGGGCTTTTTCGCGTTCGGGGCGGACTTTGTTTATCATGCGCGCAGCCACTTTCGCCACCAGCTCTTTTTCGCGGGCTGCGGAAGAGGAGGAGCCGGCATCGCATGTCGGGGCAGCGGAATCGATGCAGGTTTCGACTGATTGCTCATGATGAGCTCAACGAATCGCCCGATCGCTATGTCGACGGTGTCGGTCGGGAATTCGACTGCGCAGAAATCGTCATACTTTTCGCACCAGATCGGATAAGATCCGCGGTGAATCGTTGCGAATATGCGGCGGATCGCATCCCGCGTATCCCGATCGGGGTGTTCTGTCTTGAGGTTTTCAATAAGCTGATTCGGAATATACAACAGCCATCGTACTCGGCTGCTGCTTCCTCCGTTGTATAGGATGCAGGATCCGAAGCTCTGTCCGTCTCTCATAATCTGTCACTCCTTCTTGTGTATTTTTTGGTTGATATTGGCGTTCGTTAATAACATACAATATATATAATAATGTGTCGAATTGATATTCGAATTGCTAAACCTCCTGAAACGGATATACTCGCTGTAGGGAAGTGGGGTCTGATCACACGACAAAAACCTGGAATCTTTCCGGGAGAAAGACAAACACATATGAATGTTCCTCGACCGTTTATCCGTTATATAGGGGCGCTCTTCTTCGCGATCGCCATCTCGCCTCCATTCGCGTATGTCGCATATCAATGGCTGTCCCAGTCCAATATCGGGATGCCGCCAGTTTATATCGGCTTGCTCGCGAGCATCTTCGGAGTCGATGTCTGGTGGACGACGTTCTTCATGTTCAGCAGCGTTGAGGATTGGCGATTGCGCCAATTGCTCATCGTCATCGTCAATACCGTATTCGCGATCATAGCTGCGTCGATATTCATCGCCTTCGCGCATTAGGATAGGCGAGTTACGCAATGAGCCATCCTTTTCAGGATGGCTCATGTTGCATATGGAGAAGCGGCGCTTTCGGCGTGCCTCGTGCTTACTTTCCGTCTGCTGCGCGGCGCATCGCTTCGATGTCGAGCTTCTTCATGCCGAGCATCGCTTTCATGGCTCGCTCGGATTTCTCCGGATCATCGTTGCCGAGAAGATCGCTCAAGCCGCTTGGGACGACTTGCCACGAGAGGCCGAATTTGTCCTTGAGCCAGCCGCACTGGCTTTCTTCGCCGCCGTCTGCGGTGAGCTTCGACCAGAAATAATCCACCTCCTGCTGATCCTTGCAGTCGATGACGAATGATGTCGCTTCGGTGAATTTGAATATCGGTCCGCCGTTGAGCGCCGCGAATTCCTGCCCGTCGAGCTCGAAACCGACTGTCATGGCCGAACCTTCAGGCCTGCCGGATACTTCCGCGCTTGCTTTGTCATAACGGGTGACTGCGGTTATCTTGGAATTCTTGAATATCGAAACATAGAAATTCGCTGCCTCTTCAGCCTGATTGTCGAACCAGAGGAATGGGGTTATTTTTTGCATGATTCGTATGGATTAGCTAGTTAATATGACTGTTATTTTTGCGCCTCGACGTATTGCTTGAAACTCTCCAAGATCGCCTGCCAGCCGCCGCGCTGCATCTCGATCGAGTTGATGCTTTCGGCTTCGAATGTTTCGGTCACTTCGCAGCCTTCTTCGCCCGGCTTCGCGGGATTTTCTTTTCTGGCGAATACGACTGAAACCTTTCTGTCGTCATCGGTCTTGTATTCGATCTTCCGATGCTTCTCGATCTCGGTATATGTGCCGGTGAAGTCGAAGCCCGCGCTGCCGTCCTTCGCAGCCATCCGCGTCATGAATCTTCCGCCGACTCTGACATCGTTGATCGCAGCGGGAGCATGCCAGTCCGGGGAAGCCTGATACCATTTCATGATATGTTCAGGCTGAGTCCAGCATCGCCAGACTTTCTCTGTGGGCGCATTGACGAATGTCGTTACGGTGATTTGCTGTTTCATATGAATGAATATAAATATGCCGATGCGAAAACTAGAAAACCCCGTCCTCATTCGGACAATCGGCAGGGATCGCCTGACCGCAATCCCACATCTCGACGATCTTGCCGTCCTTGAAGCGGAAGATGTGCACGACGGTCATGCCGGGATCCTTCGGATCGTCAGATCTCATGCGGAGATGCGAATGCGCGACGACGAGATCGCCTTCCGCGATGACATTCTTCACCGCGAGCCGCTTGTTCGGGAATTGCGATTCGTTCTCCTTCATCGCATCGCGAAGCTTCTCGAATCCTGCAGGGAAGTATGCATTGTGATGCTTTCCGCCCATGTCGACATGCTTCGCATATGCTTCATCGATCTTGCTCGCGATGACGAGCTCGAGGAATCGCACCGCTGCTTTTTTATTGCTTTCGATCATTGGTTTGAAATTATCTCGCGCTTACTTTTTTGCGGCTTCTTTGTCGAGCTGGCAATTGATCATCCATTCGACGCCGTACTTGTCGGTGAAGACTCCGAAGATCGCTCCCCAGAATGCCTTTTCGAGCGGCATGAAGACCTCTCCGCCTTTCGAGAGCTTGGCGAAGAGGCTATTCGCTTCTTCTTCGGTGTCGCAATTGAGCGAGAGGGAGACGTTGTCGCCGATGACCGCCTTGTCGCGCATCATGTCGGAACCGTATAATTCCATCGAGCTGCTTTTCAGATCCGCGTGCATGATGCGGTCGTGGGTTTCAGGCGACATTTCTTTCGCCATCGGAGATTCGCCGACGGTCTGGAAGATGAGCTCGCCGCCGAGAGCTTCTTTGTAGAAAGTCATGGCTTCTCGGCATTTGGCGTCATTGAAGCGAACATAAGGATTGAGTTTGATCATATATTTTTGAAATTATCGAATGAAGTAATAGGCCTTCTCATTATACTGCAAGATGCAGCAAGGCGATGCATATATGAAGACGTGCGGGGAAGCTGCGAGTTACAGGAGACAGAAAGCCGCCGACCAGAATGCCTTTGCATCGAAGGCGGCTTCTGGTCGGCGGAGGAGTTCGATCTCTCAGCTATCTTTCGCATCTAGCGTTTCATCTGCCGTGCAGATCTTATTCGTCGCGCGCGCCGCAGTATCCGCGCATTGAGAAGCATATCCCGAATTATTTTCGGAAATTCGCTCATGTGCGAACGGAACGAGAAGCGATCGTCGACTGCGGTGAACTGCACCTTCCAGGATTTCGGCATGTAGAGAGACGTGTAGAGCCGGATTCTTATCAGGTGCAGCCAATTCGAAGCGATGAGCACGCGGACCGGCTCATTCCTTCCGGCAAAGCCCGCGCGCTGAGCAAGCTTGATGCCGTTTCGTATCTCGTTCCTTGTGCTCCAGCAGAGAGGTTTGGCAAGGACGCGATCTTCCCATAGTACGGTATTGATCCGAACATACCGCGCAAGCTGATCCGCCAAACTCACCATCCGATCAGGCTGGGGAACGAGCGGCTCATGCTTGCTGTAACCGGCGGTCGCGACGATGAGTGACGATCGATCGCGCGTCATCTGGCGAATGAGTCCGTCGAGCCGCGCGATTCCTCCATCGAGCGGCATGTGCAGCCGTCCGCTGCCTGCCGCTTCATAGATATCTCCGAGGGCGAGAGCGATTCCTATCGTTTTCATCAAAGAGCCTTTCGTTCGGGGTTGTGTATCCATATGCTGCCGACGCGCCCGGCTGTCTATTTCAGAGTGCAGGATCAGCGGCTTGCCTGCATGCAAATTGGCCCCCGCAGACTCAGATGAGTCTGCGGGGGCCATTAGAGCTTTCTTATTCAACTATCTGCTTCTTGCTGAGAAGTGCGACAGTCACCGCTGCGGTCGCGTATCCGAGGCATTCCCTGAGCGACATGCTTTTGCTTTCGATCGATTTCCAGATCGCGGTAGTAACGATTTGGACGATCGTCATGAGGACGATGAGCTTCGCCACCTCCGACTTGGACGCTTTCGACAGCACTCCGCAGAAGCAGAGCATGCCGATTCCGCTCGCGACGCCGGCGCCGACGATCATCTTCCAGTTCGTCTTGCCCATTTCTCTCAATTCATTTGCGCCGAACATGGAGACGAACGCCCATACGACGAAAGTGAACATGGTGGCGCTGAGGAAGGGACTGGCTTTTCCTTGGCTGAGCAGCATCGGGTATATGCCGAAGAATATTCCGGCTATGACTGACAGTTTTTGCAATTGATTCATTCGAAGATCTCCGTTGAGGGTTTCTCTGTTGGTTGGCTGAGGATACTATATAGGAAGTCAGGGAATAGGCAAGGGATACGGATCATCAGCTTGTCGCCGCGATGCTTTTCCTGATGACGTTGATCGGGATCAGAAATCCGAGGCCATTTTTCGCATCAATAGCGATGCTCATGCCGATGACGGCGCCATCGGCATCGATTGTCGGTCCTCCCGAAAATCCCGGTACCATCGGCGCGCTCGTCTCTATGAGCCCTGAGAGATTCTCGACTTCATTCTGGCGGGCGGCTGCAGCGATGCTTTTGCTGAAACCGACGACGCTGCCTTCAGATAGGCTTTTGCCGTACTGAGCTGCATTTCCGATGGCGGTGACATTTTGCCCCGGAATCAGCGCATCGGAGTTGCCGAGCGTTGCCGTCGTCGGATATTTGCCGTCGATCTTCACGACTGCGATGTCGTTGTCCGGATCCTTATATGCGACAGTTGCCGGTTTCTCGGTGCCGTCATCGAGTATGACAGTGTAGTGCGCATCAGGATCATCGACGACGTGCTTCGCGGTTATGACGCGGCCGTCATGCGTGCCGATAAATCCGCTGCCGATGCCGACAGGCTTGGTCACTGTGACGTTTTCATATCCCATAGGAACATAGACATGCAGGCCTTCAGAATCCGGATAATCGGCAGCCACGTCGCCATAGATGATGCGCGTCTGCTGCACCGGCTTCGAAATGAGGATCGAAACGGAAGCCGATTTTGCCTTCTTGATCGAGGGCGGAAGCTCGCTCGGCTGTATCGGCGTCAGGGAGTATTCCGTCGCAGCAAATGCGGTATTCAGAAGCGGCTGAAATGCATACATGCCAAGGGCAAGGAGTATTGATGCGATGTAAGCGATTATTTTTTTCATGGCGTGTGTAGAGTTAATGCCAGTAATGACTCAAAAACACGCGAGGCGAGATGGCGGATCTGACGATCGGCAATAGTATTCAGTTGTAGGAGACGCCTCGAGGTCTTTAAGTATCTTAATTATACTCCTTATGTAATAGGGTCAAGCCCCCCTTTTTTTCAGGTAATATTTCTAATTTTTGAACGTCATACAACATATGAAAGCACTCAGATATCATGGAAAAGGAAATGTGAGCGTCGATGAGGTTGAAGAGCCGACGCTCGTCGATCCGAAAGACGCTATCCTCAGGGTGACCTCCACGGCCATCTGCGGTTCCGACCTGCATCTTTTCGGCGGGCTTATTCCTACGACTGAAGATGGCGATATCCTGGGGCATGAATTCATGGGGGAAATCATCGCTATCGGCAACGACGTGCAGAAGCTCAAGATCGGCGACCGGGTAATCGTGCCGTTTACTATTTCATGCGGCAATTGCTATTTCTGCGAGAAGGGCGAATTTTCCCTCTGCGACAAGAGCAATCCGAACAAGCAGATGGCAGAAAAAGTCTATGGTCATTCGCCGGCAGGCATGTTCGGCTACTCGCATATGTTCGGCGGCTTCGCCGGCGGCCAGGCTGAGAAAGTCCGGGTTCCGTACGCGGACGTCGGCGCATTCAAGGTGCCTGACAATCTGTCGGATGAACAGGTGCTCTTCCTGACGGATATTTTTCCGACAGGGTACATGGCGGCGGAGAACTGCAATATCAAGAAAGGCGATACTGTCGCGATCTGGGGCGCAGGTCCTGTCGGGCAGTTCGCTATCCGGAGCGCTTTCATGCTCGGCGCCGGCAGGGTCATCTCCATCGACCGGATTCCTGAGCGATTGGAGATGGCCCGACAGTCCGGCGCCGAGACCATCGACTATGAAGCGAACGAAGAAGTCTTCGATACGCTCAAAGCGATGACTGACGGACGAGGTCCTGACAGCTGCATCGATGCGGTCGGCATGGAAGCGCATGGACATGGCGGCGCAAACACCATTATGAATGTGCTCGATAAGGCAAAGCAGGCGGTCAGGCTCGAGACCGATCGTCCGACTGCGCTCCGTCAGGTAATCCATGCATGCAGGAAAGGCGGCACGGTTTCGATCGCGGGAGTCTATGGCGGCTTCGTCGACAAATTTCCGATCGGCATCGGCTTCAATAAAGGCCTGACCTTCAAAATGGGGCAGACGCATGTCCATAAATATATCCCGCTCCTTCTCGAAAAAATCGAGAAAGGGGAAATCGATCCGTCATTCGTCATCACACACCGCCTCAGGCTCGAGGACGCTCCGAAGGCGTATGAGATATTCCGCAACAAGGAAGACGGCTGCATCAAGGTAGTCCTGAAGCCGTAAACGCATGCGATATATATCATCAATAATCAAAAAAATCCTATGAAAAATGAAAATAAAAAACAAGACATGGGCGGCGAAGGAAAGAAGGCGAATCCGATCCAGATCCAGACTTTCTTGAAGGGTGTCGATTATCCCGCAGACCGCACCGACCTCATCGATGCTGCAGAAGCGCAGGAGGCCCCCAAGGAAGTGCTTGGAGCACTCATGCAAGTTCCTGAACGGGAATATAAATCCCCCGCAGATCTCGAAAAGGAAATCGGCAAGCTCATGTAGTCAGGCAAAAGAAGAAAGGCGAGCATATGCTCGCCTTGCCTGATTCAGCGTGAGTGACGCTCCATTCTCGGCCGCGTCGCATCCTGCGTGTACTGCGGATTCCTCGTCTTGTACCAGCGCGTCCTCCGAGAGTAGGTTCCATCGAGTCGCTTGGCTACCATGCCTTCGAGGTCGTGCTTCAGCGTGAGCGCGAAGAGCTTGCAGCCCTTGCCTCTGACTGAGAATGCCTCTCTGATATGAGCGTAGTCTCGGGCGCGTTTTCTGACGACACGCCTGAGCAATTTCTTGCGCTCGCGAAGCGGCAGATCTCGAAGATCCTTTCCGTCGATCCACATGAGATCGAATGCGACGTACGCGATAGGTTCCTTGAGCTTGATGAGATCCTTGAATATCGGACGGCCTTCCGCATTCAGGGAACAGGCTTCTCCGTCGAGGATCGCACTCCTAATTCCGAGGCTCTTGAAATGCTCCGCGAGCTTCTGCTCGAGCTTCGGGAAGCGGAGCCGCTTGCCTTGGCGGGATATCAGGCGGCATCTGCCTTTTTCGAAGTAGGCAACAGCTCGGAATCCGTCATATTTCAGTTCGAAGAGCCAATCACGATCATCGAATGGCTTCGGCCGCTTCATCGGCGCGATCGGCCGTATCTGCGGCAAGTCTTTTATATCCATTCGTCATCCTCCTTTCCGATATATAAGACGGATGCCGGTGTCTTTTCATACAGATCTGAGGTCGGTCAAAATCACTGCTTCGGATACCAATTCATCAGGATCACATCGATGTTCGGATCGCCTGCATTCACGAGTTCCTTGAATCTGCCGACGTCGCTCAGTCCGTCCTGTCCGCGATAGTGATACGGATAGACATGCTTCGGCTTGAAGGCGAGGACTGCATCCGCAGCTTCATCCACGCTCATTGTGTAGGGGAGATTCATCGGAATGAATGCGATGTCGATGTTTCGGAGTGCTCTCATTTCTGGAGTGCCTGCAGTGTCGCCTGCGACGTAGACGCGGAAGCCTCCGCGCTCGATGAGATATCCGTTGCCGCGGCCTTTGGTGTGCGGGCTTGTCGGCGATTCGGGAAGGTTGTACATCGGCACGCCGGTTATCGCGAAGCCCTGCTCAGTCATCGTCTCGCCGTTCTTGAGGACTTTCGCTTGCGCTGCGAGTGCTGGCGTCAGCAGGTCTTTCACTGCCTGAGGAACGATCAGCGTCGGGCTCGATGTCGATCCGCTCATGAGTGCGGAAAGCGTGGTCGTGCTGAAATGATCGCTGTGGATATCGGTGACGAGGATGATATTCGGCTTCGGCTGGCCTGCGAGCAGCTTCGCATCGGTCGGGTCAGTGTAGATGATCGTGCCGCCCCAGTTGAGCATTGCGGTCGCGTGCATGATCGGCGTGACTTGCACGGGCAAATTCTTATTTGCAGTCTGCGGGTTTTTTCCGCCCATTGATTTGTTCAAGGCTATTGCGGCAACGATAAGGATTATGAGGACGATCACGATGATGTAGGTGTTTTTCATATGATTGAAATTATATGTCTATTATGACGTATCGGGTAAGGGAATGTTGCAGGTTTGAAATTTCCTTTACATTTAGCTGAAAAGAGGTAATCTGTGGCAAGCGGTTTTTTAAATTATGAATCAAATATCATTGAGTCCGTATTGGTCTGAGGAAGATCTGCATGTCTTGGCAGGCATAACTGACTTTCTCCAGATGGTCACCGTCGGCAATGGAATCCTCGACAGGATGGCGGTGAAATCCGACAAGCGCATTGTGCAACTCTGCGCTCCGATGAGCAGGGGAGGCAGAGGCTCTCTCGATGCGAACATGGCGTACTTCAGAAAGGCTCAGCGAGTCGCTTCTGATAACGGCCTGTACCTGTTCGATCAAGGACCGTTTCAAGAGGCGATGATTCGCCTTTCTGCAGCTCACGAAGAACGCAAGGAATATTGTTACGATATTCTCCACGTCTTCTATCGCGGGATATTCAAGAGCCGTCGTATCGGCGAATTGATGTTCCTTCCCGATTGGGAAACTTCGATCGGTGCGAAATGGGAACGCGAAGAAGCTCCCGCGCACGGCCTCCTCATCACCGAGTATCCTGAAGAATGGCTCATGCTCATCGAAGAATAACTAATGTCTGTACCCTCGGCATCAAACCTGGCGCACCAAAAGTGCGCCGGATTTTTATAAGCACGATATCGCCTACCCATTCATCTTCCGCACGATCCGCTCGATCGTCTTCCACGTCCTTGTCGTTACATCCTTTCCATATTTCTTCTCGATGTCGCGCATGAATTCTGGCGTCTTCGCACTCGAGAGATCGATCGTGCTGAAGATCTCGTGGGGCGGTTGCTTCAGGAATGAGACGATGAGGTACGTTGCTCGATTATGCTCGACGCCTTTGAATGGATCGCTCGCAATCATCGATTCGAGCTGCTCCTTGCTGCGGATATACGCGGGGCTTTTTATGCCGAGCTGCTTCAGCAGAGCTTTCTCGATTTTCAGCTCGAGAGCGGAAATTGCCTTCGAGCTTGATTCGAATATGACATTGCCGCTCGAGATGATCGTCTGCACATTCTTGAGGCCGAGCGATTCGAAGACTCCGCGCAATTTCTCATTGCGCATGTTCGGATTCATCGGCATGATTCCTCGGAGGAGGGCGGCGTAGCGGGGCATGGATATATGATAGCCTAAAAATGGCGGAGCGCATAAAAGAGAAACCCGCTGCAACGGGTTTCGTGCAGCGGGCGGGATAAAACCTGCGCGCATAATGAACTATTTGATTTCGTCGGCGCCTGGCATGATCGGCGTGACGAGAGCGATTGCGATCACTGCGATTCCGCAGAACATGAGCACAACAGGGCAGCCGTATGCTTTTGCGATATGGCCTGCCGCGTACGAGCCGATCATCATTCCTCCGAAGAAGATGGTGATGGTGAATCCTTGCACCCGGGCAGCGCAATGCTTTGCTGTTTCGGCAGCGATATGCGTGATGGCCGTCCTCGTAGTGATGAGGCTCAGCATGCATCCGAGGCCGATGAAGAACATGATGATCTTGGCGGCATGAGCGTCGGACGTCTTCGCCAGAAGGACCAGATTGGTCCCGAGGATCAGATTCCCGCTCACGACGAGCATCCGCAATTTCTTGCCGAAGATGAGCGTGATGCCGCATGCGAGCAGCGAGCCGATGCCGGCCCATGCTGCGAATTGGCTGTAGAGCTCGTTTCCTCCATTGAACATGGGTCCTTTCGCGATGATCGGCAGCAGGGCGTTATAGGAGAAGCCGAAGATGCAGAGCAGGGCGGTGAGGATGATGCATATCCTGATGCCCGGTTCGCAGAAGGTGTGTTTCGCGCCTTCGCGAATCGATTCCTTCCAGTTCGGAGTCTTCGGCCAGGGTCCGCTAGCCTTTCGTCGGATATATTTGATCCTTCCGAGCGTGAGGATCAGGACGAGGTACGATATGCCGTTGATGGCATATGTCGATGCGTAGCCGATATGGCTGATGAGGAATGCGGCCATTCCGCCGCCGATGACTTGGGCGAATATGTAGAGGGAAGTGAACAATGTCGCTGCCTTCTGCGTATTTCTCCTGTCGACGAGTATGTGGCTCTGAACTCCATTTCGGGCTACCGCATCGATCGCATTCACGAAGCCGAGGAAGATACTCAAGCCTTTGAGCTGCAGAATGCTGATGCTGTGCACGTCTCCCATGGCAAGATATGCCAATGTGAATCCCTGGATCGCTCCGAGGACCGAGGTCGCTTTGAGGACCTTGAGCATGTTGACGGTGTCGAGCCAGATCCCTGCGAAGATTGCCAAGAAAACTCCTGGCAGATATCCTGCGGCGATGACGTCGCCGATGATTGCCGGCGCGAGCTCCTTGCCTACGATCGCTACGATCATGAGCGAGATCACTGAGATCTGCAGCGTGCTGCCGCTGAGCGAGATGAGCTGTCCGCCGAGATATCCGAGGATATTCGGCTCTTTGAAAAGAGGAAGCCGAGGCTCCTCAATGGGGGTCTGTGTCGATTGCATATTTCAACGATCCTTTGTTCGTGCAGAGACTGTGTTCTGCGGGTTGTTTCCTGTCGAGCTTTTCTGAAATTCTACCTCAGTCAAATTATCATTTTTTTGCAGAAAGTCAAATGACGTGCCAGGCTCCTTTTCAAGCTTCAAGGGCTGGATAGGCCGATTTCGTTCTCTTGTTGTTTTATTTAAACTATTGTGTAATAATGCGCGCAGTATGCAATATCCAGATTGGTTTAACCGTCGCCTGACGGAGCGGTATCTTCGCCGGAAAGGCGTGGAATGGAGCGGGGAATTGCCTGTCATGGACATGCGGAAACCCCCTCAATTTCTCAGATTCGGATCCGGAAGGATCAAATTGGGCTCGGGGGTGAGGATTTTCACCCACCTCGGCATACCGAAACTCCATGTCGGTCATGGGTCGGTCATCACTATCGGAGATCGCTCCGTGATCAATGGCGCTTTCCAGCTTCACGCTGAAAGCGAAGGCGGAATCACGATCGAGCCTCACGTGCTCATCGCTCCCAGAGTCATCATCATGGACTCCAACATGCATCCCATATCGGAAGGGGAGACATGGTCTCCCAGACCGATCCTGCTGAAACGGAACTGCTGGCTGTGCGACGACTGCAAGATCATGCCAGGCGTCGAAGTCGGCGAACATTCCGTGGTAGGTGCCGGCTCGAAAGTCACCGACAGCGTCCCGTTGCGGACCGTCGTCGATGGCAATCCAGCTCGAATCGTCCGCCAGGTAGTATGCCGCGACGATTGGGTCAGGGAAACCGATCCTATCTGGATCGGGAGCCATGGCCGCGATTGGTTTCAAAAAAGATAGCTTTTTGCAAAGCGCGCCGGTATCGAAAGATACCCGGCGCGCCCTTTTTATTATTTGATCTGTCCTTTTTTAGGCAGGGGAAAGGAGATGGTGAATGCGCTGCCTTTTCCGAGGATGCTCCGCGCTTCGACGCTGCCTTCGTGAGCTTCCGCGATCCATTTGACGATCGCGAGGCCGAGGCCGCTGCCGCCGAAGTCCTTCGAGCGGGATTTCTCTCCTCGATAGAATCGTTCGAATATATGCGGAAGGTCTTTTTCCTCGATGCCGATGCCGTCGTCTTCGACCACGATGTTCAGGCGATCCTTTTCGATCGCTCCGCTGATACGGATATGCCCGCCTTCTTTTCCATATGAAATTGCATTCGTGACGATGTTGGTGAAGAGGCGCTCGAGATAATATTCGTCGCCGACGATCTTCGATTGCGGAATGGCGGCCGTTTCGATGGAAATATTCTTTTTCGAAGCCATGCCTTTGTGCCGTCGAGCCACTTCCTTGACAACGCTTGCCACCTCGACCGTATGCGAGCGAACGTTCTTCCTGAAATCGCCTTCCTTCGTCGTGAGCAGGGAAAGATCTGAAAGGATATCGGTGAGATTCAGCACCTCGACGTTGATCGCCCGAAGAGCCTCTTTCGGATCAGTCTTCTTCTGGAGCGCGAGGTCGACGTTGCCGCGGATGATGGCGAGCGGCGTCCTGAGCTCGTGCGTCGCATCAGTGATGAAGCCGATCTTCTCCTGTTCCTGCTTCACGATGAGCGCGAGCTTTCCGGCTTCTTCGGCCTTCTTTCGCTCAGTCAGATCGAGATTCACCGCCACTGCGCCGATGACTTCTCCGAGCCGGTCGTGGATCGGCGCGCCGTAGGCTTCAGCAAGCCAGCGCTTGCCTGAAGGAAGTTCGACTTCCGCTTCGATCGGGCCGACGAGACGATTTTCGGCGATGGCACGCTGGAGCGTGAGCTCTTTCGGCTTCAATCTTTTTCCGTCCCTGATATGGCGATAGGTGTGGCCGACGACGAGCGTGTCTTTGTCAGTCACGGTGATCTGCGTGTCCGGTCCCATTTCCATCTTCTCCCGCATGTACGGGTTCGCTTCGATGCGCTTGCATTCAGGATCGAGAGAGAAGGTGACGCCGACCGGAAGGGCATTCATGAGCGCCTCGAGCCGCTGATTCGATTCGAAGAGCTCCTGCTGCACGGCCCGCTTCTCCGTGAGGTCGCGGATGAGGCACTGTATCATCGTCTTTCCATTCGCTTTGAACGCATGCGTGCTGACTTCCACCGTCTTCTTCGGTCCTGTCTTCGGCACGAGTTCCAGGTGCTCATAGAAAGCTTCGTCTGATCGGCGGAGATCGTCGAAGATGCGCTTGCCGGTGAAGTTCTTGTTGAAGACCCGAAGCTCGGAGATCTTTTTGCCGATGAGCTGCTTCTTGCCGTGGCCAGAGAGCTTCTCGATGAAAGGGTTGGCTTCAGTTATGACCCGGGTCTTGGCGTCCAAGACCAAGATGCCGATTCTTGTCGTTTCGAAAAGTCTCTTGTAGTTCAATCCTTCGGGGGTGGGGGACATAGGTCCTTATGTTATATATTAAATTTAGATGAAAATCAAGGGGCAGTCGCTTTTCCTCACTCATTCAGCGAATGCCGGTATCGCAGGAGACAGTTGTGTCGGCAAACATGCCCGCCTTCACGTTCACTGTGCCGCTGCTGCAGCGCGGATACATATTGCCTGAAGCGGCTGAGCGTATCGCGTATTCTCCAGGCGGTATGCGCACCGTAAATTTTCCTTGTGCATCAGATTTGAATTCCGCAATGATGTGAGTTTCATCCGGCGTCATAGCGACAAGGGAAGTCGCATATGGCTTATCTGCGCATTGCGCTTCTGGAGGATCGCGCATTACAGGACATGACGGGCCGAGCAGGACGGTTCCGCTGATGCCGCTCGTCGCTGAGCTGTCAGGAGATTTCGGTTTCGCCATTCGAATACTGCTGATGACGGCAGGGCTGATCAGTGCGACTGCGAGTATGCCGATGAGCGTGATTTTTATTATTTTCATATAGTTATAAGCTCTTTTTTATAGGCTCGTAATACAGAACTTCAGCGCCGCAATTAAATGTTTTTGTTTTCAAGAGCCTGAGATCAACTCTGTCCCTGATGTTTTTAAATAATGGCAAGCCGCTCCCTAAAATAACCGGATTAACATTGATCTGGTATTCATCAATCAAGCCAAGCTGCGTGAAGGCCACTATCATACTCGGGCTCCCAACTAAAATGTCCTTGCCTGTTTGCTGCTTGAGTTCCAGAATTTCATCTTCGATGATCTCGTGCTTCAATGTCGTATTTTTCCAATCGACATTCGTCAGCGTGCGGGAATAGACGATCTTCTGAATATTGTCTGCCAAGACTGCGAATTCATCTTCCGGTTTGTTGCCGGAAGGTTCTTTGACGAGAGACGGCCAATACCTTTCCATAAGCTGATAGGTTATCCTGCCCCATATCATGATGTCCGCGCTCTTCAGCAGCTCGTTGTAATGCTGATGCATTTCGTCATCAGCAGTCATTGCCGTATGGTCGCAAAACCCATCAAGCGTCATATTGATTGCTGCGATTATTTTTCTCATGATCTTATTTGATTAGGCTCGGATCATGAAAGACAGCCTCTATGTTATTTCCATCAAGGTCGTACGCGAATGCCGCATAGTATCCTGGGGAATAGTCCTTCTGATATTCTGGTTTTCCATTGTCTTTTCCTCCGGCGTGTATCGCTTCTGCGTAAAAAGCATCGACGACATCCTTATTCGCTGCTGCAAAAGCCACATGTGTTTGACCGGGCTTTCCTTCGCTTACCCAGAACATCGGTCGCTCTTTGCCGAAACCGACCACTTCGCCCTCGAACTCCATCTTGATCGCTATCCCGAGCGGATTCAATGCTGCGGCATAGAATGCTTTCGACTTTTCGAGATTGCTGACGCTGATGCCGATATGATCAAACATGTGTTTATTGATTAGAAATTGTAATTACAATGAATGCCGAAATTTTATCACATTTGTGACAGGCGTCTCTTCGCAGTTTTCGGTTTTTCTTACGTTGTCTCCAGAATCAAAAAAAAGCGGTTATTCAGGATTCATTGCGAGTTTCTGCAAAGTTTGCTCTGCTTCTCTCCGGTTTTTGATCACGAACACATCTTTGCCGGCTGTTTTTTCAATCTGCTCTCGGACCTTTCTTGTTGGAAATTTGAAAATGCTTTTTACAAGTTTAAAAAAGCCGACCTCGCTATGCAGCCTCTCAACCGTATCTCCAGATTCCTTTGGAGGGAGGTGCTTGCGCATGCACGCGTTTACCAAAGTCCTGAAAGGATTAAAGTCAAAAAAGATCACCGTGTCCGCTCTTTGAAGCCGCATAGCCAATGTGTTGTGGTAATTCCCATCAAGTATCCATTCCTCCTTTTCAGTCAGATCGTTTATTTTCTTTTGCCACTCATCTGAAGTGAATGCGCGTACCCATCCCGGTTTCCAGAAAATATTATCCAGATGAATGACATCTCGATTTAGGACTTTCCCCAACTTGCCTGCAAAGGTAGTTTTTCCAGCTCCGCTTCTTCCAATGATCAGAATTCTTTTCATGTGCGAAGTATATCAAAACTTTCAGTTAGCGTTAGAAGCTGTGCGGGGCGGGGAAGTGCATAAAAGAGAAACCCGCCGCGAACGACGGGATTTACTCCTGTGTTCGGGGCGGGCTAATTCAGGACCAGCAGATCTGCCAATGACTTCGGCGTCTCGGGCAATTCGCGCATTCTTCCGTGAGCGACCGCAAGGTTTCGGGGAATTGCTGGGATCTCTTCGCCCCAGATGAATTCCTGAAAATCCCGAAAGACTTCCTCGCAGCCGTGACAGTCGTCCCAGCGGATTTGATATGCGATAGGCGTCAATTCAGTGCCGTGCCATCCGCCGACGATTACTTCCTGGAGGTTGTAATCTCCGAATCGCTTGAATCCGCAGTAACTGCTTTTGGTCTGCAGATCATAGAACTTGAATTTTCGCGGATCGATTTCCTCTGCCATTGTGATGGCGAGAATAATACTCTCTGCTCCATTCAGGGTCGATGTCCGTGCATTTGCCTTGCCGTCATATGTTCCTGTGAACACGATCTGGTTGCCGTAGATGGCGTAGGCTACTTCATTGAAGGGATTCTCCGATTTGTTGGATCTCTTGTAATTGACTTTGGTTTTCAATCTGCATTCCTTTCGTTTCAGGGTTATGGCTAGTATTATACTACTTTAATATATTATAGTCAAGTATATGAAACGGTAGAAGAAATCAATTGGATTTTAATATCCAGGATGCTATATTTGATTCAGAAGCGGGGGAAACGGAAGTAC
>JAQBRD010000008.1 GCA_028286665.1 Candidatus Tayloriibacteriota bacterium
AATTTCATCCTTGAAATAGGGAGGAAGCCTTCTTCTCATGGAGGAGTGGGGGAACAGCCGTGGCGAGTGCTCATCGATTGCGGACTCATTCAGGGCGCTCCTGAAGATATGATCCATAACCGGGATCCTTTCCTCTATGATCCGGCTTCGATAGACATGCTGTTCGTGACGCATGCGCATCTCGACCATGTCGGACGCATCGCGAAGCTCGTGAAGGACGGCTTCAGAGGCGCGATCTATTCGACGCTCGAGACGATGGAGCTCGGGAAGCTCATCATGGAAGACGGCGCTTCGCTTATCAGTCGCGAAGCTCGGTCGCAGGGAATATTGCCGCTCTATGAGCAGAAAGATATCGACATGGCGATGGGTCTCTGGAAGACGCTGCCATATCATGCAGAGACTCCGATGGAAGGCGGCCTCGGCGATGGCAAATCCGCTTCATTTGGCTTTTCAGTCTATCTGAAAGATGCCGGACATATCCTTGGCTCATCGATGTATCGTTTCACCTGCAATGAAGAAGAGAAGGGCAAGAAGGGCGAAGTCAAAATCATCAGCAAGAACGTGATCTTCACCGGCGATCTCGGCAATTCTCCGACGCCGATTCTCCGGGATACCGAATCGATCGAGGACGCGCAGTATATCGTCATGGAAAGCGTCTATGGAGATCGGAACCACGAGCCGAAGGATCACCGCCGGGCAAAGCTCGAGCAGATCATCAAAGATACCATTGCCCGAGGAGGAACGCTCATCATCCCCGCCTTTTCTGTGGAGCGCACGCAGGTGCTCCTCTTCGAGCTCAATGAGCTTGTGGAAACGAAGCGCATTCCGGTCATACCGATATTCGTCGATTCGCCGCTCGCTATCAAAGTGACCGACATATACCGCGCAAGCAAGACGCTCTTCAATGACGCAGCTCAAGCGCAGATCGCTCGCGGCGATGACATCTTCAGCTTCCCGAAGCTCTCCTATACGATGACGAGCCAAGAATCCCAAGCGATCGATCATGTCCGCGCGCCGAAGATCATTCTTGCGGGTTCCGGCATGTCCATGGGCGGCCGCGTGACGCATCATGAATCCATCTACTTGCCGGATCCGAAGAATACGGTCCTCCTCGTCGGCTATCAGCCGCCAGGAACGCTCGGCCGGCGGCTGCTCGATGCCGGCGAATCGCTCCTGCCGAACAGGTCGCGCCAGGTTTCCATCAACGGAGAAAAGATAACCGTCGCTGCGAGAATCGAAAGCATCATGGGATATTCGGCTCACAAGGATTCCGATCGCCTAGTCGAATTCGTCGCGACCGGCAAAGATACGCTCAAGCAGGTCTTCGTCGTGATGGGGGAGCCGAAAGCCGCGACATTCCTCGCGCAGCGCCTCAATAACGAGGTCGGCGTGAATGCTATTCACCCTGATGCCAACGTGATATATTCGATCTGACGCGCCTAAAGCCGCCGGAGGCACCTTCTATTTCATCATGAGATTATTTTCCCGAACAATCATTCTCGCCATCATCGCCGGACTCCTCGCTCCGATCGCTCTTCCGTATGCCGGCCTTGTCGCCGATGCTCAATTCGCGCATGCGCAGATAGCGCAGCTTTCAGCTGAGGATCAGGCGCGGCTCCAGGCCGAGCTTGTCCAGGTCGAAAAAGAGCAGAAGGAAGCAGAGCAGACGCTCGCAGGCGCGCAGAAGCAATCCGCATCGCTCAGCCGCGATATCCTCATCCTGACGACGAAGATCAAGGCGGCACAGCTCAATATCAAGGCGAAGAACCTCCTCATCCAGTCGCTCGGAAGGGATATCACGACGAAGGAGCAGACGATCACTACGCTCGAAGATCGCATCGATCATGGAAAGGAATCCCTCGCGCAGATCATGCGGAAGACGCGGGAGCTCGATGCGTACAATATTCCGGTGATCCTTCTTTCGCAGCAGACATTGTCCGGTGCGCTCACGGATATCGATACGTTCGAATCGGTCCAGCTTTCGCTCAAGACAACTTTTGAAAATATCCGCAGCGCCAAATCTCAGACTGAAAGCGAAAAGAACGCGCTCGACAAGCGCCGCATCCAGGAGATGGATGCGCGTGCAGCGATCCAGCAGGAACAGAAGAATATCGAGCGCGATCAGGCAGAGCGGCAGCAGCTCCTGGCTGCAAGCAAGAGCACCGAAAAGACCTATACGCAGATCCTTGCAGAAAAACGCAAGAAAGCAGCCGAGATACGCGCGGCCCTCTTCGCCCTTCGCGACAGCAAGGCCATTCCGTTCGAGGATGCGCTCGCGTACGCGACGCTTGCTTCGAAGCAGACAGGCATCCGTCCCGCATTCCTTCTTGCCATCCTCACGCAGGAATCGGCCCTTGGAAAGAATGTCGGCTCGTGCTATCTCACCAATCAGGCGAGCGGCGAAGGCGTCAGTTCGAAATCCGGTACCGTATACCCGAATGTCATGAAGCCGGGAAGGGACGTCGGGCCGTTCGTCGAAATCACCGGAGCGCTCGGCCTGGACCCTTCGAAGACGCTCGTTTCCTGCCCGCAATCCGTCGGCTGGGGAGGCGCCATGGGTCCTGCGCAATTCATCGCTTCTACATGGATGCTCTTCAAGAATCGCATCGCGACTGCGACCGGATCGAGCTATCCGAATCCTTGGAATCCGCGCGATGCATTCATGGCATCGGCTATCTACCTGACCGATCTCGGAGCGCTCGGCAGCAGCTATACCGGCGAGCAGAATGCCGCATGCAAGTACTATTCAGGCAGCTCGTGCAGCAAGTCATCGCTCATCCGATCATACGGCACGAGCGTCATGTCGCATGCCGATACGATCCAGCGCACGATGATCGATCCGCTCCAGGGCATATAGCAGGAGATCGCAGACAATTTCAATATGAAAAATATTCGGCACAATGCGCGCTACCTCGTCGGCATCGACGAGGTCGGAAGAGGCCCGATAGCCGGACCTGTCGCTGTGGGCGCTTTCATCTTCCTCGTCGATTCGAATTCGCTGGACGGCAAAGCCGCGCTCAGGCGGCATTTCAGAGGCGTGAAGGAATCGAAGCAGCTCTCCGAAGCGAAGCGCGAGGAGTGGTTCGCAAAGATCCTCGAAGCTCAGCGGCTCGGCCTCGTCGATTTCGCAGTCACGTTCATGAGCGAGAAAGTCATCGATTCAAAGGGTCTTTCATTCGCTATTCGGACCGCGCTCGAGAAATCTCTGCGGATAGTCGTATCTGAAGCGAGCAGCGTTCCTGAAGAGTGCACGGTGCTCCTCGATGGGGGATTGAAGGCTCCGACGGATTTCATCCATCAAGAAACGATCATAAAGGGAGATGCGAAAGAGGCCGTCATCGCGCTCGCCTCCATCTGCGCAAAGGTCCTCCGCGACCGCCGCATGCGGCTGCACGCGAAGAAGCATCCGAACTACGGATTCGATATCCATAAGGGATATGGGACGAAGGCGCATTATGTCGCTATCAGATCGCATGGCATGCTGCCGCTGCATAGAAAGTCTTTTTTAAATTAGGCTGATCTTTTTCATCAAGCAAAAACTCGCCGGCGACGGCGAGTTTTTGCTTTTCACCAGAATGAAGCGCTTATGCTAGATCGCATCCGCTGAATCGTACGAACAGAAATATATCTTCATGCCCGCATCGGTTCTCGTGTCGAATGAAGTGAAAGTATCGGCTGAATGTTCATTGACCGTGCGTGGAGCTGTGGTGACAACCTTGTCATCCTGCATGCCCATTGTCGTTATGTTATTCGGATCGTTCGAGTTGGTCGAGCGGGATATGACGTCTGTCGCCAAAGTATCTCCATTTACGTAGTTTCCTCTTTTCTGATAGCTGCTCCACCAATTATTATTGGTCGAATTCTGAACGTAATCAAACTGGCGGACGCCCCAGAGGCCTTTTGCCGTGTAGATCTCTTCTTTGATGACGCAGCCGGCATCCGTTTTGCAGCTTGCAGGCATTGCTACAGGCGCCCACCATTCCCGGTTCGCAACCCCAGTCAAACCGGTCGAATACGTAGTAGCAGGCGTAGGCGTAGTGGGCATGGTATCGAGAGCTGCGACAGTCGAACAAGTCAAATTGACCGTCGTGTCTTCAGGCACGTCGCTCAAGCACCTTTCTCCTGTTGGGCCGGTGATGCAAATATCATCTGAAGCGTGGATCTTTCCAACGACGTCAAGATTTGCGGGGCTTGATGTTGTTCCGATTCCTAGGTTTCCCAAGATCAAACTGTTTCCTGCAGCAAGGAATGATCCCACTGACAGGCCGCCTAATTTAACCTGCAATCCGGATCCGACATTGATCGGCGCAGCGGCATTGCAGGTGCCCGGAGCTCCGCATGGGGCTGCTTTCGCAATCGAATATCCGGCAAGCACGAGGATGCATATGATCGCTGCAATTGAAAGATATGATTTTGTCATCGCTATATTGTTTAAATTATTAATTAATTCCTGCAATGCTATTTTTTGCTTCCGACCTTCCCTGAACCGGAACCCGACAAGCTTTCCAGAATCCTCAGCCGTTCGTCTTCGCTCAGCGGAGGCGCTGTGGTCGTTTCTGAAAGATGCTTCAGGGTATCCGATCTTTCCTCGAGTGTCATTATATGCGATGCGGCAGGGACGGGCTGAACGACGACAGGCTCGGCTCGGAAAAAAGTGGTCGCGCAGATGAATCCGAGCGCGATCAAAATGACGATGCTCAATGCGGCTATTTTTATGATGCGATTATCTTTCTGCATGACAATTAGTATTGAAGCAAATTATATCATAACAACACGGATTTCATGAAAGGCTGCACAACTAAGCGCAGATGCTCATATGCTGCCGCTGCTTATCAAGATTGTTTTGTGATTCGGAAAGAGGTCGGGCATCGTCGCAAGCTCGCTTTTCGGGAATATTCGGATCTCTTCGTGTTCGTCGCCGACCCCCTTCAATCCTTTCAGTGAAGCGAGGTCAATGCGGAAGATCGTGAGCACATGCGTGCCGCGGTCCTGCTGCTCGATGACGACGAGATTGTCGATGTCTATTTCGAGCCCTGTTTCTTCGGCTACTTCCCGTGCGGCGCATTTCTCAGGAGTTTCAGATGCCTCGCTCCGACCACCGGGCAGTTTCCAATAGCGGGGAACAGGCTTCTTCGGATCGCGGATGAGCGGGATGCCTTCGGGGGCAACCATGAGTACCGCGACTGCGTGAGATGAGAGTTTCATAAGCAGATTCTAGCATATAGAACGTATATTGAGGCTGCGTATGGGTGATCCTTGCAAAAAAGCGACCTTTGCTGTAGGATAGTGCTACTATGGTTAACAGAATGCGAGCAACGAGGGCACATCGAGACAATCGACGTTCCCACCACGCCCTCACCGAGGCGCGTGTTACAAAAGATACAGAAGGGGTCATTCACCTCCGACATCGCGTGTCTCTTGAGACAGGCATGTATCGAGGTCGCAAGATCCTCGACGTGACGAAGAAGGCGGTAGCAGTTACGGCAAAGGCAGAGAAGGTCTCAAAGAAGAAGTAAACGCAGGCAGGTTCGATAGGTCGCTCTTCAAAAAAAATGGCAAATCGACATCTCTCACGTTCAGTAGTACTCCAGTCACTCTTCGAGTGGGATTTTCGAGGCTCAAAAAATAACGAATCAAAAGAAATAGTCGCCCGCAATGCTATGGAGTACGCTCCTGGCATGGGCGACGTTTCTTTTATCGAGGATCTCATGAACTCGGTGCTCGGAAAACAGGGAGATCTCGACAAGATCATCGAGAAGGCTGCTCCGGATTGGCCTATCGACAAGATTTCAGTAGTAGACCGCAATATACTCCGCCTCGGCTTGTACGAGCTTCTTTTCGCTGATAGAGAGCAGGTTCCCGCGAAGGTCGCCATCAACGAAGCCATCGAGCTCGCGAAGACCTTCGGCGGCGAGAACAGCGGCAAATTCGTGAACGGCGTGCTCGGTTCCGTCTATAAGGAACTCGGCGAACCGGGAAAGGACGCTACTCCGAAGAAAAAGAAGCGCATCGAAGACGTGCCATATGAAGAGATGCCGATCTTGAATCTCGGCGGTGCCGTCGTATACGCGGTCGATGTCGAGGGCAAGAACGGCACCGCCGGTGAGATCTACCTCGGCTTTGTCCATGATATCTTCGGACATTGGACGCTTTCGAAGGGAAAGATTCCTGAGGGCATCGATGTGCGCGAAGGAACCGTCGCGAAAGTAAAGGAAGAGATCGGCCTCGACATCGTCATCAAGGAGGACCTCGGCAAGAACGAATACATCGCCAATGACCCCGAGAAGGGAAAGATCCGCAAGCAGGTGAATTACTACCTCGCAGAATCTCCGTTCGCCGACATCAAGCTCGCAGAGAAGCCGGGCCTCGACGATGCGAAGTGGTTCAAGCTCACCGAAATCCTCGATCTCAATTTCTATAATGACATCCTGCCGATCGTGACGAAATCGATCCAGATACTGACGACTCCGAAGGCATAATTTTTTCGTAAAAACATCAGCATGGCAATCCCAGATTTCAAAGCATTCGCAAAGAAGATAGGCGTCAACTTCAACGATATTTCTCTGCTCCAGATGGCGCTTACCCACCGTTCGTATCTGAACGAGCATAAGAGCGCGGACCTCGAGCATAACGAGCGTCTCGAATTCCTCGGAGATGCGGTCCTCGAGCTTGTCGTCACGAGCTATCTCTATCGCCGCTTCAAGGACAAGGATGAAGGCGTCATGACCGCATATCGTTCTGCGCTCGTGAATACGAGCAGCCTTTCGCGCGCAGCGGTCTCGCTCAAGATCAATGACTACCTGCTCCTTTCCCGCGGGGAAGCGAAGGATACCGGACGAGCGCGCGCGATCATCCTCGCAGACAGCCTGGAAGCGCTCATCGGCGCGATCTATCTCGACCAAGGCTATGACGCCGCTGCGAATTTCATATCGAAGAACCTGCTCGAAGTGATCGATCTCGATGAGATCATCGAAAAGAAGCTCTGGCTCGATGCGAAAAGCCGTTTCCAGGAACGCGCTCAGGAAATGAGCGGCATCACCCCTTCATATAAGACCATGAAGGAAGCAGGACCAGATCATAACAAGATGTTCACCCTCGGCGTATTCATCGGCGACGAGCAGGTCGCTACCGGCAACGGCCTCTCGAAGCAGGAAGCGGAGCAGAAGGCAGCTGAAAAGGCGCTTGAGGTGAAGGGGTGGTAACATCAGATCGACTTCATGAAAATATACGTTTCTCATTCACGACAATTCGATTTTCTCAATGAATTATATGTGCCAATCCGAAAATCTCACATGAATGCTGGGCGGGATTTCTTTTTACCGCACGAAGATGGCAGAGAGGCGAATAATAAGCAGATAATCACGACCTCCGATCTCATGATCGCTGAGGTTTCATTTTCTTCGACAGGCCAGGGCATAGAGATGGGCTGGGCAAATCTTTCAGGCGTGCCTATCATATGTATGTATAAAAAGGGCAGTAAGGTTTCTGGTTGGCTTAAGGATGTCAGCGATTCGGTCATCGAATATTCAGATTCCGCAGATATGATCGGAAAGATCGAGGATTTCATCTCGAAAGCCAATTTCTAACATGCTCAGCCGTGTGCTAAAATAAGCCGCATGTATCTCAAGTCTCTCGAGATCACGGGCTTCAAATCATTCGCGAAAAAAGCGTCGCTCCATTTCAATTCTCCTATTTCAGCGATCGTCGGCCCGAACGGATCGGGAAAATCGAACGCTGCTGAAGCGTTCCGTTTCGTGCTCGGCGAGCAGTCGATCAAGTCGATGCGAGGGAAGCGAGGAGAAGACCTCATCTTCAATGGCGGGGCAGGACCAGCCTCATCCGGCGGCAGCGCTGCGGGCGGACGCGCGAATCGCGCAGGTGTCAAAGTCATCTTCGACAATGCTCCTGAATCGAGCGGTCCGAATGCGGGGAAGCGCGCGCTCAATATCGACTATGACGAAGTGACGATCGAGCGCGTCGTGCATCGCGATTCTTCGAACGAATATCTCATCAATGGCAGCCCTGTCCGGCTGAAGGATATCAGCGAGCTTCTCTCGGGCGCGCATATCGGCGCATCCGGTCATCACATCATTTCGCAGGGCGAAGCAGACCGAATCCTTTCGGCTAATATCCGCGAGAGACGCGAGATGGTCGAGGATGCGCTCGGCCTGAAAATATATCAATACAAGAAAGACGAAAGCGTCCGCAAGCTCGAGAAGACAGAAGAAAATATGAAGTCTGTCGAGTCTCTCCGACGCGAGATCGCGCCGCATCTCAAATTCCTGAAGAAGCAGGTTGAGAAAGTAGAGAAGGTCCAGGAAATGCGCGACACCCTCCGCGGCCTCTATCGCGAATACCTCAAGCGCGAGGAAATCTATCTCAAAGCTGAGCGAAAGGCTGTAGACCATGAAAAACAATCACCGACACATGAGCTTGCGAAGCTCGATCATGAGCTCGCTGCAGCGAAAGCGCATCTCGCAGAGTCGAAGAACCGGGATGCGAAGAGCGACGAGGTCATTGCGCTTGAAGGAAAGCTTGCCGGAGTCCGTACCCACAAGGATTCAGTCGGACGCGATCTCGGAAAGATCGAAGGCGAGATCAATGCCGGCATCCGCGCCATCCAGAAAGAGCGCGACAAGCAGGCTCGTGACGAATTCAAAACTATCTATCTCAAAGACGTCGAAGCGATCGTGCATAAAATAAATCAATTCGAATCGATGAGCGACGCTCGGGCGCTTTTCGCTGAAATAAAGAATCTCTTCACCGGTTTCATCAATCTCCATAAGCATGGAGGACAGGGAGGCGCCGGCATGGATATCATCGGCGATATCGAGAAGGACATCGCCCGCCTGAAGCAGCAGAAGACGGAGCTCGAAGCCGCGCTCTCGAAGGCTTCTGATGATGAGCGAACGCTCACTGCTGAATATCATGCGCTCCGAGAAAAGATCGAGCGTGAAAAAGATGTCGATCGCGACGCCGAAAAGAACGTATTCAAGATCATCGCCCGGCAGAATGAGATCCGCGGGATTCTCAATGCCCTTCGCACGCGCGAAGACAAGCTCGTGATAGAGGAAGAAGCGTGGAAGCGAGAGCTCCAGGAGGCGTATGCGATCGTCGGGCGAGAGGCGGTAGATTATGCCGGCCTTGAATTCGCGTATGAACTTACTGCTGAAGGCCGCTCCGATCGATCGCCGCAGGATGAGCGTCGCCGCCAGATCGAGAAGATCAAGATCCGCATCGAAGACAGCGGAGCAGGCAACAGCGCCGACATCATGAAGGAATTCAAGGAAGTGGAAGAGCGAGATGGATTTCTCGCACGAGAACTCGAAGATCTCGAGAAATCGAGGGTTTCGCTCATCGCGCTCATCGCTGATCTCGATGCGCGCCTCGACCATGAATTCAGGGAGGGAATCCTCAAGATCAATGCCCAATTCCAGAATTTCTTCTCGCTCATGTTCGGCGGAGGAACTGCAGAGCTCGTCGTCGTTCGGGAAAAGAGGCGCAAGAAGAAGAGCGATACGGATCTCGCGGCCGCGCTCGACAATGACGCCGACGCGATGGAAGATGCCGCGGCCGGCGCCGACGGAGAAGGCGAGGAGGAAGGCCGCGAAGGTATCGACATCAGCGTTAATCTTCCTCGAAAGAAAGTGAAGGCGCTCATGATGCTTTCCGGAGGAGAGCGCGCGCTTACATCTATTGCGCTTCTTTTCGCCATCTCGCAGGTCAATCCGCCGCCATTCATCATTCTCGATGAAACAGATGCAGCGCTCGACGAAGCAAACTCGCGCAAGTACGGCGACATGATCGAGAATCTCTCGAAGCTTTCGCAGCTCATCCTCATCACCCACAATCGCGAGACCATGTCGCGCGCCGGCATTCTCTATGGGGTCACGATGGGTGCCGACGGGGCATCGAAACTCCTTTCAATACAATTCGACGAAGCGGTACGTGTGGCGAAATAACATATATTGACAATGATGGGTATTTTATATATGGTGTGACCGAGTAAGCCTAGTTCCAAATTCACACTCAATACAAAGGAGGTGGTGCAGATGAGAAAAAACAATGAAACGACGATCAGGTCGTCCAGGTCAACAGCCCCGAAGAAAGACAAGAAGGGCAGAATCCTGGACAAGTTCAAGAACGCGAAGAAGGCCGACGGAACACCGATGTCTCGGCAGCAGAAGCATATGCTGCGAAAGAGGGCCAAGAGCATGTGCTGGATCTGCACTGAGCCAGCGCTCGCTGATTGCACTTTATGCCTGACGCATCTCGTTGCCAACAGGGAGCGGGCCAGGAAAAAGATCGGCTGCAAGTCACGCCATCTGAGATCGACGAGCTACACGCTCGAAAATCTGCGCCGGCAGCTGCGCGGAATCCGAGGTTCCCAATTCTCCAAATGATGCGTCAACTAAGCGACCCCGGATTCGAGTGAATCCGGGGTTCTCTGCAGGCTGCTTTTTGTATATGCTTTATGCTACAATCGGCTCATGAAAGATACCCAAATCAAAAAACTCATCGCAGCCGAGGTCAAGCGACAGAAATCAGTAATCAACCTGATCGCTTCCGAGAATATCGTTTCGAAGGACGTGCTCGAAGCGCTCGGTTCCGAACTCACGAACAAGTACGCTGAGGGGTATCCGGGCAAGCGCTACTATGGCGGCAACTCTGTCGTCGACAAGATCGAATCTCTCGCGCAGGAGCGCGCGCTCAAGGCCTTCGGCATCTCTGCGGATGAATGGCATGTGAATGTGCAGCCGCTCTCCGGCTCTCCTGCGAATGTCGCTGTCTATCTCGGCCTTGTCCCGAAGGAAGGGAAGATCATGGGCATGTCACTCGATCATGGAGGCCATCTCACGCACGGGCACAAGGTTTCCGCTTCAGGAAAATTCTGGACGCAGATTCCGTTCGGCGTCGATCCGAAGACTGAGGTTATCGACTACACAGCCCTCAAAGAAAAAGCGATGACTGAAAAGCCGAACATCATCGTCGCGGGCTTCACTGCATATCCTCGCACAGTCGATTTCAAGAAATTCCGAGAGATCGCTGATGCGTGCGGCGCGATACTCATGGTCGACATGTCGCATTTTGCTGGTCTGGTCGCAGGAAAAGCATATGCGATGTCTCCGTTCGACTATGCTGATATTGTTACTACTACCGTGCACAAGACGCTCCGCGGACCTCGCAGCGCCATCATCTTCGCACGGAAGGACGCTCGCGATCTCGGCAAGGCGATCGACAAGGCAGTCTTTCCGGGACTTCAGGGCGGTCCGCACTTGAACCAGATCGCAGCTGTAGCCGTCGCGCTCAAGGAAGCTTCGACTCCGGCTTTCAGAAAATACGCTGCGCAGGTGAAGAAGAACGCACACGTCCTCGCCGAAGAATTGAAGAACCTCGGCTGGCACATCATCTCGGGCGGAACTGATTCGCACCTCGTCCTCGTCGACACTTGGATGAACGGGCAGGGAGTATCAGGAAAGGAGGCGAGCGAACGTCTCGAGAAGATCGGCATCATCGTCAACAAGAATACGATTCCGAACGAGACACGATCGCCGATGGATCCGTCCGGCATCCGCCTTGGCACAGCAGCCGAAACCACCCGCGGCAAGAAAGAGAAAGACATGCAGAAGATCGCCGGCATGATCCATAAGGCGCTTTCGAAGAAATAATTTCCGTCACATACATGATTCAAGACGCATTGAAAAAAACCATCGCAGAGGCGCTTGTTGCTGCCGGAGCATCGCAGCAGAACGGCGCTCTGAAGATCGTCCTCGAGCATCCCGCGGAAATCATCCATGGGGATTATTCGACGAGCGTGGCTCTCGCGTACGCGAAGGAATTGAAGATGGCTCCTCGCGCAGTCGCTGAGAAAGTGGCAGCGCATTTGAACGCCATACTCGCCGACAAGAAGCAGAAGAAAGCCGCAGGCCTCGAATCGGTCGAAACGATCGAAATCGCCGGCCCAGGCTTCATCAATATCCGCCTCTCACGGAGCTTCTTCGCTGACGAAGTTTTGCATATCATCAAGAAAGGCGGCAAATTCGGCGCGAATCAATCGCTCAAGGGCAAGAAGATCGTCATCGACTATACCAATCCGAACCCGTTCAAAGTCTTCCATATCGGACATCTCATGGCTAACGCGATCGGCGAGGCGCTCTCGCGCATCATCGAGGCGCAGGGCGCCCACGTGACTCGACTCAATTATCAGGGCGATGTCGGCCTCCATATCGCGAAGACCATCTGGGGCATGCTTCAGAATGAGGCGGCTTTCCCGAAAGAGGATGCTACTCTCGAAGACATGATCAATTATATGAGCGCTGCCTATGTCGCAGGGTCAGCCGCATTCGATGAGGCTGAAAAAGATCCGTCGAAAAAAGCCGTGAAAGACGAGATCGTCGTCATCAACAAGATGCTCTTCGAAAAATCGAATCCGAAGCTCATGAAGATCTATGATTGGGGAAAGAAGGTGAGCCTCCTCAAATTCGAAACGATCTACCAGAAGCTCGGCACGAAATTCGATCATTATTTCTTCGAAAGCGAGGTAGCGGAAGACGGGATGCTCATCGTGAAGGACTTCCTCAAGCGCGGCGTGTTCTCGGAAAGCGAGGGCGCGATCGTATTCAAAGGCGAACCGTACGGCCTCCATACCCGCGTCTTCATCACGTCTGCAGGATTGCCGACATATGAGGGAAAGGAAGTCGGCGTCACTCGTGTGAAATTCGACCGTTTCAATCCTGACCTGTCGATCGTCGTCACCGGCAACGAGCAGAATGACTATTTCAAAGTCGTCACAAAGGCGCTCTCGCTCATGTTCCCGTACATGGAAGGCAAGATGAAGCATATCGGCCACGGCATGATGCGCCTCGCAGTCGAAGGCGGCGGATCGAAGAAGATCGGCTCTCGAAAGGGCAATGCGATCACCGGCGAATCGCTCATCGACGACGTCTCAGTCATGGTCCGCGAGAAGATGAGCGATCGGAATCTCGAGGGAGCTGAAAAAGAGCAGGCAATCATCGA
>JAQBRD010000019.1 GCA_028286665.1 Candidatus Tayloriibacteriota bacterium
CTCGGCACCCTCCATCCCGACCTCCAGCATCTGGTTCTCAATCGGGATGCGCTGCGCGACAAGATTAAGTTGCCTCGTTTCGATCGCGCGAAAGATATGTTCGAAGGCATTAGCGGACTTATTGAAAAGGTTTCTGAAATGAAATCGAACGCCTTGGCGCGTGAGATGGCAGATCAGCTTCTGATCTACGGCATCTGGGAGAAGATCCCGGGCGCTGCGGATTACCTTGCGACGAGCTACACTATCTCGAAGGGTTGGACGGTTTCAGTCGAAAAGGATATCGTCAAAGCGATTCCTGGCATGCATCGTCCGCGCCACATCACCGGGAGAATCTTCTCGTGTGTGCGGAAGATCATGGCGGGTGAACATGTCTTCGATGGAAATCTTCAATTCGTCGACGTTCCTCAGGGTCCGGTGATCGGGCACGTGAAGGATAAGACGATTCGACAGCTTCTCCTCCTGTCTTCGCAGATCAAGAAGGTGCGGGCGAAAGAGGGTCTCAAGCTCAACAGTGAAGAGCTTGATGCGATGTTCGCTTCAAAGTCACACATGGAGTATCTTCATTTCATGCACAGCGCGATGCGCTTGGCTGGTCTGGATAAATTCGTGCAGAAGCTCGCCGTTGAATGCGCCTGCGAATCCTCCCTGGATTCGGAAGCTGTTTCAAAGCATGCGGAAAGCATGGGTATCAATGTTACGGTCAGCAACGACTGGAATCTGATTCTTATCCGAGCTGATCAGGCAGATGATTAATGTTCGAACGATTCAAAAAAGACACCTAAGGCAAAGAAATACCTTAGGTGTCGTTTATTTTATAGAAAAAGACTTGTGCACACCTTATCCACAGAATAGGGTGTTGCATTTTGTTGTTGAGTGGTATGTAGTGGTATATAATACTATCGAAGTGGGAAGAAGTGGTATGAAACAGGTTTCGTTTCATCCGCAGGCACCCGCTTCAGAAACCACAATGCTTATTGGCGAATACACTCACACTATCGACGACAAAAACCGGCTCTCACTTCCGGCGAAATTTCGCCAGGAAATGGGGAAGAAGGTCGTCGTGACGCCGGGACTCGATAACTGTCTCTTCGTCTTCACATTGAAGGAGTGGGAAAAATTCTCGGGCAAGCTCGCGGAGTCATCGATGCTCCAGGCGGATACCCGAAGCTTCAACCGATACATCCTCGGAGGAGCTGTCGAAGCAGACATCGATTCGATAGGACGAATTCTCGTCCCAGATTTTCTGAGAGCACGCGCTGGAATCGCTGCGACTGAAGGCGCTACGAAAGTGGCGATCATCGGCGTCCAGAGCCGCGTGGAAATTTGGAACGAGAAGTCGTGGATCGAATACAAGAAGGTGGTTGAGAAGCAGGCGGATGCGCTTGCTGAGAAATTGGGCCAGGTAGGCATGCTCTAACTCCTTAGGGGTAAGGCATACGAGCTCCTCCTTCAGTCCGATCGAAATTCCAATCACCCTTTGTATATGACCACACGATTTCTCCATACAACAGTACTTTTACACGAGTCCATCAGCGGACTCAATATCCAGCCCGGAGACATTTATGTCGATGGAACTCTGGGTAGCGGTGGCCACGCCCTCGCAGCACTTGATGCTGCACAAGGCAAGGTCACGGTAATCGGCCTCGACCAGGACGAAGACGCGATCGGACGGGCGACAGCCCGGCTCGAAGATCATGCGAAGTCGCATGCATATGCGTCGACCGTCATTCTGCGCCAGGCCAATTATCGTGACCTCGACCGGGTGCTTGATGACCTCCGCATTCCGCTGGTGAACAGGATCATGCTCGACTTGGGGCTTTCGTCCGATCAGTTCGAGACATCGAACCGCGGATTCAGCTTCAAGGAGAACGAGCCGCTGCTCATGACATTCGACCGAAGCCCGATCGACAAGCTCGGCATGCTCACGGCCAAGGAGATCGTCAATGAATGGGAAGAGGCGAGTCTCGCGGACATCATCTACGGATACGGGGAAGAGCGCTACGCTCGACGGATCGCGAAGGCGATCGTCGAAGCTCGCGCGATCCAGCCGATCCGCAGCACGAGCGAGCTCGTCGAGATCGTGAAGAAGGCGACGCCCTTCACCTATCATCACGGCAAGATCCACCCGGCGACCCGGACATTTCAGGCGCTCCGGATCACGGTGAATGACGAACTCAATGCGCTCAAGGATGGCATTCGGAAAGGCTTCGAGCGGCTTGCTCCAGGCGGACGGATGGCCATCATCTCATTCCATAGTCTCGAAGATCGAATCGTGAAGCATGCATTCAAGGCGCTCTCTGACGAAACAGAGGACTCGCCGGCGAAAGCGAAGCTCATCACGAAGAAGCCGATCGCTCCGCAGTACGAGGAGGTCAGGGCAAATCCTCGATCGCGCAGCTCCAAGCTCCGCATCATCGAGAAGCTCTAAACGCAGAATTTTTTACACGCAATTTCACATATGACAAAAGTAATCGCACAACAAGCAAGGAACATCATGAACTACCGCGAGGCGGTCTTCGTGGTGCTCGTGTCGTGCTTCGCGCTTTCGCTCGTCTGGTACGGATACTCGGTACGCCAGGCCATCGTCAATGTCGTCCAGAGAGAGGCTGTGGTCAAGCAGATCCAGCAGAAGAGCAGCGAGGTCGCCGATCTTGAGACGAAATATTTCACATTGAAGAACGGCGTCTCGATCGAGCTCGCGCACAAGGAAGGTTTCAGGGAGGCTCCGGTGAGCATGTTCATATCGAAGAAGTCGCTCGGTGCGCTCACATACGGCAATCATATCTAAATGAAAGGCGCTGCTACAACGCGGATCCGCATTATTCTCGGGATAGTGGTCTTCGTCGCGCTCATTCTCGTGGCGAAGCTGTATAGCGTGCAGATCATGCACGGTTCGGATTATCAGAGCAAGGCGGATCGTCAGTATGTGAAGCCGAATACGACGCTGTTCGATCGAGGTTCGATATTCTTTGAAACGAAGGACGGCACGCGCGTCGGAGCCGCGACGATGAAGGACGGCTTCACGCTGTCGATCGTTCCTGCGCTCGTGAAGAATGAGCAGGCGACATACGACGCGCTCAATAAGATCACGCCTGTCGACAAGAAGTCTTTCATGGAAAAAGCTGCGAAGAAAACGGATCCGTATGAAGAGGTGAAGAAGCGCGTCGACCGCGAATCCGGCCTTGCCATCGCTGCGCTCAATCTCCCCGGCGTCGGCGTCTACAAGGACATCTGGAGAGTCTATCCGGGCAATGTCACGGCATCGCAGACGATCGGCCTCGTCGGATTCAAGGGCGATGAGATCGCTGGAAGATACGGGCTCGAAAGCTTCTATGAGGATGTGCTCCGGCGAAACGCTGGCGGCAATCATGTGAATTTCTTCGCAGAGATCTTCGCGGACATCAAGACGAGCGTCTTTAGCGGGGATTCTGCTCAGGGAGACGTAGTCACCTCGATCGAGCCGTCGGTGCAGGACTTCCTTCAGAAGGAGATCGCCGCGACGCAGGACAAATGGCACTCGGATTCCATCGGCGGCATCGTCATCGATCCGAATACCGGCGAGATCATCGCGATGGCATCGCTGCCCAATTTCAATCCGAACGATGTTTCCGGAGTGAAGGATCCCAAGGTCTTCTCGAATCCGCTCGTCGAGAACAATTACGAGATGGGATCGATCATCAAGCCGCTCACGATGGCGGCAGGCCTCGATTCCGGCGCTATCAAGCCTGAAACCACCTATGATGACAAGGGCTTCATCGAACTCAATACGAAGCGCATCAGCAACTTCGACGGCAAAGCTCGCGGTGTCATCCCGATGCAGGAGGTTCTCAGCCAGTCGCTCAACGTCGGTTCTGCCTGGATCGAATCGAGGACCGGGAATGAGAAATTCGCGCAGTATTTCCGCAGCTTCGGCATCGGCGAGCTTACCGGCATCGATCAGCCGAACGAGCAGAAAGGGCTCGTCACGAACCTCAAGAGCACCCGCGATGTCGAGTATGCGACTGCGGCTTTCGGACAGGGAATCGCCATGACGCCGATCGCTACTGCTCGCGCGCTTTCTGTCCTCGCAAGCGGCGGCAAGCTCTTCCGTCCGCATATCGCCGACAAGATCGAGTATACGCTCGGCACATCGAAGGTCATCGACGGAGGCGTTCCGGTGCAGGTCCTCAAGCCTGAAACAACCGACGAAGTCACGCGCATGCTCGTCCAGGTCGTCGACAAGGTGCTCAAGAAAGGCGAAGTGAAGATGGAGCATTACAGCATCGCAGCGAAGACTGGAACGGCGCAGATTGCAGATCATGTGAACGGGGGGTATTATAAGGACCGATACCTCCATTCATTCTTCGGGTATTTCCCGGCCTACAAGCCGAAATTCCTCGTCTTCCTCTATCATTATCATCCGAAGGGGGCAGAGTATGCTTCAGAGACGCTCACGGATCCTTTCATCGATATCACGAAATTCCTCATCAGCTATTATCAGATTCCGCCGGACAGATAACCATCACGTCGCATGAAATCACTCATCAAGAACATCATCTCAGTCATCCTCGAAATCGAATGCCGATTCGTATTGAAGAAATACAAGCCGTCGATCATCGTCGTCACCGGCAGCAACGGCAAGACATCGACGAAGGATGCGATCTACACGGTGCTTTCGTCTGCGAAGAATGCTGCGTCAGACAGCTCCGGGATGAAGCAGCGGGGAATCCGCCGCAGCGAGAAGAGCTTCAACAGCGAGCTCGGCGTGCCGCTCACGATCCTCGGCTGCGACAATCCGTGGGGCAGCATCATCGGCTGGCTCGGCGTGATCTCCCATGGCATCGAGCTCATTATTTTCAAGACTGAATTCCCATCGACACTCATCCTCGAAGTCGGCGCGGACCGTCCCGGCGACATCAAGCGCGTCGCCCGATGGATCAAGCCGGATATTTCCGTAGTCACAAAGATCGGCAAGGTGCCAGTCCATATCGAATTCTTCCCGACACGCGAAGCGCTCGTCGAAGAGAAGCTCGCGCTCGCTCGCGTCAACAAGCCTCAGGGCAAGCTCGTCCTCCCGGCTGATGATGCGGACATTCTTGCGGTACGCAAAGACAATCCTGTCGGAGCACTCACGTACGGCGTCGATGTCCACGCTGATGTCAGCGCGACCTATGTCGATGCTATCTATGCGGATCGGACGGATGAAACAGGGGGCGTCATCCGCGTTCCTGCCGGCGTCTCTTTCAAGCTCAATTATCTCGGCAATAGCGTTCCGGTGCGCATCATGGGCGTGCTCGGCGTGCAGCATGTGTATCCGCTCGTAGCTGCGGCTGCAGTCGGCTTTGCCCGCGGCATGACGCTCACTGCCGTCATCGAATCATTCGGCGAGCACAAGCCGCCGGCCGGACGCATGAACGTCCTCGAAGGCAAGAATGGCAGCACGATCATCGACGATACGTACAATGCTTCTCCTGACGCGGTCACTGAAGCACTCGCGACATTGCGCGGAGTGAAGGTAAGCGATGAGGGACGGAAGATGGCGGTGCTCGGCGACATGATGGAGCTCGGCAAATTCTCCCAAGACGAGCATAAGAAGATCGGCGCGCTTGTTGCTGAAATTCTCATGGGCGAATGTCTCAGGGACGGTCTCAAGGATGGCATTGCGAAAGAAGGTGGAATCTCGAGCTGCACCGTCGGCGCGCTCGCGTCCCGCAATCTCCTCGTGACTGTAGGCCAGCGGGCGAAGATGATCCGAGACGGCGCGATCGATGCAGGCATGCCCGAATCTGCTATCCTCTCATTCGACTCTTCTGCTGAAGCCGGTGCCGAGATCGCCAAGATCGTACAGAAAGGCGACATCGTCCTCGTGAAGGGTTCGCAGTCGCCCCGCATGGAACGAGTCTCGTATGCGTTGCTCATAGACCAGAAGCGGGCAGCGGAACTGCTCGTGCGGCAGGATGCAGAGTGGCTTGCGAAGAAGTAAGAATTCTTGTAGTCTTACTTTGCATGATATATCGGGACGCAGGGGTTTCCTGCTGGAAACCCCTTATTCTTGGACTGCGCCAAGCGCGATTCTGGTGAATCGTCTTCGGTCCTCGAAATGTCCCTCCATATCATGCAAAGTAAGACTACACAAATCTCTGTGTGTTTACGGCCCTATCGTCTAACGGTTAGGACACGGCCTTCTCAAGGCTGTAATTAGAGTTCGATTCTCTATAGGGTCACACCAAAAGAAAAAGACAGCTCCGATGCTGTCTTTTTCTTTTGGCTGCTGATTCTGCAGAGAATCGAAAGCCGGAAGGAGTGGAGTCGACTGAGGCCGGGTCGGGAGCCGAGTCGGCAGGCGAGGACTCCTGACCGATTCTCTATAGGTCAATTTTGCCCATCCAAGAAACCGCACCTTGTAGCACCGAGTTTAAATCTGTGGCAATATAGTCCTATGTCGTCATTACTCGATATGCTTACCGGATTAAGAAAAGACCCAACACTCGTTGCACAGCTTTATGGACAGTTATTTGATGCAAAGTACTTTTCTCTTGTTCGCAAAGGGACAGAACACTCTTTGAGTGCAACAGAGTTCCTTACTTATAATGCCAAAGATGGGATCAAAGAACTCCCTCTTTTCACGGCAGACAAATTTATCATAAGCAATCTTCCGCATCAAACGATGGCGATTCAGCTTGGTGGACGATTATTTTGGACGAGATTACTCGATGTTGTGGAAACCGGAAAGTGTGAAGTCGCAATTGATCCCGGACAACCTCACGGCATCAGACTTACAAAAGAGATGATATTGGGGATGATCGCAACACACTAAATATGTTATAAAAGGGGCTGTATTAGCAAGTTCGATGGGAATTGTAATTAACATGAGGTTCTGAAAAAATATTGCTCATTATACAAGAGTATGGTATTTTCACGTCTGACTTACTTGCGCATTTCCTATGAAAAAGTACCCGATTCTCTATCAGAAATTCATCCAGGTCAGAAAGCAATTCAAAAACCTGCGGAGCATGGCGGAAGTCCTCAAGTGTTTCCCGGGTTTCGAAAATATAGGCCATACTACCTTAGTTCGGTGGGCGAAAGGAGCTAAGAATGAGACGCTCGGACAGTTAGCAAATTGGAAGCTTGAAAAAGCTCTTGACTTACTGGAAGCTGAAAAAACGCATTCGGACAGCAACGCTGTAACCAAAGAGGCGAAAGAGTTGCTGAGGCAGACAAGATTGTTCATCGTTCAAGCAAAAAGCTACTTGTCTACCGCAGTCGCAATCGAGCGCCGTTTAAAAGCTGCCGTTCAGAAAAAGCATTAATTATGATGGTGGTCAGACCACTAAGTTAGAAGAAACTTGTTAAATCTTCAAGAAATCTGAACCGCCTTCTTCAAAGCTGGCGGTTTTAACTTTTATTGCTAGAAGCCCCTTTGTTTCGCGATTGTCAAAAGGAAGGTATTTTAGCCGAGAGAGCTGCTTTACAACGAATTGTCGGCATGGTTGAATGGCCTTAGTTCTTTGTGAACTGTCAGCAGATAAACCGCAACCTCGAACCCAAGTGAGTTAGAAAAAATGAGTACGAAAACCGACCGTGACGTAGCCGCTGCTCTCGCAAGGCAAGGCTACAGTTTCGCATCCTTCGAACCGCCAAGCGGCCTCATGGAAAAAGTCATGAGCGGCTGGAGCAAATATCTTGCTCTGCCGACCGAAGAGCGCGAGAAGTGGCGCGTAGGCGATCCCAAGGATTGGGATGATGGGTATGTGTATCGGGAGCGCTCCGACGACAAGAAGCACTTCTTTCACTTCCGTCCATACCTGTTCGCTCTCCTCGAGCATGCAGGCGCCGACTACTCGGCGCATATCAAATGGCTGGAAGATCTCGATGCGCTATGGCATTTCAGTCATCAGCGATTCTATGAAGTCCTCGTGGGCCTCGATTGCGAAGTGCCGGGATATGGTTTCGCCCATAAGTTCATGTCTCCGGCGCCTCGCAGCAAGCATGTCATCCGCCTCCTGTCATATGAGAACGCGATGACGCCCGGCATGCAGCTTGGCAAGCCGCATATCGACCGGAACTTCGGGACATTCCAGCTGCATGAGACGCATCCCGCGCTTGTGCTGGAGTTTCCGGATCCGGTGGATTACAAGCCGATTGCCGGTCACACGCTTGTCTTCACCGGTGCGAAGGCTCAGAAGCTTACTGAAGGAAAGCTCCGAGGCGTATGCCATTCGGTCGTTGTCCCAAAGGACTTCGTCCCGCAGGCAAACGAGCGTCCAAGGCAGTCCGCGGTGTTTTTCGCACACACCTCCTAAGCACTTCAGAACCTCGTGAAATGAAATCGTCGCCCGATCCGTAGTCGTGAGAAAGCCGCAGGCTCTCTTGCGGCTTTTTCATTATGAAAATAAAAAAGCCGGCGACAAAGCGTCGCCGGCCTCGCAGGGTACGGATCATTGTTTATCCGCTCAGAACTTATGGATGGGCCGGTTGGATCCCTTTCCATAGTGTTTTTTGCCAGAAGTCTTTTTGCTTTTCTGAAAAGACAAAGCCATCTGTTTCGCGATCGCATTGTGGAGATGTGAGCCTGAGTTCATAGCTTTTACTCGGTTTTCTATCGGAATGGTTTTTTTGTGCACTTCCGATAATGCAGAAAGCCGCATCGAACAACGATAGTAAGATTACGGCAGTCGGCAAGAGTCCGATCCTCGATCAGGTCCTCGCCGACTGCCGCAATGCTTCCTCCCGGCTTCAAATAACTGATATGTTGAAATAATCATTGATTAGTCGATTCTTGTCAATGTGAGCGTTCCTGCCGCTCTGCTTTTCTGAGATGATGCGGTAAGAGCCGCGAACCGGCGTGGTATACTTTCGCTCATATGAAACTGACAAAAAAACAGCTAATCGCATCGGGAATGAGCGGCATTGTCATCATTCTCGCTATGGCGGGATACTCGGTCAGGAATGATTTCAGGATGCCTGGAGGAGCGTCGTTTGAAAAGGCATCGATGAGCATAGCTCCCATCGAGAACCCGAAATCTAATTTCCAGTATTTTCAATTCGTGCTGCCGGACTCGAATAAGAATATCGTCCAGTGCGACAAGTATGCTGATTTCGAATTGAATGCCCAATGCTACCAGTCTTTGGCGCTGCTTCGCAAAGACGCATCCTATTGCGACAGCATCGGAGCAAGCTTCGAAACCGGGTCGATGCATCGTAACGATTGCTACAACCGTGTGGCCGCAGCGACAGGGAATGCATCTCTGTGCACGGACGACGGCTGCATCACTTCGATCGGAAAGGATGTCTCCAAATGCCCTCCGCTCGGTCAAAGATACAACGGTTCGTACGAATGCTATTTGGATATCGCTGTTTCAACGAAGAATCCGTCAGTATGCGAGCTGTTAGGAAATGATAAGGACTCGATGCTTACATGCTATGAGTATGTCGCAGAAGCGAAGCAGGATTCTTCCATCTGCGAAATGGGCAATCCGACGAGCGAGCAGAAAGACGACTGCTATCGAAATTTGTCGCGGACTCAAAATCAAAATATGGCGTTGTGCGAGAAGATCTCGAATAAGGAATTCAGGGATAGCTGCAAGTATCGGATTGTCCGAGGAGCTGCGGTGCGAGAGGGCAATGTGGGCGCTTGTAATAATCTCTCTTCTGACCAATCCAGAATAAATGATTGCCTTGAGAAGGTGGCATACAGGCGCAATGATCCGCTGTTGTGCGAGCTCATTAAAGATGATGAATATGAACTTTCTACGAATCAGTGCGTTCTCCGATCGTCACCAGCTATGCTCGAACCATCGCGATGTGACGGCTTGAAAGATACTCACTATGGCACAGCCGACAGGGATCTGTGCTATTTCCAATACGCTCGAGTGAATCAGAAGCCTGCAATCTGTCAAAAGATCGGCGAATCTGGCTTCAGAGATAAATGCCTGAAAGAAAAGAGGTAAGGATTGGCGGCGACGAAATCCATATAAAAATCCGCCCTCGACCGCGCGAAGCGATCGAGGGCAGTGTGGATTTTTAGGCGTGATGTCCTTCGATGAACTTCACCCAGAGGATGGGAGCGTTCGGGTTCACTTTCGGGAACCCTTCGACTTTGATCATCTTTGATTTCAAGAGCTGGGTTGCCTCCTTGTTGAAGCGAGCTTTCGTTTCGGGGGTTTCTTCGACTTCGAGCTCGATTCCGAACTCTGAGCCGCGATGGCCTTCCTCGAAAGGAGTGGGGAACCATTCGACGTTTTGCGCCTCGATTTTCATCCATGGAGAGCTTCCCGCCTCGGCTACGATGGCCTGCAGCGCTTCTCCGATTCCTGTGAGTGCTCCTGGCGTAAATACGCCAGCCTTGTGATAGAACGTGATTTTCAGAATTTTCTCCTGGTTGAATTGTTGACCGACTTCGGGAATACCATACACTATATAGTGTATAATGTCAAATAGTATGTTTTCGCTCAAATCTGATATATGCTCGCCTGTATTGTCAAAAACAAATTTTAATGGTTATATGCAGACAGGCCTGTTTGCCGAACGATTTAGCGTCTCAACCCTCAATAAGACAATTGAACCCCACAACTGAATAAACCTATGAAAAATATAGTCCATACGCACTACGATGCCTCCTATATCCTGTTCTACCTGCATGCGCATCCGCTCATACGAGCCCAATTCATCTTCGAGATGTATAGCGAGACGTTTCACTGCGAGGAGACCGCTCGAGTCGATATCCGCACGCGCGGATTCTTCGAGGACTGGTGCAAGCAAGGCGTGATCACGCTCGGAGAAATGGAATCGCTTCAGGATTTCGTTACGATGTCAGTCTATTTCCCGGATGACACTCCTGTCTCAGACGATATGATCGTGAAATGGGGGACGAAATGCGCGACGATGGAAGATCTCTGTTCAGTATGGAAGCGGGCATTCGATGATTCGGATACGCCCGACATCCAGGAGAAGCGCTGCGGAGTGATCCTCGGATTCATGAAGCAGAAGGCGCTCACCGCCAAGCTGGCGAAAATGGCGCATGCTGCAATCGAGAAAAGCTGCAAGGAGGGCGCGTACTGGAAATTCGCCCGAGAAATCGAAGTGCTTTGGAAAGCGCTGCTGCAGCCGGAACTCGAAATGGCGAATACGCTCGAGCTCGCGAAGGAGCTTGCGGAAAATTGTCCCGACGATGACCGTTTCGCGAGCCCGCCTTTCAAGTTTGCGCAGACGGCTAAGGATCATTGGGTGAAGCTCTGGCTTGCAGAGGCAGCAGCGGCTGCAAAGACGAAAGGGAAGGACGAAGCCGAGCGACTGCTTTTGCTTCGCCCGATCTACATCACCACTGAGGATCTCCAGAAGAAGCTCCAGAAGATCGCCGGTCAGGATTGATCGGATCGATGACTCATGAATGAAATCGCGCGCAAGGAAATCCCTTGCGCGCTTTATGATTTCATTGACACGATCAATATTTAATGCTATTACCATACGGATGCTCTTTGTAAATTGTCGCAAAGAACTGCCTCTTAAGAACCTATGAAAACCAAAGTAATGAATGGCCTATTGCAGACTGCTCTCTCAAATCCTGCGGTGGTTCCGATAGCTGACGTGAAATTCGTGAGCATACTCTGCGCGATCGGTCTGCCGAAATCCCAGGCGCAAAGCCTGTCGTCGGACATCATCAATCAGTTGGTGAATCGAGAAACTAACGGAGGTCTCGTCGTTGTCGAAAAACGGATCTTCGCCTCATTCGGCAAGATCACTGTCAGCGGAAAACCGATGCTCGAAGTCATGCGCAGGAAGTTCTCGGACCGAGCCTACATCGTCTGCGAGCAGGTGCTGCCGTACCTCAAGCATTTGATGCCTGGCAAAAAAGTCGTAGACCTCGGCTGCGGCGACGGGCGCGTCTCGGATCTCGTGCAGATGGGCTTGCCTGGCGTGATTGTTACCGGGTACGATACGGAACTCTACAAAGCTCCGGGAGTTGCGGTAGACATCTACCAGTACGATGGCATCCAGACTGGAGCCTTCGATCGGACGTATGACGGCGGCATCATCACAAATGTGCTTCATCATACGCTCGATAAGAAGATGGTCCTCAGGGAACTCGCTCGGATCATCAAGCCGGGCGGCAGGGTAGTCGTGCTCGAAACGGTTCCTTCCGAACCGGGACAAGTAGCGCGGTCAGTCACATTCCTCGTCGACTACTTCTACAATCGAATCCTTCACGATTCGGACGTGAATGTTCCCGGCGCCTTCGAACTCGCAAAGGATTGGCCTCTGCTTTTTGAGGAAGTCGGATTCGACCTCGCGCCGATCAGGGACAATGTCACGGATCTCGGAATCGATCAGGTGCTGGTTCCTGAGAATCATTACCGGTTCGTGCTCGAGCGTCGCGGATAGTCTGTATTCTGCGCCTTTGCGACAATTCTCCCATGCTGACGCTAGCGATAGCGGCAGCATGGGATTTTTGTTTTTTGCGATCAGGACCAATGCCATGTTCCTGCTGCATTCTGCTATAATCAAAATATGAAGAAGAACATATTCCTCTGGTCGCTCTATGACTTCGCCAACTCGATCATCATGATCGTCTTCCTCTTCTATTTCTCGCAATGGATCGTCGTCGACAGCGGCAAGCCCGACTGGTGGTATAACGCGACGCTTGTCGTCTCATCGATCCTTTTCATACTCACTGCGCCGAGCATCGGCCGGAGGATCGACATGACGGGGAACAAGATCTCGGGCCTCAGGTGGACGACGGTCATAACGATCGGCTTGTATGCGGTCACGACAGGCATCACGCTCTTCGCGCCGTCGCAGGTGCTGCTCGCAGTGATACTCTTCACCCTCGCACTCTATTTCTACCTCATGAGCTTCGTCTACTATACGCCGATGATGAATGACCTTTCGACTGAAGCGAATCGGTCGCAGATATCCGGCATCGGAGAAGGGGCGAATTATGTCGGGCAAGTCTTCGGCCTGCTCGTGACGCTGCCGTTCGCCACCGGCTCGATCTATCTGTTCGGCACGCACGGCAGGGTGCAGGCGCTCTTGCCATCGCTCGTCCTGTTCGCGCTTCTCGCGCTGCCGATGCTCATCTGGTACAAGGAGAAGCATGTTGAAAAAGACGCAGAAGCTTTCGGCGAAGCTTCTGGCGGCTCGGGCGGAGCCGGAAAAATTTCACTCATGAACGAGTATCGCGGCATCGTCGCAGTCATGAAGCGGATCTTCTCGATCAAGAATCTTTTCTATCTCTTCGTCGGCTATTTCCTCTTCAGCGATGCGCTTCTCACATTTTCGAATAATTTTCCGATATTCCTGGAGAAAGTGCACGGCGTCTCGGATGCGGCGAAGACGTATCTGTCAGTCGGCATATTGCTGCTTGCAGGCGTCGGATCGTGGGCGGTCGGGAAGATCGCCGATTGGAAGGGCAAAAAGCCGGTCATGATATTCCTCCTTGCGAGCTGGTGCATCATCCTGCCGCTCATCGCATTCGTGCATTCCTTCACGCTGCTCGTCATCATCTGCCTCGCAGGGGGATTCATCTTCGGTCCCGTCTGGGGCGTGAGCCGAGCGATGGTTGCGGACTACACCCCGCCGGATATGGCCGCGAGCTCGTTCAGCTTCTACATCATCGCGGAGCGTTTCGCCACATTCATCGGACCGATCGCATGGAGCGTCGTCCTGGCTTCGACTGCGAGTAGCGGCAAGGCAAGCTATTCCTATGGGCTCATTTCGCTCGCAGTTCTCGTATTCGTCGGGCTTCTTTTCACGATGAAGATCAAATCGAAGACTGTGGCGAAATAAATCCTACCTGACGATATAGAAATACTGTGACATGCTGCTTCTGAATTTTGCCGCACGTGCGCGATTGCGTGAAATCTTTATCTTGCTTCGAGATCGGATCTCGAGGAGGGATTGCAATTCATGTACGAGATTCGGGTTCACGTTTTCATGCTTCGCGTAGATTTTCTCGATTCTGTCGGCGATCGCTGGATCGAGCGTCACGTCGATGACATAGTTGCCGATGATGCTTACATAGCGGCTATTTTTGCCGGAAACTTTTTCAATATGATATTGGACTGAATTATCGCCTACGAAATCACGCTTGATGGCGCGGTCGAGCTTCGCGTCCTTGTTGACGATGATGAGGAATTGCCGGCCGCTTCGGTGTATTTCCTCGAGGCATCTAAGCTCAGTCTTCCTTCGGGCGATATAGAGCCAGTAGTGCGGATCAATCGTGAAGATCGGTTCGCGGGGAGCAGTCGTGTGCATGATGAGCGTCTGGATGTGACCCCAGAAGCTATCGAGTTGCTGCGGCGTGTAGCAGGTATATGAAAGGCTTTCTTTTTCCTTGAGCGAGAAGATGTCGAATGCGTCCGGCTTCAGGGTATATGCCTGAGCGATTGATGCGATCTTGTCGCGCATCTCGCCGATCCATGTAGTATGTAGGGAGGCGACGCCTTTATAGACGATTGCGATCTCTTGGGCACGGAGTTTCCGCAGGGCAGCATAAAAGCCCTGTTTCGTCGTATTTGGACGCATTTCCCCGACTTCCATGAGAAGCTCCGTCGTTTTCCGCTCGCCATGCTGTAGAAGGCTGAGGATGATGTCCTCGACGCTTTTCGGTGCAAGAAGATTCATTTTCTGGGTATATAAAAAGTAAATTATCTTTTTACTTTATATCCATATAACCATCTTATATAGATTATGTCAAATACATATGATCTACTTGCTGCATGAAAAAACAAACGCGGATTTTCTCGGCAATCGTTCTGGTCATTTGCCTTGTCGGCGGTTTCGCATACATCCAGAGAAAGTCTGATGCGGATTCCGGCATTGTGCGCATCGGCGGCGTATTTGGCTTGAGCGGGGATGTGTCGTCAGTATCATGGGGCGAAGCGGCTCGCAACGGAACACAGCTCGCCATCGATGATATCAATGCTCGCGGCGGCATTCGCGGAAAGAAGGTCGAGCTCATCACTGAAGATATGCAGTCTACATCGCGAGGATCGGTCTCCGCGGTTTCGAAGCTCATCAATATCGATCATGTCGCCTCTATTGTCGGTCCGACATGGCTCGATGTGTATCAGGGCGCTGCGGATCTTATCGCTGAGAAAAATATCGTGCTTATTTCGCCCGATGCGGGGATCGAAGCGGTCAATGGCACGAAAGTGCATAAGAATGTATTCTCTGCATGGTATCGGACAGACGTGAAGGCAAAGCTCATCGCTGAATATATGGCAAAGCATGGCGTGAAGCGCCTCGCGGTCATGCTTCAGAATGATGCATACTATTCCGATTTCTCGGCGCGTATGAGCAAGTATGCGGCACTGAATGGAATCGAAGTTGTTGCGACTGAACTTGTGAATGAGGCAACGACAGATATCCGGACGCCTGCGCTCAAACTCGCTGCCGCAAAGCCTGACGTCATCATCTTTGGCCTTTATGATGAGAAGACAATCATTAATTTTCTGAATCTGCACAAGGATACCTTCCCAAAGATCGCCCTTTATGGAGATGAATTCGTCCACGATCATTACTTCAAGCCTGAGTATCAGAATCTATATGAAATGGCGACATACTTTCATGCTGCGATGCCGGAAAGCGATTTTGTGCAACGGTACAAGAAGCGTTTCGGAACTGAACCTGAATTCGGAGCGGGACCAGCATATGATTCTACGATGATCATCGCGAAGATGCTCGAGGATGAAGGCCTTGATTCGAAGGGGTATGACGCATATCTACGCTCGCATGAATTCGATACGGTTTCATATGGAAATATGACATTTGATGCGATCGGCGGCGTACAAAGTTCGAACAATCAATTCGACCTGTGGCAGATCCGGAATAACAAGGCTATCAAGGTAAACTGAAACTCTGCACCAAATCAGCGCGCTTTGTCGTATACTATATACATATGACAAAAAGAACGATATATACGATTGTTTTTCTGATAGTTGCCGCAATTATCATTATCATCCTCACGGCGACATTCAGGAATCCTTCAGTGGCAAAGCCGACACGCACCACTTCTCAGGGATCTGAGACGCTCAATCCTACCGGAGCGACGTCGACCGGAACTGTTTCATCTGAAAAAACCTACACGCTCGCCGACGTCGCGAAGCATAAGTCGCAGACAGATTGCTGGACTGCTGTCCGGGGAAGCGTGTATAACCTCTCGCCATTCGTGAACCAGCATCCGGGAGGCGTCGCAAATATCATGAAGATCTGCGGCATCGACGGCACAGCGGCATTCGAAGGGCAGCATGGCGGACAGCCTCGTCCTGAGAATGAGCTCGCTTCGCTCAAGATCGGCACGCTCGTGAAATAGCCTGAAAAAATTTCGTCCATAATTTCAAAATATAATTCTATGATGACACTCAGTGATCGGCTCAAGGCATCAGCTCCGACAGTCCTGCGCATCGGCGTCGCGCTCGTATTCCTCTGGTTCGGATCCCAGCAGCTCATGCATCCCGGCTCATGGCTCGGCTTCATTCCGAAGTCGATCATGGACATTTCAGGCCTGACTGCTCCGACGCTCGTCGCATTCAACGGCTCATTCGAAATCGTCTTCGGGCTTTGCCTCCTTGCCGGCTTCTTCACCCGGGTTTCTGCGCTCCTCCTCGCGCTTCATATGCTTGATATTACCTATGTGGTCGGCTATGGAGCGACTGGCGTACGTGATTTCGGGCTGTCGATCGCTGCGGTCGCGGTATTCCTCTATGGCATCGACAAGCTCTGCCTGGATCGGCGCTTCACGACTCTCGATTAATGAAAATCATACGGATACTGCGGGAACACGACATATTTCCAGAAAGAAGCCCTCGCTCGGACGATAGTTACCATCTGTCCAGGGAGGCTGTCCGCATCGTGCTTGTCGACTCCGAAAACAGGGTAGCCGTGATTCATTATCCGCCGAATGATGTCCGAGGCGACTGGTATGAATTGCCGGGCGGCGGCATCGATGCGTCTGAAACTGCTGAGGAAGCGCTCGTTCGCGAAGCGCTGGAGGAAACAGGATGCGCTATTGTAAGGTGCCAAGAAATCGGAAGGATAATCGAATACGGCATCCGTCCCGATTCCATGCAGGACAATCATTGCTTCTATGCCGAAGTGAGCGGCGAGAAGGGGAAGCCGCGCTTTACCGAACAGGAGCGTCAGGAATTCATGCAGGTCGTCTGGCTGACTTTTCCGGCGGCTCATGCTATTATCCTCGATCAGGTTCCGCGGTCGCTCGCCAATGCCCGATCGCTCCTCCTGCTCGAACTCGGTCTCAGCATGCTGAAATGAAAGAATATATCGTAGTCATGCCTGCTTATAATGAGGAGAAGCTGATAGCGGAATCGCTCAGCGGCGTCCTTGCTGCTGCAGAAAGCTGCCGCAGCGATTTTTTCCTGCGGAAGATCATTGTCTGCGTCAACGGCTGCACCGACAATACGGAGGAAGCGCTCGGCCGTGTCGCTTCGGCAAAGCCGGATCTCTTCAGCATCATACGATCGCCCAAGGGATATGTCGCAGCAATGCATGCGCTTATGGAAACTGCAGCGAAGGATTTTCCTGAATGCTTCGTGATCAAGATCGATGCCGACAGCCGCTCTCAGCCGGATTCGTTCGGAATCCTGCTCGCCGGCCTCTCGCGCAATCCGAGGATTATCGTCGCTGGCGGTTATCCATATCCGAACCGAAAGCGCGGTTCGCGGATGCAAAGCCTGTTCACCGATATCTTTTGGTGCCGATCGTTCCATCCGATGAGCGAGGTCGCCGTGCGCGATGTGAGCAGATTCCATCCTGCAGACGAGATGGGACAGGACAAGGGAAGCGGCCTGAAGCCCGAATGGAGAATTCGGTCGAAGATTTATTTTCACGGAAGATTCTTTGCCCTTCGAGCTGGGTCATATTGGCATCTCGAGTCATGCTGCATAGCCGACGACATCTTCTTCGCGCCCTATATCCTGACAAGATTCGGACCAGGATCGATCAGGATGTATTACGATGCGAGATGCCTGTATGATCCGTACGTCACCTTCAAGCATCATTGGAAAGTCTATCGGCGGATCAAGGAAGACATCGATCAGCTGAAGGGCGTGCCTGAATATGCCTGGTATCTGAGCGATGCGGCGCTCGAGCTCGATTGGAAGTATATCCGTACGCTGCGAGCATCGGTCATTGTCCATTTTGCGCTCTATGCAGTCATTTCGTCGATCGAGAAAATATCCTTCAGATACGTATCGTACCATCCGTCGCATTGGGAATATGATCATAAGGCAGCGAAGGTACGCGCCTGAGACTGAATCCAGGCACTTTTATATTTGGCTGAAGCATGCTATAATGATCTGACAAAGAAACGGAGTCGGGTTTCTGAAAAAATAATAAAAAAAACATGACAGGAACTATCAAAACTCTTACTGAAAAAGGATTCGGATTCATTGCTCGCGAAGGCGAGACAAAGGACCTTTTCTTCCATTCAAAGGATCTTAGCGGCGTAATGTACGATGCGCTCAAGGTTGGCGATGTCCTCAATTTCGAAGTCGCAGACGGAGAAAAGGGACCATGCGCGAAGAATGTAACACGTGCATAATTATCGTTAATTCGATAATGAAGCGCAGTTGGCAGAAGGCCTCCCTAGCAATACGGAGGCTTTTTGCTATGATGGGGATATAGACCAATCACATGCCGCTTTTCAAACTCAACTCACAATTCGAACCAGCCGGCGACCAGCCGAAGGCCATCGAGGGCCTCAAAGAGGGCCTGAAGAAAGGCATGCGCCATCAGACGCTCCTCGGAGTCACTGGTTCCGGAAAGACCTTCACCGCGGCGAACATCATCGCTGCGCATGATAAGCCGACGCTCGTCATCGCGCACAACAAGACGCTCGCCGCGCAGCTCGCCCAGGAATATCGGGAATTTTTTCCTGAGAACGCCGTGCATTATTTCGTCTCATACTACGACTACTATCAGCCGGAAGCGTACATGCCGGTCACTGATACCTATATCGAAAAGGAGGCGATGATCAACGAGGAGATCGAGCGACTGCGTCATGCCTCGACGCAGGCGTTGCTTACGCGCCGCGATGTCATCATCGTCGCATCTGTTTCATGCATCTACGGCTTGGGAAGTCCCGTCGAATACGAGAAGGTGAATATGAAGCTCGCGAAGGGCATGGAGCTCGCTCGCAATGAGCTCATCCGCCGGCTCGTCGACGTGCATTTCGAGCGCACCACTGCGGACCTCGAGTCTGGCCAATTCCGCGCTATCGGCAACAATATCGAGATCATGCCGGTCAACGAGCACACGGTCTTCCGTCTCGAATACGAAGGCTCGACGATCGCGCGCATCCTCGAGATCGATCCGGTCACTCGGGCGTATCGCGTCACGAAAGAGAATCAGCAGAATCCTGATCAGTTCGGTCCTGGCGAACGCGAGGCCGTCTTCATCTTCCCAGCGAAGCATTTCATCAGCAACGACGAGCAGTCTGAGCGCGCTTTCAAGACGATCAAGGCCGAGCTCGAGTCGCGCCTCGAAGAGCTCGCGAAGGCTGGCAAGAATCTCGAAGCCGAGCGCCTCAAGCGCCGGGTCCGATATGACCTCGCCCTCATCAAGGAAGTCGGCTACTGCAACGGCATCGAGAACTACTCGCGGCATTTCTCCGGCAAGCTTCCGGGCGAAGCTCCCGATACGCTCCTTGCATACTTCCCGCGCAAGGCTGACGGCACGCCGGATTTCCTCACGGTCATCGACGAGTCGCATGTGACGGTTCCGCAGATCGGCGGCATGTTCGCCGGCGATGCGTCGCGCAAGCAGACGCTCATCGAGTACGGTTTCAGGCTGCCTTCCGCCCGCGACAATCGCCCCCTGAAATTCGACGAATTCGAAGCTCGCGTCGGCCAGATCATCTACACCTCGGCTACCCCTGGCAAATATGAATTCGAGAACAGCAAGCCTCCGAAAGGCCAGATCGTCGAGCAGGTCATCCGTCCGACCGGTCTCATCGATCCAGTCATTGAAATAAAGCCCGTAGTGGAAGCAGGCAAATACCCTGGCCAGATCTTCGATTTCATCGAGGAAGCAGCGAAAGTCATCAAGCGAGGCGAGCGCGCCATCGCCACGACGCTCACGAAGAAGATGGCCGAAGACCTTTCGGAATATCTGAAAGAGAAGGGCATGAAAGCTGAATACCTCCACAGCGATATCAAGACGATCGACCGCATCACCATCCTCACGGAATTCCGCCGAGGAAAGTTCGACGTGCTCATCGGCGTGAACTTGCTCCGAGAAGGCCTCGATCTTCCCGAGGTTTCGCTCATCGGCATCCTCGACGCGGACAAGGAAGGCTTCCTCCGTTCCGAGACGTCGCTCATCCAAACGATCGGCCGTGCGGCCCGCAATGTCTTCGGCCGCGTCATCCTCTATGCCGACATCATGACCGGATCGATGGAGCGAGCTATTGCTGAAACCAACCGCCGCCGCGCCATCCAGGTCGCATATAATACGAAGCACGGCATCACCCCGAAGACGATCATCAAGAAGATCCACGACATTACCGATCAGCTTCGCAGCGATCATGACAAGGCCGTGCATGAGCTCCTGAAAGTCGACGACAATCTTTTCAGCGTCGATCCGAAGAAAGTATTCAAGATGAAGGAAAAAGAAATGGAGGAAGCGGTAAAGCAGCTCGACTTCGAGACGGCGGCGATCATCCGCGATGAGATCGCCGCGCTCAAGGAGCGCCTTGAGAAAGGAGCGAAGGCTGCAAAGAAAGAAGAGCATAAAAAGAAGACCGGCAAGACATCCGAAGCGCACAAGGAAAGCCTGAAAGAATTCCAGGAGGAGTCAAAGAAGCGCGGGAAGTAGTGCAGGAGTGAAATAGAAAAGACCGCTCGGTGTTCGTGCAGATTGCGCGAAGCCGTGGCGGTCCATCCTTGTCCGTCTTTCAGGATCCTACTTAATTTCCTCCGGTATCGAGTTCGCCAGTCAGCCGCGACCTTGCTTTCGTCGCAGGCTTGCAGCTTGTCGAGTAGTGTTTGTCTGGTCCGAAACGTATCGTATCGACCCTGCTTCTGATCACTCGGCTGTCGTTCTGCCATACTTCACTTTCAATCGGTCCGACGCTGAATACTGGCGGTCCTTCGTAGACTGGCACCCGAACTGGCACTCGAACATAGTTCGTGACGATCCGTTCGGTGGTAACGAAGTTGGTTATCGTGTTCACGATCGGAACGCTGTTCTGGTTCACCGTTGCTGGCGCCGGCGCCGGCAATACGTGCGGCTTCGGGTAGTCGTCGTCTTGAAGCAGGAAGTAGTTGATCGACGGCTTGACGCTTGTCGCAAGCGACTTGTCGATGCCGACCGAGAATCCGCCTGCTATTCCGCCGACGACCGCGAGCACTGCGCCGCCTTCAGTCATCATCCTGCCGTCTGTGAGGCATACGATGTCTCTATTGCACGTCCTTCCGATTTCATCTTGGAAATGAAGATGGATCGTATGGTCGCGATTGCGGACGGTGGTGAACGTATACGTATATGGCATGAGATGCCACTCCGATTCTTCATTCACTCGAACCCACCCTACGGGTTTCGAGTTGATCGCGATCCGTCGGGTCCATCCGTCACTCAATAATTGGCATCCGATTTCTCCGAACGCCAATACCAGACTGAGGCATGCAAGAATGAGTGTCTTGCCGGCCGTTAGCTTTTTTTTCATAATGTTACTCCATGCTTCATGCGGGACAAGACGCATGAAGGCTTTTGTTTCGTTTTCAAGTTGCTGTTGCCTGTTGCTGCGTCGTTTCGCTACTTCATTGTCCAGGTTGCATTATATCTCAATTATATAGTAAAGTCAATAGCATCTCTGGAGTAGGATCGCAGCTGCAAAGGGCTTATAATAAGGCCATGAACGATGGAAAAATCATCCTGATCACCGAAGACGATTCAGGCCTCGGCGGTGCCATACTCGAACGGCTGAAACAGTCCGGGCATCATCCGCATGTGATCCGCGACGGAGCGGCAGCGCTCCAGGAGATGAAGGAAATCAAGCCTTCGCTCGTGGTCATCGACGCCGCGCTCGCGCCGAGGGGCGGCTATGAGGTCCTCGAGGCGAAGAACAAAGACGCTTCGATCGCTCGGATTCCCGTCATCCTGTTTTCAAGATCATCGGTGCCGGTCGACGGCAGGCGCGCCGCAAGTCTCGGCGTGCGCGAATACATAGAAGCCGCGCCTGCCGATGCAGTTGCGGTGATGAAGGCGGTTGATCGCCACTATCAGCCGACGCCTGTTTCTGTCGCAGCAGCTGCGGCCGGCGCTGCTGCGAATGCTTCAGGAAAAAAGCCGTCGGCGCTTTCCGGCGTGACCGTGCTCTGGGTCGAAGACGATCGATTCCTCGCCAATATCCTCGTCAGGAAGTTCGTTTCAGTCGGATGCGATATTGTCAGGCTCAAGAGCGGAGAAGAGGCTTTCGCCTATCTCGAAAATCACGTGCCGAAGCTCGTGCTGCTCGATCTGCTCCTTCCAGGCATGACAGGATTCGATATTCTCCAGAAGATGCGCATGGATCCGGCGCTCCGGAATATTCCCGTGATCATCCTTTCGAATACGAGCCAGGCGATCGATCTCGAGCGGGCAAAGATGCTCGGAGCCCAGCGTTTCCTCGTTAAAGCATCGACGTCCATCGATGAGATCATCCGGGAAGGCGAAACTCTTGTGCGGTAGCCGGACTGCTGGTATAGTATTGCTTCATCCATAGATGCCCCCATAGACCGCTCGAGCGGCGTTTCGTGCTATATGGGATCTGCAATAACGCCCGCGCATTCGGCGGCATACAACAACACATATGATTCAAAAAGACCACAAAGCAAAGACTGAAGCGAAGTCGGCGAGGACTTCGAAGCATGAGCTTCTTGACGGTGAGAAAATCGTCGTGAAAGGAGCCCGCACCCACAACCTGAAGAACATCACCGTCGAGATGCCGCGCAACAAGATGATCGCCATCACCGGCCTCTCCGGTTCGGGAAAGTCATCGCTCGCATTCGATACGATCTTCGCCGAAGGCCAGCGCCGGTATGTCGAGTCTCTTTCATCATATGCCCGGCAGTTCCTGAAGCAGATGCAGAAGCCGGACGTCGATGAGATCATCGGACTCTCTCCGGCTATTTCAATCGATCAGAAATCCCGCTCGAACAATCCTCGCTCGACGGTCGCCACGATCACCGAGATCTATGACTACCTCCGAATCCTTTTCGCGCGCGTCGGCCATCCGCACTGCCTCGTCTGCGATCGCGAGATCCATCGCATCAGCAAGGAAGAGATCCTCGAGACGATCGTCTCGCAGGTTTCCGGCCGCAACAAGAAAGCCCGGGAAGTATTCGGCGTTTCCATCACTGATGGAAAGGTGAAGGTCTATGCTCCGGTAATCGTCGGACGAAAGGGCGAGTACTACCAGATGCTCTACGACCTCCTCGGCAAGGGCTATGACCGCGTGAAGATCGACGGCAAGGTCATGCGACTCCGCGAGCAGATCATCCTCGACAAGAACAAGAAGCACGACATCGACGTCCTCGTCGATGAGATCTTCTTGAGCGAATTCTCTGATAAGGCAACGATGGAGAATGCGAAGGAGCGACTTTCTGAAGCGCTCGAAAAGGCGATCGAAGAAGCCCAGGGCCTCATCAAGATCGAATACGGCAACGACAAGGAAGAGACGAAAGAAGAGAAGCTCATGTCGGTCAAATTCATGTGCCCGTATGACGGATTCTCATATCCTGAAATCGAGCCTCGCCTGTTCTCATTCAACTCGCCATACGGCGCATGTCCTGAATGCAACGGCCTCGGAACGGAGGAATTCTTCAGCAATGAGGTCTGCAAGAAATGCAAGGGCGCGCGCCTCCGCGAAGAAGCGCTTTTCGTCCGCATCGACGGCAAGAATATCGTCGAGCTCACCGGCATGTCGATCGACATCGCCGAGAAATTCTTCCAGTCAGTGAAGCTGACTGCGACTGAAAAGGAGATCGCCAAGATCATCCTGAAGGAGATCGAATCCCGCCTCCGATTCATGATCAACGTGGGCATCGAATATCTCACGCTCGACCGGCGCGCGCATACGCTTTCCGGCGGAGAGGCGCAGCGCATCCGCCTCGCATCGCAGCTCGGTTCCGGCCTCGTGGGAGCGCTCTACGTGCTCGACGAGCCGACGATCGGACTCCATCAGCGAGACAACGACCGCCTCATCACCACCCTCAAGAATCTCCGCGACCTCGGCAATACGATCGTCGTCGTCGAGCACGATGAGGATACTATGTATGCGTCGGACTATATCATCGACATCGGACCGGGCGCAGGCGTCCATGGCGGACATGTCGTAGCTGCAGGCTGGCTCGACGAGCTCCTCACGGCGAAGACCTTGCCAGCAGCAAAAGCGAATGAGCTTGGCGGTGCGAAAGAATCGCTCACGCTCGCATATCTTCGCGGCGAGAAAGTGATCGCTGTTCCGGCAAAACGCAGAGAATCGAAGGGCAAGATCATGATCCGCGGCGGAAATGTTTTCAATATCAAGAACATGGACGCAGATGTGCATCTCGGCGTGCTGAACGTCATCACTGGCGTTTCGGGTTCTGGAAAATCTTCATTCATGTATGAGATCCTCCACAAGAATCTCCAGGGCCGGCTCGAACGACGCCATCGTACAGCTGAGATTTATAATTGCGAATCATTCGAAGGAACCGAATACGTGAGCCGCGTCATCCTCATCGACCAGTCAGCGATCGGACGAACTCCGCGATCGAATCCCGCGACATATACGGGCGCATGGACGCACATCCGAGATCTGTTCGCATCATCAGTCGAAGCCAAGGCTCGAGGCTGGGGCGCAGGGCGATTCTCATTCAATGTGAAGGGCGGACGCTGCGAATCCTGCGAGGGCAATGGCGAGATCGCAGTCGAGATGCATTTCCTCCCGACAGTCTATGTGCCATGCGAGATCTGCAACGGCAAGCGCTTCATGAAGGAGACCCTCGAAGTGAAATACAAGAAGAAGAGCATCTACGAAGTGCTCGAGATGACGATCGACGAAGCGATGACATTCTTCGAGGATATTCCTTCGGTGAGTGATCGCCTCGAGACGCTGAAGGAAGTCGGTCTCGGCTATCTGAAGCTCGGACAATCTGCGACGACGCTTTCCGGCGGAGAAGCGCAGCGCGTCAAGATCTCCTCGGAGCTCTATCGCGCGCATCTCGCGAAGACGATCTATCTCCTCGACGAGCCGACAGTAGGACTTCATTATGAAGACGTGCGGAAGCTCATCGAGATCCTCGATCGGCTCGTCGAAAAGGGCAACACGGTCGTGGTCATCGAGCATAACCTCGACCTGGTGAAATCGGCAGACTACGTGCTCGATATCGGTCCCGACGGCGGAAATAAAGGCGGGAAGCTCGTGGCGAAGGGAACGCCGGAGGATGTGGCGAAGGTCGAGAAATCCTATACCGGCCAATATCTCAAGAAAGTGTTGAAAAAGAGCTAGTTCATTCGGCCGTTTGCCATGGTATGATGGTGATAAATGCCCGCGAAATGGATACAATCCAAAAGAGCTTTTTCCGCTATATTCTTTTTTGCGCTTGTGTCCGCTATTCTCCTCTCGGTATTCGCTTTCAAGCCGGCATCTTCTGATGCGGCTGGCGGGAATTGCGCTACTCCCAATTTCTACTGGTATACCAATAGCGCTGGCGATTCCTGGAATACGCTCGGTGATTGGTGGACTGATGCGAGCCATACAGTTAATAAGGGATCGCTCCCTGTTTCAGGTTCTTGCGTTGCTACAGTCGGCAATACTGGTCCTTCTGTTGATATAGAGGTCGTTCCGATACTTCCTGAGCTCGGCTCACTGGATGCAAGCGCCACAGGAATACTATTCAACAGCAGCTCATTGCTGCCAAATATGCCGTACACAATCAAAGGCAATATTTCCTTCATAGGAGCTTCGGGTATTGGAGGAAATTTTAATATTGATGACGGAGCCACGGTGACTTTCTATGAGTCAAGCCATAACGATGGAAACATCAGCGGTCCTGGCGGCAGTACAGTATTTTTCTACGATTCAAGCGAGAACAATGGTAATATCAGCGGCGGAGTCGATGTGGTATTCAACGGATCGAGTCTCAATAAAGCTACTGGCAATCTCGATGTCAGTACCGCTGTGTTTAATGGCTCAAGCATCAATGCCGGAGCAGTCCTGGGTCAAACGACCTTCAATGGCTCGAGCTACAATTCTACGGGGCAGGTATATGGAGGAAGCGATGTCAGATTCAATACTGATCATTATGGCGGAGTTGCGCCGACGGGGGGAACGATCACGCTGAGCGGAAGTCAGAGCTGGACCATCGGTGCTCCGGAGGGCATTATCCGAGACTCCGACGGCAATCAGATCACTACGTTCGTATTCAACAATCAGAGCACTGTAGTCAACACGCTCATTACGGGAGATGCGATATTCAATGGCCAGAGCCGTCCTGAGGGAAGCCACATCACCGGCAATGCCACATTCAATAGCTCGTACTTCAGCCAAACGCCTCCAATGGGCGGGGTGCTTGAGTTCAACGGAACCAATTGGTCGAATAGGGTAGATGGCACCATGTTTGATTCGCAGAGCAATCCGATCACGCTTTTCCTATTCGGTCCGAATAGCTTCAATGACAGCGCCGGATTCATATTCGCCGACGCATCTTTCAATGATTCGAATAACTTAGGCACTATCAGCGGCGCCTATACCGCAACATTCAACGGAACAAGCTCGAATAGCGGCGCCGAAGACTATGTTCACAGTATATTCAATGGCGACAGCTATAATACCGGTGCTATCAGCGGCGACGCTGAATTCCATGACCGCGCGCATAGCGATACAGGTTCAATATCCGGCACGGCGCTATTTGATGGCGAAAGCTATTGTCAGGGAACTGAAATTTTCAGCTTCGCCACATTCAATGGTACGGGCTTCAGCAGCTGCTATATCGATGGCGGCGCGGAATTCAACGACACGACCCGCAACGATGGGACTGTCCTGACGGCTGCCACATTCAACGCTTCAAGCACGAATAATTTCGAAATCTACGCGGATACTACATTCAATGGCAGAAGCTTCAATGGCAGCTCAGGGAATATCTTGGGTGCAGTCACATTCAATAATTTGACCTACAATCTCGGCGGAACCTTCGGTACCACCACATTCAATGGCATAAGCTACAACGGTGGCAATACTGAAGTCGGCTTCAATGCCATATTCAATGATACGACTCATAATGAAGGCACAGTCCTGAGCGATGCAACATTCAATACTAATTATTATGCTTCTACAACCCCTGCGGCAGGCAGACTTGCAATAGAGGGCGGAAAATCATGGATTGGCTATCTGGGCGGAGCAGTATATGGTTCGGACAATGACCCGATCACCTCGTTTATTTTCTACGGCACAAGCACCAATGCCGGCGACGTTAATGTGCCTGCGATATTCAACGGATCATCAACTAATGGAGCGACGCTTCATAGCGATGCGACATTCAACGATCACAGCTCCAACGGAGCCGATGTCGAGGGGACTTCGACCTTCAATGGGTTCAGCTTCAATTCGGGCACTATCAGCATCTCGACCTTCAATGGTTCAAGCCATAATGAAGGCTCTATTTTCAATAATGCGACATTCAACGATCTCAGCTATAACAACAATGACATTGATGGCAACGCCGTTTTCAATGGCACAAGTCATAATTCTGGGAACGGACACGTCTTCCATTCTGCAACCTTCAACACCGACTGGTATGGCGGATCTGTTCCTGCGGCCGGCATATTCAATATCGATGGAGGAAAGTCTTGGCTGGGCGAAGTCTTCGGAACGGTATTCGGTTCCGATAACGCCACTACTACGGGATTCTTCCTGAATGGCACAAGCACGAATCAAGGCGTGATCTTCACGACATATCCGCTGCATGCGACGACGACTCTCAACGGCGATCTTCCAGCCAATAACGGCACGATCAATGGAACGAAAGTGCGCCGATATGCTTCAAATGCTACGACTACGGCGAATTTCCTTACAGGCGCTCCTTGGACCGTTTTCGCTGACGGCGCTGTCGTCGACGTCTCCGGCGCCACCTTCGGTACGAGCACGACATTCCTGGCGCTCAATGGAGGATCATTCGCGACTCTTTCGACTGCGTGCGGGTCGCCGCTCATCGGAGGCCTCACATATCGCCTCTCAGCGAACGCTACGGCGACGTGCACTGTTTCAGGAAATAACGTCACGCTCGATGGCGATGGAAAGACTCTTGTGGGAAATATCATCGGTAACGGGGCAACATCCGGAGCCGCTGGCTTCAGCTTCAATCTCGTGAGCATCACGGTCACTGGCAGCATTACGTCGAACGGAGCGAACGGAACGATCGGAGGCGCTGCAGGAACCATCACGGTATCATCTTCGACAGTTGCTTCGATCACCTCGACCGGAGGCAACGGAACCGGAAATGGAGGTGCGGGAGGCACGATCACAGTCATCAGCTCGACAAGCACTGCGCTCGCCGCGAACGGAGGAAATAGTTCGAATAACGGTGCCGGCGGAAATGGAGGAACTATCAATGTTATCGACTCTGCCTATACAACTCTCTCTACTGTTGCAGGAGTCGATGGTCCGAACAAGAATCCGGCTCAAGGCTCAGGCAGCGGAGGGTCGAGCCATGTCACCGACAGAGTTCCTCCAGTCATCACATTGAACGGCAGCGCATCAGTGTCTGTCGCTGAAGGCGGTACATATACTGAGCTCGGCGCGACTGCAGTCGACGCGGTTTCGGGAAGCCGAACGGTCGTCGTGAGCGGATCAGTCAATGCCGCGACTCCCGGTATATACATCATCACATATACTGCAGCCGATGCGGCAGGCAATACTGCAGCAAAGACGCGTGCCGTAACAGTTGTCGCCGCTGTGCGCGGCTGTATGGACTCGACTGCTGCCAATTACAATTCATCCGCGACGATCAGCAATGGAAGCTGTACCTATGCATCAGCGACGACAGATTCACCGGGCTCCGGAACAGGAGCGAAATCCGGATACTCGGGGCTTTCACGCGGCCTTGCTTTCGGCCCGGTGAATCCGCTCTCGTTCAATCCGTTGCCGAATTTCAGCGGCAGCCTCTCTGCGAATCAGGGCGTCACCAATTTCGGCAATATTCTGAGCGGGCTGAATTCTCCCCGGACGCTCAAGCTCTCGCCGATCTCTTTCAGATTCGTTCCGCAGGTTTCATCATTCCTCTTTGCGCCGCTGCCGCCGTCAGTCGTCGCCATACTCAATAAGCTGCCGAAAGTCTCATCGCAGCTCGCTTCTGCGGGATTGAATCATGAGCAGGATCTCGTGTCGCTTCTCAGGAATCCTATTCCGCTCACGCTTGCTGCTGGGGAAGCGAAGCCTGCCGGCCTCTTCTTCGTAAGCGCATCGAGCACGCCGCTCCGTGCTTTCATTTCGGGAGATACTGCGCATCCTCTGATAGAGCTTGTTCGCGCAACCTCCGGCGATATCCTCGATGTGAGCCTCATTCCGCTGAGCAAAGCTCCGATATCTGCCAAATTTGAAGGAAAATCCCTCGCATTCTTCATTTCGAAGACTGGAGAAGCTCACGCATTGATCAGCGTCCCTGCTAGGCCGGGAAGATATTTCCTGACAACTGCAGCTGCGCCGATGCCGCTCGTCATCGAGGTTCGGGAGGCTGCGAAGCCTGTCTTTGTTCCGAAGCCGACGCTCGGGCAGAAGGTGTCAGCGTGGTTCAGCCGCATTTTCCGCTAGGCGTAGTTCGGTATGCTGCGTATCGTCTCGAATGAGAGCATCAGCTATATCAAAAAGAGCCCAGCACATTGCATGCTGGGCTCTTTGCGAATGCGAAGAGCGATTTTCAATCTGTTCCGCGCTGAGGAAGGTTGGTGGTCACGAGTTCCGTGATGAATTTCAGGAATGCAGAGCCCACGATCCAGAATGCGACCATCCCGATCGGAATGATGCCTGGGGTTTTCGAATGCAGCCAGAACACGGTCATGACATAGCAGGCGAAGAAGTATATGCCACTGATCGGGCCCAGGTCCTCTTCTTGGATGAGCAGCACGAGATCCGCGATCAGGCAGATGCCGATGATGATTTCACAGATGAGGCGTTCTTTGCCGTGATACCAGCTTATCCCGGCGATAACGGAGATCCATATCGGTATGGCCATGACGAGCACCAGAAAAAAAGATCCTGGTTCGCGGTCCTCTTCGTCAGTGTTGATATGAGGTGTAGGTTCCATAATTCAGACTTCAAGCCTTTCAGGTGCGGTTATTGTTTTGTGAGATTGCAGGGTGTTTTGCCGATAGTAATATACTATTGATACTGCAAAGCGTCAATTGCAGGCGTGGTGAGTGCGAATAGAAAAAGCTCGCGTTTTGAAGTTTCAAAACGAACCTGCCTATGTTAAAATGCCTCACTAAGTATGAATAGTCAAGACTTACTCAAGATCAATATGCCGGACGCGCCAGGCGTCTATTTCTTCAAGAATTCAGCTGGCGATATCCTCTATATCGGCAGGGCTACTTCGCTGCGCGACCGCGTGCGGAGCTATTTCGGCGACGACCTCATCCATACCCGCGGGCCGCTGCTCATCGACATGGTGACGCAGTCTGCGAAGATCGATTGGACTGAAACCGGATCGGTGCTCGAGGCGATCATCCTCGAAGCGAACCTCATCAAGCAGCATCAGCCGTATTTCAATACGAAGGAGAAGGACAATCGCAGCTTCAACTACGTCGTCATCACTGACGAGGATTTTCCGCGCGTGCTCATGGTCCGCGGGCGCAATCTCGAAGCTGCAATCGCAGACGGAACGCTTCCATACGAAGTCCGCGAGTCATTCGGACCATACACGAATCCGACGATGCTCCGCGATGCGCTCAAGATCATCCGGAGGATCTTTCCATATCATGATACGTGCGTGCCAGGCTCAGGCAAGCCATGTTTCAATCGCCAGCTCGGCAGGTGCCCGGGCGTCTGCAGCGGGGAGATTTCTCAGAAAGACTACATGAAGACGATCCGCCGCATCATGCTCTTCCTTCGCGGCAAGACGTCTGCGCTCACCGAATCCCTTGAACGAGATATGAAGGAATATGCGTCGAAGCAGGAATTCGAGAAGGCGAATGAAGCAAAGAAGACGCTCTATGCGCTCTCGCATATCCAGGATATCGGATTGCTCAAGAGCGAGGCGGGCATCGTGCTCGGCAATGCATCTGAGGGCGATGAGAAGTATATCGACTATTCGACCGGCTCGATCGCTGGGCGTTATCGCATCGAAGCATATGACATTGCGCACCTCGGCGGCAATGACGCGGTCGGCGTGATGACTGTCGTTACGAACGGTACTATCGACAAGGCCGAGTACCGCAAATTCCGCGTGCGCCGAGCTGTGAAGAAATCGCAGAAAGATGGCGGCAATGATGATGTGAATAACTTGAAGGAAATCCTGTCGCGCAGATTTGCCCGCAATGACTGGCCGATGCCGGATCTCGTCGTCGTCGACGGAGGAATCGGCCAGATCAATGCAGCTGAAGCGGTGCTCGCTGGCTTCGAGCTGAAGATCCCGGTCGTTTCAGTCGTGAAGGATGAAACGCATTCGCCGCGCGATCTCATGAGTTCTACTATGGCGAGCCGTGCAATCACTGATGAAACGCTCAAAGCCGCCGTCCTCCTCGCCAATGCCGAGTCGCATCGCTTCGCTATCGCATACCACAAACTCCTCCGCAAGAAGTCATTCATCAAGAAATAGCTCGAATATTTCTTGTGATATACTTTCACCATGACGCATCTCACCAGAGTCGGAGTGCTCCGCGGAGGCCCGAGCGACGAGTATGAGGTTTCATTGAAATCCGGGGCGACTGTCCTCAGGCATCTTTCGCCGGACAAATATCATGTCATCGACATCTTCATCGATCGCGACGGCCTCTGGCATATCGCCGGCATGCCGAAGGAGCCGCATGACGCGCTCTCGCAGGTGGATATCATCGTGAACGCGCTCCATGGCCAATACGGCGAAGACGGGAAAGTGCAGGCCATCCTCGATCGTCATGGCATTCCGTACACCGGTTCAGGTTCGCTTGCTTCTGCGATCGCGATGAATAAGGCACTCACCAAGAAAGTGATCGCGGATCATTCTGCTGCCGAGGGCCATGGCGTGAAGATGGCAAAGCACGTGCTCATCAGTCGTGACGACATCATCGATGAATTCATCGGCGATGTTTCAGCGAAGGCGCTTGAGAAGAAACTGCTCGATGTCTTCAAATCTTTCGCACTGCCAGTCGTCGTGAAGCCTGTCGGCAGCGGTTCGTCGGTCGGCGTATCCGTCGTGAAAGGCTTCCATGAATTCGAAGAGGCAGTGATGAAGGCATTCGAGTCAGGCAGCAATATCATGATCGAGGAATTCATTCCAGGCGTCGAAGGAACATGCGCCGTCATCGATGATTTCCGCGGTTCTGAGATATACGCCTTGCCGCCGATCGAGATCCGTCCGACGCATGGCAAATTCTTCGATTATGAAGCGAAATACCAGGGAAAGTCGGAGGAAATCGTGCCGGGCAATTTCACTCATGAGCAGAAAGACGAGATGATGCGCATCGCGACGCTTGTCCATAAGGCACTCGGTCTCAAGCATTATTCTCGCTGCGATTTCATCGTCACTCCGCGCCTCGGCATCTACTTCCTCGAGGTGAATACGCTGCCAGGCCTTACCGAAGCATCGCTCCTGCCGAAAGGCCTGGCAGCGGTCGGCGTGAAGATGGGGGACTTCCTCGACCACCTCGTCGGTCTTGCAATTAGTGGTAAATAGGTTAGAATGCTTGGACATGGCCGTTATTGGTCATTTTGATTGAAAAACTGGCGGCGAAATTATGGGCCCGTAGCTCATCTGGTAGAGCAACGCTTTTGCAAAGCGAAGGTGGGAGGTTCGAGTCCTCTCGGGTCCACAAAAATAAAAAGAACTCAGTCTTAGACTGAGTTCTTTTTATTTTCTGCGAATGAACCGAGAGGACGAGAAAGCCGGAAGTCGCGAAGGCGACTGAGGCGGGGTCGCGGGATTTTTCAGCAGAAAAATACCTGTGACCGAGTCCTATATAGGAACTGATTATTCTGATACAATCCCCACATGAAAGAATACAGGCCTGGAACATTTGATAGCCGTATCATTGCTTATGAAAAAGTCCATCAAATTACCGATGACCAGATTAACGCTCTGGTTGGTGCTGTTGGTTTAAAACCTAATCAAAAAGTTCTCGACGGATGTGCTGGCTATGGAAGTGTTACCAAGTGGCTTTTGGAGAAGAACGCGAAAGAAATCACCTCTACGTGCAGTTTCTTTGTTCAGGATGATAGCTTGGTTCAAATTGAACGAGCAAAAGAAAATTTGAAGGAACATAAGGATATTGAGTATTCTGTCGAGGACATAAAATCGTTGCCGTATAAAGACAGCTTTTTCGATATTGTGGTTGTCAAAATGGGTCTGCATGAAAATCAAAAAGAAGTGCAGTTGAAGATAGCTCAAGAAATCTTCCGAGTACTGAAACCTGGAGGAAGGTTCATCGTGTGGGAGCTATTTCTCAATGAAAAAACCCAGCCTATTTTCCAGGCATTCATGCACAAGAAAGACGAATTGGCGGGATTTGATACTCTGGTCACAAAAAGATATTTCCCTCGCGGAGATGAAATCGAAGGCTGTCTGAGCGGGGCAGGCTTCATTAACTTCAAGAAAGAACTCGTATTCAATCCTTTCCTTAGTACGAAGGCTCGGTTTGATGAGCTGATATCGCGAGAACTTAAGGAGTCAGGGAAAGTCGAGGCAGATGAGCATCTTAAAAAATTAGCCAGTGAGAGACTTGATACACTCAATAACTTTTTTAGAGGTTTGCCTGATGAGCAGAAACAAGTGATTGATTTCGAAGATAGGGGAGATACGATAATTTACTACAATATCGACAAGGCTATCGTGAGTGTCGAAAAGCCTCTCTAAATTAGACCGTTAGCGGATTTTTCCTCTGCTTTATTCCTCAGCTTTTTCTGAATAATCACCCTTTAAAACCCAATTAGATTCTGCAATTCTTTAACTAAGTGGTTCATAAAAACAACATCGGAGTCCACAAAATGAAAAAAGACAGAATCATAGATTCTGTCTTTTTTCATTTCTGTGAATGACCCGAGAGGACGAGAAAGCCGGACTGAGCGAAGGCATCGCAGAAATGGCTCAGTTAATGGGCTATTCTCGGCTATGGCGAACTGGCACTATGTAAATGTAATCTATTGACATCTTTGTATTGTATGATATAATGTATGTATAAGAGTACATTGAATTCATATAGGTACATTTTGAGTCTGGGAAGAAGGACTGTCATTATTGCTTTGTAACGTACAAAGCAGAATGCAGTTTTTCTCACCATACTTAAAATATGATTCGTAATGCATTGAAAAGCATCTTCTTCACCCTTCATCCGGGAGGCAAGATCAAGGAAATCAAAGTGCGGGGATTAATTCTCATGATACTTCTCCCCGCTGTTATTCTGGCCAGTCTCGCAATCTGGCTTGAACCAAAGGATGTAGTAAAGGCAAAAACAATTAAAAGCGCCAAAGATGAACGACGTCAGCAGGAAGAGCTCCAGAACGCCGCCGTGCTTCAGCAGCAGATGTCGCAATTCTTTTTGGATCAGCAGCAAAATGCGATGGGAAAGTGATAGGGCATAGGAGTTTCGGTCCAAACCCGATCTTCGCCGCAAGGAAAACTCCTTGTGGTTTTCTTTTTTTGCGATTGCAGGCTGTCTGGCAAAGACACGCGATCGATTCCTTTAAGCATTGCGTACTTCCTCCCATAGTGTAAGCTTTCCTCAGTCCACAAACCTGACCTTTCAACAACGAACTTATGCAACAAGACCTCGAAAAATTATTCCGAATCTCCCAGCACTTCCAGATCTACGGCGAACTCACCAGCGTCTCGATCTGCAAAGTCGGACACATCAATGAAACCTGGGCCGCCACATACGACCAGGGCGGCATCCGAGTCCGCTACATCCACCAGTGCATCAACAGCAGCGTCTTCAAGGACCCTGCCGCGACGATGTCCAACGTGGCGCGAGTCACGAAGCACATCCGGTCGAAATTGGAAGCGGAAGGAGCAAGCCAGATAACCCGGCGCTCGCTCATCCTCATTCCGACCAAGACCGGCAAAGACTACTTCGTCGATGGCGAGAACTACTGGAGGACCTTCATCTTCATCGAAGGAGCCAGGACATTCGAAGCGATCACGAGCACGCAGCAAGCATATCTCGTCGGCCAGTCATTCGGCCGATTCCAGAGCATGCTTGCGGATCTGCCCGGCGAACGTCTTCATGAGACGATCGCAGGCTTCCATGATACGAGAGCTCGTTTCCAGGCTCTGATGCAGGCGGCTGAAGCGAACCGTTTCGAGCGCGCTCTAGGAGCAAAGGCCGAGATCGATTTCGCCCTGAAGCGGAAGAAGATCGTCGGCATCATCGTCGATGCGCTCGCGAAGGGGAAGATCCCCGAGCGAGTCACGCACAATGATACGAAGCTCAACAACATCATGTTCGATGTGAAGACCGATGAAGCGCTCTGCGTCGTCGATCTCGACACCGTCATGCCGGGCTGCGCGCTATATGACTTCGGAGACATGATCCGGACTACGACGAATCCGATGCCTGAAGACGAGCAGAACTTGTCCAAGGTGAAGATGTCGATGCCGGCTTTCAAGAAGCTCGCGGCCGGATATCATTCGAGCGCCAAAGGCTTCCTGACGCCTGCTGAAAAATCCCTCATGGCCTTCTCCGGCAAGCTCATCACGCTCGAGCTCGGGATGCGATTCCTGACCGATCACCTCGCCGGAGATACGTATTTCCGGATCCATCGTCAGAATCACAACCTCGATCGCGCCCGAGCGCAATTCAAGCTCGTCGAATCCATCGAAGAACAGGAGGAGGCGATGCAGAAGTTCGTCGATTCTCTGCAATAGCCCAGTACCTCAAAGCAATCCCCGCGGCCCAAAGCCGCGGGGGCTTTTTATTCAGCTGTCTTGATCCCGTTTGCGTTTCATACCGCTGCAACGTACAATTCTATTACTTATGGACAGCAAAGAAATACGGACCAAGGCCGAAGAATTGAAAAGCATCCTCTCCGCATCACGGGGAGAATTGAGCATCCTTGAGAAAGAACTCCTGAATGCTGTCGGTGAATATCAAAAAGCCCTGAACGAGGAAAAGATCCGAGAAATTAAGCAGACTCTGGACATATGACATCTGTTTCAGAAAAGCCGAAGGCAATCGATGAAAAGGCCGAGCATGCAATAGCGCAGGCTCCTGAAGTTCTGGGGATCGACGAAGCCGATCTCAATAAGCTCGCTGAAGAAGCCAGCGCTGAAATAGCGGCTGTTCAGGGCGATATCATCGCATCTGCAGACCAGAGAGTGGAAACCGCCCCTGCATCAGTCGGTCTGAGTCAGGAGAAAGCTGCAGCGATCTATTCCTCCGGCGGCTTTGCTGAACGGATCGAAGGCATCAAGGCGAAGATATCCGATTTTGCCGAAAGCGCAAATGTGAAAATCGACCTCATGCGATTGAAACTGCAGGGCATCGAGAATCCCGAGCGTGTTCTGGCTGTCGCCCGGTATCTCGAAGAATCTGCAGTGGAGACGGAATCGCATCATCGGAATATCAAAAAATCCAATGCAGCCGGCATCGAAAAACAGTCGGAAAAATTCCGAAAGCAAGGCTTTGAGGTCAAGGCTTTTGAAAGTTCAGATAAGGACACCATGAACATCTACGCTACGAAAGAAACCCCATATTCATTCAATGCTGGAAAATCAAAGTATCTTGCGAAAGATATCGAAAAAATGGCGGCCAAGAATGATCCGATCAAGCTGCTCGAGGCGCTGCGAGATGCTGGCTATCAGATCGATATCACAAAGGGCGGCACATTCAAAGACTATTACGGACTGAGAGATCTGGCAAAAAATGCTGACGTGCTGCCGCTGCTCGAGAAGCTCAAGTCGTTCGGAGGCGCAAGCGTCGCGCATGATTTCGGGAAGCGCGGCGAGGAAGCGATGCGGGATCTTTCGAAGCTCGCAACAAAAGATGCTGCAGAGCATCTGCTGACTCCTGAGGCTGAGAAGAACATAGAGAGAGTTTCATCTTTGCTCGGCAAACCGATAGACCTCAACATGCTTGAAAGCTGGATCCGGCTCTCGAAAGACCCCGCTTTGATGGAAATCCTCTCCTTGTCAAAGCCTGCAGAGAGAGATGAGCCGTACGCAGAGTCGTCGATGATGCACAGATTAGAAATCATCAAAGAAGCTGGCATCGGAAACGAGTACGCTGCCTTGCTGAAAGACGGATTTTCAGAAAAATCGATCGGCAAGCTGTATGGTCATCATACTGAAAAAACTGCAAAGGATCTGCGATCGGCTGCAGAGGCATTCGAGGCAGATCCAGAGCTGAAGAAATTGGCGCTCGGCATGGAAAAGGTCTTTGCGGCAGACGCATATGATGAGCAGGACATCCTGAATAAGGAAACGATCGAAAAACTCCAGGAACTTGCCCGAGAAATTCCTGCAGCTTCGGCTGCATTCAGCAACTTGGCCGATCTAGGATTGCGCGGCGGTTCATGGCACATGGATCTCGCTCATCTGCTCGATAGGAATAATCCTGAAAATGTCTTCGCATGCAAGGAAATCCTCGAGGTCATCGCAGAGCCGGACTTCAAGGATTTCTTCGCGAGCTGCGAAAAGTCAGGATATAAATTCACGCTCGCGGACTTTTTCAATGAGTATCCGAAATCCAATCGCCTGATCGAGAGCTATCGCTATGAACCGTTCCGGTCAGCGATCGAATCCGAATCTGGCCAGGCGCTTGCGGAACATCTCGGCATCTTCAAGGTTCCGATGAATCAATGGAACATATGGATCCTCGGATCTCTTTCGAAGATACCGGATTCGCTGCCGACGCTCGTGAAGCTCGAAGAAAAGTACTCGTATGCATACGATCCGAACAGCAACGAAAATAACAATGCGTCCTATAATCTAACCATGCTGCTGAACGACCACCAGGAGCTCCTCAGCAAGCTGTTCGAACCGCAGAAAGTAGAGACCATGCGGCTTCTCAATGCCGAATTCGGCATAGCGCTCTCTCTAGTCGGGGCACAGGAGTTTTCGGATATTGCTGAAGATGCAGACTTCATCGCTGCATTGAACAATCCGGAGAGCGTAGCTTTCGCGAAGGCCGTATTGAAGGATGAAAATAAGGATATAAATACCATCAAGGCATTATTCAGCTGCAATCCTGCTTTCCGACCTATCATCGAGAAAATGGTGAAGGAATTCGATTATGCGCCGCGCGGGACGTATGATATGTCCTATGAATATGATGAAGAAAAAGACAGGGAGGTTGGCAAGAGGCAATTGGTGCTCGCTGACGCTGCGAAGTTCCAGGAATTGCTCGATAATCCGATCCTTTTGGAGATTCAGCAGCATCTGGAATCTGTAGGCATGCGGAAAAACCCGCTGACTTGCACGAAGGAGCTCAAGGTCATTTCAGAGAATAACCTTTTGCCGATGCTGGAGCAGTGCCAATCTTCTCCGAAGACTCAGGAATTCCTGTGGAATAATCTCGAGGCAGCTATCTCGATATCTCGATTGTCGCCAGAAAAGGTATCCACCTATCTGGAAATATTCCAGAAGATCGGCGACTCGCCTTCGCAGGAGATCCAGCGGCTCAAGGACTCCTTGCTCTCTCAGCTTTCCGAATCAGAGCATCCGATAGAGGACTATCAGAAGATCGAGTCGATTTTCATAAAGAATAATATTCCCACGGTAGGGAAAATATACGGAGTCTTCGAGACGCTGCATGGCCCGGAAGTTCTGGAACGTACGATCAAATCGATGGAGAACGTCAGTCCTGTATTGAAAGAGGCAAGCACGAGAAAGCGCTATTACACTCTGTACCAGGATCTGCTCAAAGTGCATATCGAATCGGGCAATCGATCCTTGAAGGAGTATGCGGAAATATTCCAGAGCGGCGGCCAGCTGATCGAGCGATTCGAAAGCGCAGGGTTGGAATCGCTCAGCCCGCGCGAGCAGGAGCAGCTCCGCTATTTCGTAGGAAAATTAGAGACCTTGCAGTCCAAATCAGCTTTGGATTCTGCGGATGATGCGTTCGCAGTCGCGAATGCCGCTGATGTGGAGCAGCGGATCGCGCATGTGAAAGAGGGGCTGAAAGTCGCCGAAGGGCAGACTGTCCTGGAGAGGGTTTCGGATATGTATTTGCGGCCTGCAGGACTGGAAAGCTTCGTTGAATTGCTCGATCGGATGCGCAATTCAAAGAGCGGAGCCGATGAGCGCAGCCGGCAGATGATTGCGGATGCGCGGCAGAAAGCCGGCGGCGGCGATGTCGTCCTGGAATTGAGCGGCGGTGAATTCCTGAAGGGCGTGAACGCGAGATATATCGGAAATATCCTCCAGAACGGTTCTGTCGCAAAGGAGTTCTTGGGATCTGACGCTAGTTCCGATTCGACTCCGCTTGATACGGACATCAGCCTGGTTACGCCCGAGAATGCGGCGGGAGGTTTCACCAATTCGATCAGCAAATCCCTGGCAAATGGATATGGAGATATCCTCTTCGCGCTGAAGGATCGCGGACAGTATCAGCTGACTGCCGTAGGCCAGCCGGCGCGCGCAGAAGCGGGCAAGATGGAACTGTTCCAAACCGGAGCCCTCGGCAAGAGCCATTATGGCATCCGTACAGGCTTTCCAAGCACCGAAATCGATTTCATGATCGTGAAAGACTTGGCTTCTCGTCCGAAAGATCTGGAGAACTTGTTTTTCGAGATCGCTCAGAACGGATATTACATACCGGTCGCCGATATTTCAGGAAAAGTCATATTCACTCCTGAAATGTACGACGAATACCGGAAGCTGTTTGCGGGACTTGAAAAATTCGACGGTTCAGAGCTCGAGCACCATCCGATCACGGAGAGCGAACTTTCATATGAAAAAGTGACCTCGATCGCCGAGGCTCTTCCTGAAGAGAATGATCGAGTTGAGCGTGCTACCCAGACGATTCGCAGCGAAGTTGAGCGTGTCTTGGGCAGCATGGGGGTTGCGCTCCGTCAGGAGTTCGATACCGGCATTCTCGGAGCAGAGCTTCTGGATACGGGTTCGACCGGAAGGCATACGAATACTCCTGGAGACTTCGATTTCGACTTCAGCCTGAAGCTCGATGCGAAAGATTTCCCAAAATCTCCGCAGCTTGTTCGCGCCATCAAAGACGTTATGATTTTTGACAAAGACGACTCTCATCAGGAGGCTGGCGGGTATTATCAGCTGCGGGTCAAAGGCGTAACATCGATCGGCGGACAGCAGCTGGATAAGGCTCTGGACATCGATATCGGATTCTCGAGCAAGTCTGACTTGAGCGCATACGGGTCTCATGACGCCATCCGAGACAAGCTCAAGCATCTCAAGGGTCATGATGGCCCGGAAGCCTATGAGCAGACTGTCGCCAATATCATCTTGGCAAAGCAGATATTGAAGGAAGGCCATGCATATAAAAAGCAGGAAGACGGAGGATTCGGCGGCATCGGCGTGGAAAATTGGATACTGGGGCATGGAGGAAATATCGAGGAAGCTTTCAGAAGCTTCAGGGATGCTGCCTATGAGAATGGACAGAAAGTGCCTTATGAAATATTCAAGGAGAAATACAAGATCCTGGATCCGGGCATCAATATCAAGTATTCGGGCCACGATGATTTCATCCGCGTGCTGAAGCCTGGAGGATATGATGCGATGCTCAGGACTATTGAAAACTATCTGAGTTAGCCCGATGCCCTCCATAATTCCTCATAAAAAACGAAGCCCCCACATCAAGTAGGAGCTCTGTTGCGGATTTTCGCCAGCTGATCATTCAGTGGTGACGATTACATCCATTTCTGGCCAATTCTTCCATTCGAAACCTTTGCATCGCTGCACGGGCAATGGCTCTATCCATTCGCCGAATATCTCGGTTGCTTTCTCGAGAGGCAATTTCGCCATCTCCGAGAACTGCTTCTTGATAGCTGGCACGAAGATCTTCTCAAAGAAATCCGGCATGTCGTCTGCTGTCAGGCGCATTCCTGGAAATAGCTTCTTGAGCAGCCGGACGATCTTCTCAGGCCAGCCTTCTTTCTCTCTGAGCGTTGCGATGGGTTTGTCGTGGAATATGCTCCAGATAAGTTCGGTGGGGAATTTCTTCATAGGGTAGTTGCGGGGTTGCGGTTGTATTTCAGCGAGCTGATTGTTCGGGAGTATTATAACCCTCAATGTGTTGCATGTCAAACAAAGCATGCGCTCAGGTTTCTGGTGTACAATGGATGCATCAAAAATATATGAAACCCCGCATCACCTTCATCACCACCGGCGGCACGTACGACAAGGATTATGCAATCGGTGCCGGCTCCTACGACTTCATCATTGCAGATTCGGCCATCCCGCAGGTCCTCGCGCCGGTAAATCCGAATTTCGATTCGGAGATCATTTCACTTCTCCGCAAAGACAGCACCGATATCACTGATGCTGATCGCAAGCTGATCTTCGACGCGTGCGCGAAAGCCGCGAGCGGCAAGATCATCATCACGCACGGGACGGACACAATGACTGAAACGGCGAAGGTTCTTTCGGCAATCGAAGATAAGACCATCATTCTCACGGGCAGTTCGAAGCCTCAGTCCTTCAAAGTAACCGATGCCGAATTCAATCTCGGCATGGCCGTTGCGGCGGTACAGACTCTGCAGGCCGGCGTCTACATCATCATGAGCGGCAGGATCTATCCGTGGGACGGATGCCGGAAAGATCCGAAGACCGGCCAATTCGTCGAGAAGTTTTGATGCTATTATATGAGGACATAACCAACACAAATGAACGAAACATCATTCAAGCCTGAAGCGATCGGCCAGCCGAAAGTGAAAGACGTCCGCGACTATTTTCCGCTGACCCGATTTCACCGGGAGGCGACGGAGATCGATACGGATCCTTCGCATCCGTGGGGCGCAGTGCACAATCACGAGACCATCAAGGATGATTTCGGAACGATCGTCGTCGGCGAATGCTTCGAATCCAGGGACGCTCCGAAAGGCCTCCTCATCGCGGAAAAGGCGAATGACGGCGAAAGCTCCTCGCTCTATCTCGACGCGCTTGATCCGCTCCATGCAGACCAGGTCTACGAGCTCGTCACGAAATTGAGCGTGCACCTCGATCATGAGAAGCGGCATGAATTCATCCGGAAAGTAATCGAAGATGCTCCGAAGCTCGAGCCTGGAGATGTCGTTGCGGAGAAGCTCGGCCTCGACCTGCTCGACCTCCTGCCTGATCTTCAGGAAGAGGAAGCTGTCGAGGAATCCGTGTGCAAGCACCCGATCATGGAGAAATTCGAAGATCCGAAGCAGCGCGAGCAGTTCGAGGATTTCATCCTGAAAGTCGCGCAGAAGATGCCGGAAGGGCTGATCCAAGGAAAGCTCGACCAGATGGCCGAGGATACCAGCTTCACGCACGACCTGTTCGGCAAAAATTATCCGATGTTCTTCAATGATTCGCTCGCTTGGGTCGTGAAGTCGCGCGAAGATACCCGAGCTGACTATGAGCTGCTCCGCCGCCAGGAGCCGGAAAAATATGCCGTGAAGGATATGATCACGAATCCCGTGACGACGAAAGCCGCTCTTTCGAATGTGCTTTCAGGAATGCCGATCGAATCGCTGCCTGATGCGAATCGGATGCAGCTCGGACATCCGCATGCGGAAATCGTGGAGCTCGAGAGCGTCGTCGGCTTCATCGGCGAAGAAAATCCACAAGGCTGGGAAGTGAGCGATTCGAATGGCCGCGGACTCGACCGCATCTTTGACCTCGCGCATGAATTCCAGGATGGAGGCCGCGACGTGACCGAAAGCGACCCGATCCAAGTCACCAAAGTCGATGGCAAATACTATATCTCGAATGACGGCCGCCACCGCGTCGCTGCGCTCAAGGCGCTCGGCGTGAAGGAGGCGCCGATGCTCGTGAAGGAAGTCGTCGCGTAATCTCAACCCATGGCATCTCGCACAGGAACCTTCATCATAATCATCGGACCGTCCGGATCAGGCAAGACCGAGCTTGTGCGGGCGCTTCTTCAGAGAGTGCCGAATTCGGCGCGCATGATCACTGCGACGACGAGGCAGCCGCGGCCGCATGAGCGGCATGGAAGGGAATATTTCTTCCTCGAAAGGTCGGAATTCGAGAAGGGCATCGCACGCGGCGATTTCTTCGAGCATGCTGAGGTGTACGGCAATCTGTACGGCCTATCGAGGCATATCCTCGATGGTTTCCTCGAGAAGAATGATTTCGTATTTCTCATCATCGACGAGCAGGGAGCTCGGCGGCTCAAGACGGACATGCCGGAGTCCTTCGCGATCTTCATCCGGCCTGATTCGATCGCGGACCTGGAGAAACGCTTGATCACAGCACGTCCCGAAACGCCGAAAGAAGAGCTGCGGAAGCGCATCGATACTGCGCGGCATGAGCTGTCGATGGCTGATGAGTTCGATGCTGTCGTCGAGAATTTCGACGGCCGGTTCGGGGAGACGGTCGAGAACACGCTGAAGATCCTGGCTCGATTTCAAAAAAAATAATAAATATATGTCACCTTTCATCATTGCCGATTTCGATAAGAATCTCATCGCGTCCGTCGTCGACATTATCGAAGCGGAAAAGACACGCCAGGGAAATGCCAGCCGCGTCGCGACGTATGATTTCGACGGGCTCTATGCGCTCTTCTCCGAGGAGCAGCGTCCGTCGGTCGAGGCTCTTTTCGAAAAATACATGAAGATCGATCCGCTCGCCTACGGCTTCAAAGGCGAATATCTCGGCATCGTGCCGGTGCCTGCGGATCTCGTGACGCTGACGGATCAGAAGTGCATTATTGCTGGAAATGAGAAAATAATTCCGCCGCAATTCATCGCTCGCGACGCGTACGATGCATATGTGAAAATGAATGAAGCGATGCAGGCTGCTCTCGGCCGTCCGCTCTTCATCGAGTCCGCATACCGCTCGCCGGCGTATCAGATGTTCGTCCTTTTCTACTATCTGAAGCAGAATGATTTCGATATTGCGAAGACGCTCAAGCGCGTAGCGATGCCCGGCTACAGCGAGCATAACTATCCGCCGAAGCAGGCGCTCGACGTCATGAATGTCGATGGCAGTTCGACTGACGAAGAGCCTTTCAAGTTCGATGAGACTGCGGAATATCAATGGCTCACCGAGAATGCCGGCCGATTCGGCTTCACCATGTCGTACCCGAAAGACAATCCGAAAGGAATCATGTATGAGCCGTGGCACTGGAGTTTTGACTCGCGTACTGTTTTGTGACAGCATAGTGCCAGATAAGCTATTTGAAGATGAATTGAAGCATTGAGCGCAGCTTTGCGCGCATTTTCTGTTTGCTGACTGCTGTCGGCGTGCGGAAGTGCCCGGAAAGCTGCGTTCGCTCGGTGCGCAGCAAATCAACCTATTGGTTTTCCTGACGGAAAAGAAGGCCGAATATCATTTCATGATGCTCGATCTCAAACAGGCGGTTCGTTGCGCTTTCCGAAAAAGTGCCTCAATTCAACCATGAACTTACCAAAGAACGCTCCGAAATGGGCACAGCAATCGATGCTGGGGCCTGAGACTGAAGGCATTCCTCGTCTCGGTCAATGGGTAACTGTGGAAAAATACGCCGACTTCATTGTCGTCAGATTGATGAGCGGGAAGAGACGCGCTGGCAAACCAACGGGAGAGTCGCTCCTGATACGCACGTTCGCTACCCGGGATGAGATTGGAAATCACAGTGATGAATTCAAAATCATCGATCAGGAACGCATCAAAACTGCAGAGATCGCTGGCTATGAGCCGCTGGGTCTGAATGATGAGGAAGCTGAACGGCTTTTCTTTCTCCGCAGAGGCCGGACGCCTTTGGAAAAAATATTACTATCCAGAGGGCGTGCCGTGTTTCGGTCTGTGAAGCCGGAAGTGTTCAAAGAGATCGTTCGCGCGCTCGATGACGAGTATCGCGTTCAGGTCTGCGCAAAGAATAATCTGGTTCAAATTCTTAAAGGTCTGAAGATGCCTGATCTCATCATGTTCGTGAAAGTCGCAGCGTGGGTTTTCCATGGGATGCAGCTTCCTGGATATCGGAAAAGTCCGAAATGGAAAAGCACCGGGGGACGCCGCCATAGAACCAACACTCCGCCATCCCTTCGCGTCAATCCTCAGTTTCCAAATAGCATTGCCGCTTAGCTCCGATAGTTCCGTTCCTTCGAATGATTCAAGCCGCCGAGATGTGACAACTCGGCGGCTTTTCAGTTGTGCGTTTCTATTTTCAGCCTGCGCTTTTTGTGGTATATATACGGCATGAATACGATACTCCTGTATTACAAATACGCCGATATCGCCGATCCTGAGAAGCTCGCATCAGAGCAGCGGGAGCTTTGTGCGCGCTTCAATTTCAAATCCCGCATCATCGTGGCGAAAGAAGGAATCAATGGCACGCTCGAAGGCAAGACCGCGGACACCGAGGAATATATCCGCATCATGCGAGCCGATCCTCGTTTCGCCGATATGCATTTCAAGAAAAGCGAAGGGACTCCTGCGGGCGACGCTTTCCATCGCGCTTCAGTGAAAGTCCGAAAGGAGATCGTGAGCGCGCATCTCGATGACAATGATCCGAAGACCGGCGATGTGAATCCGACCCGGGTGACTGGCAAGCGCCTCACTCCCGAAGAGCTCCACAGATGGTATGAGGAAGGACGCGAATTCACCATCGTCGACATGCGGAATGACTATGAGCACGTCGTCGGGCATTTCCGCGGCTCGATATTGCCGAAGCTTTCGAATTTCCGCGACCTGCCGCAGGTGACTGAACGCGAGCTCGTTCCTGCCGGCCTCAAGCAGAAGACCGTGCTCACGGTCTGCACTGGAGGCGTGCGCTGCGAAAAAGCCTCAGGCTATCTCGTGAAGCGCGGCTTCGAGGATGTCTACCAGCTCGACGGAGGCATCGTCTCATATATGGAAAAATATCCAGGAAAGGATTTCCTCGGGTCGCTCTATGTCTTCGACGAACGCAAGACGATGCATTTCACTCCGGCCGACAAGCATCAGATCATCGGCAAATGCGAACAGTGCAAAGGCCTATCCGAACGCTATGTGAATTGCGCGAATCTTTCGTGTCATGCGCATATTATCGTCTGTCAGGCGTGCGCGCCTGCAGAAGCGGAGGCTTTCTGCGCGAAGTGCAAAAAATAGTTATTTCTTGAGGCCAGTTTTTGCTTTTTCCAATGCTTCGGTTTCTTCTGCTGAGAGGTCGAATTCTGCCTTGCTGCCTTTCACAGATTTTGAGAAGACGCTCACATGCTCGCGGGAATAGAGGCTTGAGAGGACGACACCGTCGCCTTCTTCGTTGAGGAAAGCCGTAGCGAAGCTCTGGTTGCCGCCGGAACCGGTGCCCTTGAACGGATTGAAGCGGATGGTCTGGACTGATTGGACGCTGCGGCGGAGGCGCTTCTCGACTGTCTCGAGGTATTTTTCGAGGCTAGTTCGGAATTCATCCATGTCCTTCGAATGCTCGCGGAGATACGCGATGGATTCGTCGAGGTTCTTCGAATCGACGCCGACGAGGAACTTGTTGAGCTTCGTATTGAGCTTCACGATCATGATGATGAGCGCGATCACGGCGATCGCGAGCACGATGATGAGGATCGTGTTGCTATTGAAAGAGAGGAATCCTGCAGTCGTCGCTGAGGATGAAATAGCAGGTGCTATGACCGGCATGACGCTCTCTGCGACAGTGTTTGCTGCAGATGTCGCAGCTGAAGTTGTGGCTGAAATTGGATCCATGTCCGTAGTATAAGAGATTTGTTGCAGATGCGCCATATTTGTTCTAGTGTATAGCTATGTTGCGACACATTTTCGGCCGATCTGGCAAAGAGGCCGGCAAAAAAAGAATATATCTCGACCATGCTTCGCTCACGCCGATCGATCCTGCGGTTCAAAGGGAAGTCAATCGCTATAGCAGCGAAAAATTCATGAATCCTTCATCGATCCATGCGCAGGGAACTGCGGCGGGGAAAGCGCTTCTCGAAGCGCGGCATGCCTGCGCCGCTCTGATCGGCGCGCATGCCGATGAGATCGTCTTCGCCGGCAGCGGCACCGAGGCGAATAATCTTGCGATACTCGGCGCAGCAAGAAACGCTGCCGAGAATCAGTTCCTTGCCGGGCAGCTCGCCGGCAAGAAACCGCATGTGATCGTGAGTGCCATCGAGCATGCGTCAGTCCTGAAGACAGCGATAGCACTGCACAGTTCCGGAGCCGTCGAACTCAGCCTCGCTCCTGTCGATGCGAATGGCGTCGTCATCCTCTCTGAATTCAAGAAGCTGCTCTGCAAGGAAACCGTGCTCGTTTCGATCATGATGACGAATAACGAGATCGGCACCATTCAGCCGATCCGAGAAACCATCAAGGCTGTCCGGCATCATCGCAAGACATCAGGCTTGCTCGCAGTGTCGGATGCCGCATATCCGCTCGTGCATACTGATGCATGTCAGGCTGCACTCTATGAAAAGCTCGATATGGAAAAGCTCGGCGTCGATATGCTCACGCTCGATGCCCATAAAGTCTTCGGTCCTCGGGGCATCGGCATGCTGTATGTTCGCCGAAAGACGCCGGTCTCTCCGATCATCTACGGCGGAGATCAGGAGCGGGGACTGCGTTCCGGAACTGAGAATATTCCTGGAATCATGGGTTTCGCGCATGCGCTCAAGCTCGCAGCAGAAATGCGCGAAAAGGAAACTGCGCGCATGCTCGAGTTGCGCGACTATTTCGCTGTCGGCCTTCGCAGGATCGATCCGGCCATTTCAATCAATGCTGAGAATGCTGATCGAACGCCGCATATTCTCAATGTCTCTATTCCGGGAATCGATGCGGAGTTCTTCATATTGCAGCTCGATGCTGCAGGGATATCCTGTTCGACGAAAAGTTCCTGCCTCAGCATGGATGACGAGTCATATGTGCTTTCGTCGATCGGCATAGATAGCAAGAGCAGCGTCAGATTCTCTTTCGGAAGGACGACGACGAAGGACGAATTGAAGCAAGCGCTCGCAGCCATTGACTACCTGCTCAAAAAATCATTATAATAGGGCATCTGCCATGGAAGAACTTACCAAACAACAAATCGTCCTCGTCACGCTCCTCGTGAGCTTCGTCACCTCGATCGCTACGGGCATCGTCACTGTTTCACTTATGGACCAGGCGCCTCGAGGCGTGACTCAGACGATCAATAGGGTGGTCGAACACACTATCGAGCGAGTAGTCCCGAATCAGAGCGCTTCAGCATCGGATGCTGCCTCTGGCGGAAACTCGATGACTGCAGTGATCAGCGTGCAGGACCAGCTTGCAGATGCGGTCGACCGCAGCTCGAAGAGCCTCGTCCGGATCAAGAAGATCAGCGACGACGGAACGCCTGATAAGGTGACGGGATTCGGCATCGTCGTCTCGAGGGATGGGGTGATCGTGACTGACAAATCGACGATCTCGCTCCTCGGCTCATATGTTGCAGTCTTCTCGGATGACATCGAATTGCCGATACAGCTGTTCCAGTCACAGAACGAAGGCGATATCGCATTCCTCGTCGCGCGGCCGAAGGCCGGCAGCCGCGCGACATCGACTCCCGTCGCAGGACAATTCCAGCCGGTTTCGCTCGCCGCCGCTCCGCTCCGTCTCGGGGAAACCGTATTCGCGATCGGCGGCGAGAAGTCATTGCGGCTCGTGCAGGGCTTCGTCGCGACGGATGAGACTTCGAAAGTAATCCAGACATCGATCAATGCGAAAAGCGTCATGGTCGGCAGCCCTATCATCAATTCGAAAGGGGAATTCGTCGGAATGAAGACTGCTTCATTCGACGAAGGGGATTCCGCTTCATTCTATCCGCTGTCGCTCATTAGGAGCGCTATCCCGAAGGAAGGCACATTCAAGTAACGCATTAGCAGCCTTTTAATTCACCATACAACCATGCCTCCATTCAAAGACTTTACAACAAAAGCGAAGGAAGCTCTTCGGCGGGCACATGAGCTCGCCATCGAACGCGGACAGAACCATGTGAATCCGCTGCATCTTCTCTGCGCCCTCATTCTTCAGGAGGAGAGCATGGTCACCTCTATTCTCGACAAGCTCGAAATCGACACGATGATGCTCACCGATCTCATCCTCGAGAACATCGAGGCTCCCGAGTCGACGAATGTGCTCTCGCCTTCATATCAGATCTACCTCACGCCTGAGCTCGCTGCGATCCTCGAGAACGCAGGCAAGGTCGCCGCCTCGCTCAAGGACACGTTCATATCGACGGAACATCTCTTCGTGGCGGTCTTTGACGCAGCCGGTCAGGCGCGCGACATCCTCGCCCGATTCAAGATCACCCGAGCCAGCGTGCTCCAGGTAATCGAAGAGCTCCGCAGTTCGGACATTTCAGCCGAAGGGAAGCCGAAGCAGTTCCGCACCCTCGCAAAATACGCCCGCTCGCTCACCAAGCTCGCGAAGGACAACAAGCTTGATCCGGTCATCGGCCGCGATACGGAGATCCTCCGCGTCATTCAGATCCTTTCGCGCCGAACGAAGAATAACCCGATCCTCATCGGAGAAGCCGGAGTCGGAAAGACCGCCATCGTCGAAGGCCTTGCGATCCGCATGGCGCAGGGCGACGTTCCCGAATCATTGAAGGACAAGGAGCTCGTCTCGCTCGATATCGGCTCGCTCATCGCCGGAACGAAATACCGCGGAGAATTCGAAGAGCGCCTCAAGAACATCCTCAAGGAAATCGAACGGTCAGACGGCAAAATCATTCTGTTCGTGGATGAAATCCACACGATCGTCGGAGCCGGCGCAAGCGAAGGATCGATGGATGCTTCGAACATGCTCAAGCCTGCGCTCGCCCGCGGAGATCTCCGCACGATCGGAGCCACGACCATCAAGGAATACCAGAAGCATATCGAAAAGGATCCTGCGCTCACTCGACGTTTCCAGCCGGTATACGTGAATGAGCCATCGCTCGATGATGCCATTTCAATCCTCCGAGGACTCAAGGAGAAATACGAGCTGTATCACGGAGTCCACATCACGGACGATGCGATCGTCGCGGCTGTAAACCTTTCGGTGCGCTACATCAGCGACCGATTCCTCCCAGACAAAGTCGTCGACCTCATCGACGAGGCTGCAGCTGCGCTCAAGATTTCGCTTGAGAACATGCCTCCTGAACTCGAGATGACCCGCCGCAAGATCATGCGCCTCGAAATCGAACGCGAAGCATTGAAGAAGGAAACCTCGAAGGAATCGAAGGCCCGTACTTCCAAGATCGAAGAAGAAATCGCTAATCTCAAGGAAGGCACCTCCGAGCTCGAGCTCAAATGGAAGAATGAGAAAGATACGATCGTAAGCATCAAGCAGATCAAGAAAGACCTCGAAGCGCTCCGCGTTGAAGCTGAAAATGCCGAAATGCGCGCGGATCTCGCAAAGGCAGCAGAGATCAGATACGGAAAGATTCCAGCTCTCGAAAAAGACCTCGAAGCGAAATCAAAGCGCCTGAAGAAGCTTCAGGCTTCGCGACGCATCCTCAAGGAGGAAGTCACTGAGCAGGACATCGCAGACGTCGTCTCGCGATGGACGGGCATTCCTGTTTCGAGGATGATGGAAGAAGAGATGAAGAAGCTCGGCCGAATGGAAGACGAGCTCAAGCAGCGCCTCGTGGGACAAGATGAAGCGGTGAAGAAGATTTCGGATACGATCAAGCGTTCTCGCGCAGGCATCGCGGATCCGAATCGTCCGATCGGCTCGTTCATATTCCTCGGACCTACCGGCGTCGGAAAGACCGAGCTCACGAAGACGCTTGCAGAGTTTCTTTTCAATGACGACAAGGCGCTCATCCGCGTCGACATGTCTGAATTCATGGAGAAGCATTCGGTATCGCGGCTCGTCGGCGCGCCTCCGGGCTACGTCGGCCATGATGAGGGCGGCGGTCTCACCGAGCTCGTCCGTCATCGACCGTACTCAGTCATCCTCTTCGACGAGATCGAAAAGGCGCATCCCGACGTCTTCAACATCCTGCTC
>JAQBRD010000028.1 GCA_028286665.1 Candidatus Tayloriibacteriota bacterium
CATTTCTCAGTATCAAGAAAGGAAACGAGAAGTTTGTGAAAACAAAGGCAGATTTTGAAAAGACATGCGAGACGATACAAATAGGAAAATACAGCTACAAATCATGCGCAGGAAGTTCAGACACGTACCGAACTAGTTTCTCCCCGATCGGAGTCTGCGACAATGGGATGGGTCAGCCCGACTGCATCGACGCAGTGAGAGTCTGGGATAAGAGTCATTAGAACTGAGTCGTCGCTGATATCCTCCGGCCTCATGTTCGAAACCAAAAAAATCTGCCGCTCGATATTTCCGAGCGCTGCATAATGCCGCTCGAGAGCTTCCGGACTCATCGCATTCCTGACGCGGCCTTCATATCGCTTTCGAAGATCCGCAGTTCGTTCTGCGATCGAGAGAACTCCCTTCGGGCCGACGCGCATATCCGCATATGCGCAGATCTTCTGGCCAAGCGAGTTCCCTGACTCCGTTTCAAGCAATTTCCTGAAACCGACATTGTCGACGAAGACGAGCGTCTTTTCTGATGCTCCGACTTCCCTGGCGATGCGCTCCGTGGCAGCGTGCTCATCAGAACCATATTTCAGAATGAATTCGTCTTTTATTTTCTGCCAATATTCGATGCCTTCCGGCTGCACGAATTCTGGAAAATGGGTCAGGTCGAATTTGATGATGTTGCCCATGTCGTGCAGGAGGCATGCGAGGACGACCTCATGAGTCTCCGTGAAGCCGTCGATCGATTCGCAGATCTGCTTTGCGACCGCAGCGACGCGGAGCTGATGCGTCTGGAGATTCGGCATAAGGCGGTATTCGGAATAGATTTCGCGGATGGGTTTCATCGGGATCGATTATAGCATGAGCCCCCTAGGTGCTTGTTGTCATATTCGCATAATGCGATAGAATTAGCCCTATGGAAAATGTAGAGTTCGACGGCGAAAGCAGGAATCAGAGATACGGAACACTTCAATCGAATCAAGCGTACGGCAACCCTCGAGCATCGGGAATCTTGGGATGGCTGATAGAGAAGAAAATCGTCGGGTCAGAGCAGGTTGCTCGATCTCTCCTTCTCGTGCTCGTGATCCTGTGCTTTCTGATAAGCGGATATCTGATCTATTCGGCTTACTACAAAGGAGGATCCGCAAGCACGATCAAGACAACCTACGAGCAGAAGCTTGAAATCTACAAGAATAAGCTGCCAGCAGACCTGTCCCCTGAAGATCGTCAGAAAATGATCGATGATTATAATAGCGTATATCAAAACACTCATGCATCTAAAAAATAGGAAAATTGAGAGCGGCTTCACGCTGATCGAACTGCTCGTCGTCATAGCGATCATCGGACTGCTATCGAGCATAATACTCGCATCCCTTTCGGCAGCTCGCGCCAAGGCCCGTGACGCTCATCGATTTTCCTATATACGTCAAATAAACAACGCGATACTGCTCTACATCTCGAGCTTCAACGTCGCGCCGCCGAGCATCCTGGTTGCAAACAACGTACCCAATAATCCCCTCGTATATGAAAGCACTGATTCGAATTGGATCAACGGCCCGACTGCGCAGGATCAGTTCATTCCGGCCCTATTGCCATATCTGAAGAAACTTCCGCACGACCCCTGCGGCGGCAGCTGTCCCGACGGAGTTCTTCGCAGCTATGAATATCTCGCGGTGCCTGGAACCGATCGCTACAAGATCTTCGTAAACAGCCTTGAGAAGAAAAGCGGCGCATACGGCTTCAACACCACCAATATTTCGTCGCTGATCGTGCAATCGCCGACGAGCGCGTTCTAGAAAAACACCATCCATTCTATGAGCAGCATCCTGTTCGAGCTATTTCACGGATTCGTAAACACATTCGCTTCCGGCAGGAGCACGATAAAATTGTTCCTCTTCGTCGCGATCCTGCTGCTATTCGCCTGCTGGAACCTGCTTATCCGAAAAAATAATTTTTCCTTTTCCGAGAAGATCCGAACATGGACGCTCAATGCTTTCTGGATTTCAATCTTCGGAGGCTTCGCCTGGGGAATATTCGGGACCTTCTGCCTCTACTCGGAACTAAGCTTGCCGCTGCGGGACACCTTGCTCATCATGTCCCGCCATTCCATTTCCACAACGCAATTCTTCCACACGCATGTGATGAAGATAGCTGCCGGCTTTCTGGCGAACCTCTTCTCTGTTTCATCTCTGAATGCGGATCTGGGCACCGCTTTCCTGAATTTCCTTCCAAGTTATTTCACCGTCATCTCAGTCGCATTCTTCTTTGCAGTGAGCATCTCCGGCATCTCGGTCTTATTCGTGCTCTGGGAGAAGAATAGGCACAGCCTGCTGAAGCAGCTCCTATCGCTTATCCTCGTCTTCTCTGTCGTGAAGAACGTCGTAGACGGAGGCTTCCTGAATTATGAGGCTATTCCCGCCCTTATCACCCTCTGGATCATCGCATACGGCACATCATGGAAAAGGTCCTCGGCCGTCATGATAACGCTCGCCATGAGCATCTTCCTATTCGCATTCTGGGGCTGTTCGATCGGACTTCTCGATATTGCCGGATTTGCGAAATATCTGAAGCATTCGTTCACGCTTTTCGCATTATATATCGGGATTTTCGGGCTATCAGAACAAGGCCTGGCGAAGCGCCTGCCCATCCTGCTCTGCAGCATCGGCGCGCTCGGAGTTATCTATACAGGAATTTATTCATCAGTCGACGATCTGTCGTATACGAGAATGTCCATCTCGGGAACAACAGCGTATCTCGGGACATATTCGAAAAGCTTCAAGGGAACCAAGATAGATCAGGTCGGCGAACTGAGTCTGTATAAGATTCAGGCGAAAGAGCCGCTCGTCGTCGATGATATCCTGAAGGAAGGCGGGGACAATTCGACATACTTCCCGGTTTCCATCGAATGGAACACCTGCTTTCCTCAGAAAGAGATCCGGCGGACTGCCGACCTGATTTCGCTCGAGCCGATATCAATCTCGAAGATAACCCACGAATCGATGCGCATCGACAGCGCGAGACTTATTGCTCGCGATGGTCGTTTCTACAGATACTCGGTAACATTCTCCGTAGCCGGCTGCCTGCCAAGGCCGCTGAACTTCCTCCATGAGATCCTGAGGGAGTCGGGAGTGACCGATGCCGTGCTATTCTCTGATCTCAACAAGGAATATGAATGATATATTTCGCATATCGGTAGACACGCTCTGGTTCATAGTGCCCTGCTTGCTCGTCAACAGCGCGCTGAATCTTTTTTATGAGACGAAGCGGAAATACGACGCTGAACGATACGATATGCCTTTCGATTTCGGCTTGTTTCTGGGAAAGAACAGGATCTTGGGGCAATCCACCACCTGGGGCGGACTGCTGATCTCCCTCCTTATCGGACTCCTGTTGTCGTATTTCTTTGCCGACATCCACGGCCTAGCTATCGGCTTGGGATGCTTCTTCGGACATGCATTGGGAAGCTTCATTAAGCGGCGGTTCGGAATAGCGAGGGGTGCCTATCTGCCGATAGTGGATCATGGCGACTATGTTCTTCTCACAGGGGCTCTATTGCTGCTATCCTCTGATCTTCCGATTGAAGCATATGCAGCGGGAGTCGTCTCCATCCTCGTGATGCACCCGATCATCTGCATCGTCGCCCACAAGGCAGGCTTTCGGGATAATCCGCTATAGAGCTTTTGTGCGCCTGCTTGGATTCGAACCAAGGACCCTCGAGGTATAAGCTCGATGCTCTAACCAACTGAGCTACAGGCGCATCTTCGCGGCGAAGATTGCCGCGGAAGTAATCATAGACAACAAAGCGCAAAAAGGCAAAGTTTCGTCAGGAAATTCCTGCGCTACAGAGCCTAATCCTCCTGCTCTCTCAGATCATACACCGTGAACGACGGCAACTGTTCGGATATGATTTCAGGCACGAGGATCGATGAATGCTCGACGAGGCATGGCCGCGTGACGAGCGACATGTCGTATTGATATCCGCTCGCGATTCTCCCCTGCAAAGCAGTCATGAAGTATGAGGGCGTACGTTTTTCGAAATGCATGAGCGGCTTGAATGAAGTGATCTTGAAATTCGTCACGACAGGAGCGCCAGTCGGCATGCAGGTATTCCAAGGCAAGGTGATCGGGAGCTGCGACGGATCGAATTGCGTCATCGGGAGGATGTCGTTGACGATGTACCGAGTCGTCGATGCTGGCGAGAACGCATAGAGATTGATATTGCCGGCAGTGCCGATATCGGTATAATTCTCGCCCTGGAGCGGCTGATACGACATCACGTATGCTCCCGCCTGCGGATCGATCTGCTGATAGAGATATGAGAATGAGCTGAGGCGATTGTATATCTGAAGCAGGAACGGGATGCTCGCGAGGATGAGCACGAGATAGCTCAGCCTCGTCGCACCGAATGCGTAGAAGGCGTAGATCGTGCTCAGGAGCGTGATCGATCCGAAGGCGATGAGCACATTCGAGATATAGAAGCTTTCGTTCTGGAAATACCCTCCGATGAAAAGAACTGCGAGCAGCATGAAATATCCCACGACGCCGATCACCGAAGTGACTTGGGCCTTGTACGATTCCCTGAGCGCAAGCAGCGTGAGGAATATCAGTCCGACGACAGCTTCCACGCTCAATGAGCCGCCCGAGAAAAGCGATTTGAGGATCATGAATGAGCTCACGACGAAGAGCACATAGAACATCACGCGCCTATTCGTAGGAATGGTCGCAAGATGCGGTACCTGAGAGACAAAGAAAGCGATCATAGCCACGAGCACTGTTCCCGCGAGGAACGAGAGGAGGAATGCCGCATGCAAGGAAAGGATTCCGCTTGCAAGCAGATTCTCACGGAGAAGCTGGAGCGAAGCGCTCATTCCTCCTTCGTGCAGTACCGCATGCGAAAGCAGCGGAATATGATGCCGCGCGAGGACCATGCATGAGATGATAAATTTGATCACATACGCGCCTGCAACTGTCCCGAGAGCCCAATACGCCGAAGTCGAGACTTTCCGTTTATGCTCCATTATGCGATCGCCTGCGTACCAGAGCACCGCTATGCCGAAGGCGTACATGAGAAAAAGAAATGCGGTCGTATCGCCACGCCCCGACGTCACTACGTTTACGATCGTGTATATGAATGTATGGAAGAATGAGGACAGGAGAAAAGCGATCATCAGCAGCACGATCACTCCGAGAGTGTATGCGGCGCTCATTCCTGAAATTGATAGGTGTTTTTTCATGAAAACGTATTACTAATTGGCCTAATACCCGCCCCCTCCGCCGCTGGGTGGTGGCGGCGGCGGCGCAGTATATGTCGGCGTATAAAATGTGCCGAGCTGAGAGAATGTCGAGAACCCGCTTTGCGGCCGACTTGCCCGCTGCTCGAGCGTTGTAAAGACCTGGTATGAACTGTCAGTGACCGCCTCGGGATCGCAGCCGCCCGTAGTATTGCACCTGAAATAGACAGCAGCCGGTGAGACATACACGTATCCAAGGCCATTGGCGCAGTTTGTTCCGCAGCTCTCTTCTTTGATCGTAGGAATGTATTTCTTGAGATCCAACTTCAGCTTGCTCCATGCCGCAGCGGAAGCGGCATCGGAAGCGGCATCGCCGTAAGAAGGGTTCGATTTCGCAACGCAGCCGAACACGCTCGCGCCTGAAAGCAGCGTCGATGAAGGACATGTCCCTCCGAGCGTCGGTGCTTTGCCGGTTTCGGTGACATAGAGCTGGATGGCATTATCGATCTGATGGACGGTCTGCAGACGAGCTGCGTCATTGGCTTTCCTCCTTGCCGTAGTGAGCGATGCGAGCACGACGCTCGTGAGCAAGCTCATTATCGAAATGACCACGAGCAATTCGACCAGGGTGAATCCTCTGTTCTCAGATGGGATTTTCATATGGGAGTATTGTATACCAGAATCAAGCCGGGCGCATATCGAATTCGTGCGGCATGGGGATAACCGCGCAGGATTATTTTCGCCGAGCTGATGAAACGGCCCACCCTATATATATGCAGGCGGAACCGAGGATCAGCCATCCAAGCCAGAGCGGCAGCACGACGCGGCCCGAAGGGCCTTTGAAAGGAACCGATGAATTATTCGCATAGACCATGAGGCCGTCCTTCTTCTCAGTCACGAGATGGAATTGCGATTCGATATGGAATTTCTTCGCGCCGAGCGGAACGATGAGATTTCCATCGGCATCGATCTGGTCTTTATTCACGAGGAATATCGCAGCCTTCGAAAGATCGAATCCTTCCTGCCAATGATATTCCGGCGAACGGAGATTCGACATCTTGCGGTCGGACATCGCCGCGAAGAACTGCGAAAGGATGTATATCCGATGCTCGAGGAATTCCTCGCTGTCGAGATGGTGCGCGACGCTCGCGATCACCGCGTCAGGCGGCGTATTGGCTGCGATATAGTCTGCGATCTCCAGATTCTCCGGATTGAAATGGATCGAGATGTTCGAGCCGAGATAGTGACGGCTCTGTGGCAGCGTCGCTTCGAGGAAGAGATGATATCTGGTCTGAATCGAAAAGACTCCGGAGGAGGATTGGAAATAGATTCCCCAAACGAGACTCAGGAAGAAAGCAGCAGCGAATGCCGCAGAGAAAGCCCGTCGAAACCGCATCGGATTTCCCGAAGGAAGAAGCTGCCTCATATTCGCCGCAGCGAAAGCTACGATTACCATCATGGCCCAGACCCCGATGCTGTATATGTAGCGGGAAAATTCGAAATATGCCACCGGCAAAGATGCGAATGCGATCGCGAGGAAATAGCTGATGTCCGAATTGACGATGTTCTTCTTCCAATTGCGCGCGATGAGGAAGATTGAAATGATGAAAAGGATGAAGATGCTCGCGTTCATGGTCCTGAATTGCGTCGTGATCTCAGTGATCGTCCCGTAGCTCGAGTGGAAATATCTGAGATATTCGAGGCTTGAAAGGATGTGGATAAGCCATGGAACATACAGGAGGAATGAAATGAGCAGTATCCTGAATGTCGCCTTCAGGTACTGTCGGTTGCAGATAGCCCATGCTGCGAGAGCGGCCGCCACGAAATACGGGAATACCATATGCGAATAGAAGATGACGGTCATGAGAATGCAGGCTCCTGCGTATCCGACTCGGTCGGATCTCTTCATGAGTACGAGGAGCAGCGGACTGAGAAGGAAGACGAATGAGGCCGGTATCGTCACGCCTGCGAGCTTGATGAATGTGACGAAGCTCGTCGCAGAAAGCAGATAGTAGAAAGCTGTCTTCGGCGAGAACAGCTTCATGAGCGCGAGCCAGCTCAGGAGCAATCCGAGCATGATGCTCAAGCCGTTGAACAGCTGTATGGCCATGAAAGGTGTGATCTTGAGCGCGACGAGCGCCGCGAGGAAGAAATGGATGACTGGGGGATAGAGATGCGGGCGTCCGAGCGGAAGGCTGTCCCAATTCTCCGTGAGCGGCAGCCCTCCTTCCCTCACGAATGACTGAGCTGCCGCAAGATGATACGTCAGATCGCCGTCGATCGAGATAAAATTCTGCTGGAAGAAAAAAACGATGAGCGTGCTGAGGAATATGAGTATGAGGGCGGAAACTACATATCCGGAGATCGATTGAGGCGCAGTCCGATTCGTATTCATAGGAATTTATAGTATGATTGTAGCACAAAATGCCGATCACCCGATTCAACAACCAGAAATTTTCCGTGATCTATGGCACGAAGGATGACAAGGACATCAATGGACTTGCAGAAGACTCGGGCATCACGTCGCTCCTCGGCCTCGATCCGGCGGATCCGCATCGCCACGTCATCACGCTCGATCTCCAGAAGATCCCGCATTCGAGGACTCGGGTGAACGGGCACGGCATCATTCTCGGCAAGCATGCCGGCTTCATTCCATCGCTCGGCATGATGACCGCCGACTGCCCCGGCCTCGCCGTCATCAACGCCGCTGACGGAACTATCGGACTCCTTCATCTGAGCTGGCTCCAGCTCTATGCGCGCACCTCGAAGAAATTCTTCCGCACATGGGCAGCGACATATCCGTACGATCCCGCTGATCTGAAGATATTCGTAGGCCCGAGCATCTGCAGCAAGTGCTTCACCCTGCAGGGCTGGAAAGGCTGGCTGCGCTTCGGGCTTTTCTCATTGAGCTCCTCGAGGAAATTCCTCATGAGATCGAAGGCCGGCGTGCGGTCGATCGATCTCCGCGGCATGCTCCGCGATCAGCTCATGCAGGCAGGCTTCGCCGATTCGCAGATCGATTTCTATCCGGACTGCACATTCGAGACCGCCAGCCTCTCATCGCATCGACGCGAAGGCAAGGCGAAGACGACGAGCAACGTCATCATCCTGAAAGTTTCATAGGGATACAAGCAAACTAAATAGCACGAAAAAGGCGCTCTGCCCAGCGCGCCTTTTTCGTGCTATTTAGTTTGCTTACTTCTGGTGCTCGCTATCCTTGATCTTGAGCGAGATGCCGTGCGCCACGATGATCTTCTCGTATTCGTCGCGTTCGATATTCTCGACATCGATGAGACGCTTCGCGACCGCATCGAGCGCCGGCCGATACTTCACAACAGCTTCTTCTGCGCGAGCATACGCTTCAGTCATGATTCGGGATACTTCGCCGTCGATCTCTGCGCCGACGCGTTCTGAGAAATGCGAATCATCAAGGCCTTTGCCGAACATCGCGCGTCCGCCGTTGCCTTCGAATGCGAGCGCGCCGAGCTTGTCGGACATGCCGTATTTCGTGACCATGTCGCGAGCGAGCGCAGTCGATACCTGGAGATCGTTCGACGGGCCAGTAGTGACGTCATTGAACATCATCTTCTCGACGACATATCCGCCGAGCGAGACCGCGATATCATCGAGGAATTCGCGCTTCGACTGGAGCTTGCGGTCTTCGAATGGGAGATGGAGCGTGTAGCCTGCAGCTCGTCCGCGGGAGATGATCGAGATCTTGTGCACAGGATCGGCGAATGGGAGGACGGATGAAACGATCGCATGGCCTGCTTCATGATATGCGGTGATCTCCTTCTCTTTCTTCGAGAGGATATGGCTGCGTCGTTCCGGACCGAGCATGACCTTCTCGATCGAACGGATGAGATCGAACTGCGCGACTTTGGTGCGGTTCTCCCGAGCAGCAAGGATCGCTCCTTCGTTCATGAGCGAATACAGGTCTGCGCCGGAGAATCCCGGAGTTCGTTCTGCGATGACTGGCAGCGAGACATCTTCTGCGAACGGCTTCTTATTCGAATGTATCTTCAAAATTTCCTCTCGGTCATGTCGATCAGGAAGATCGATCGTGACGCGTCGGTCGAAACGTCCCGGTCGGAGAAGCGCCGGGTCGAGCACGTCCGGTCGGTTCGTCGCAGCCATGACCACGACCTTCTCATTCGGCTCGAATCCGTCCATCTCGACGAGGATCTGGTTCAGGGTCTGCTCGCGCTCATCGTTGCCGCCGCCGGTGCCTGCGCCTCGGCTTCGTCCGACTGCATCGATTTCATCTACGAAAATAATAGAGGGAGAGGCTTTCTTCGCCATCGCGAAGAGGTCTCGCACGCGCGATGCGCCGACTCCGACGAACATCTCGACGAATTCAGAACCTGAGATCGAGAAGAATGCGACGCCGGCTTCACCAGCGACCGCCCGAGCAAGCAATGTCTTTCCGGTACCTGGAGCGCCCATGAGCAGGATGCCCTTCGGAATCACAGCTCCGATCTCGAGGAATTTCTTCGGGTTCTTGAGGAAGTCGACGATTTCCATGAGCTCCTGTTTCGCTTCTTTCGCTCCTGCGACATCCTTGAATGTCACCTTCTGCTTCGTATCATCAGGCATCGTCACGCGAGCTTTCGATTGTCCGAATGAAAGCGCCTGCACCCCTGCTCCGCGGACCTGCCGAGTGAGGAACCAGACGATGAGGCCGAGGAAGATGAGCGGCGCGAGGAACGGCGAGAGCTCGCCGAGCCAATACCAGAATCCGCTTGGACCCTGCACGTCGATCTTCACGGCCGCGAGCACCTGCGGCGTTACGCCATAGTGCGCAAGCGTATCAGTAAGCGACGCATCGCTTTCTTTCTTCGTGCTCTTCATGAGCGCCTCGGTCGAGGTTGCCGCAGTCGAAGTTGAAGTTCCCACTGATGAGAATGCCTTGTATTCCGCGATGAGATCGTCGCCCTTCACCGTGATCGAAGCGACTTTTCCTGAGTTCACGTCTGCAGCGAGCTCTGAAAGCGGGATCTTCGTCGTCGGGATAGTCCGCTCAGCGATGAGCGAATACGCGCTCGTGATGAGGAACATCACCAGCAATGCGAGTGCGAGCATATTGACGAAACCGAAGCCGCTCGGCTTCTTCTGCCCCCCGCCAATCGGCCCGTTTGGCCCTTTTCCGCCGGGCATTCGGCCTTTTTCCTTCTGCTGCTGATCATCCTGTGGCAAATGTTGGGCTTTTTTCTTCATAGTTTGATTATACAGAATACAGCCGTAATTGAAAGGAATTCTCGACAAAATAAAAAGCCCCCGGTTTTCCGGGGACTGCGTAGACTGCTATTTGCCCTCTTACTTTTTTGCGGTTCCCGTACGCAGATAGAACGGCTTCTTGGGAGGCTGCGGCTCGATCTTGAGCGGTCTTTGCTGAAAGTCAGGCGGCTGGAACTGGACATTTCCGGCGCCTCCTTTGTAGAAAGACTGTTGTTCTAAAACTTCATCCGAATTGGTGATTCTTTTAATGAGCGAATTGCATGGCATATTTTCTTCCTCGAGACACATTTTTTAACATTAACTGAGAAAAAAGTCAATCACACGAGAGACTTTTCGCGCAGACATATGCTAGTATGTCTGCATGGCCGGATCACTCGCGTACAACAAGAAAGTATCCTTCGATTACGAGATCCTCGAGAAATACGAGGCCGGAATCGAGCTTGTTGGCATTGAAGTGAAATCCATCCGCCACAATCATGCCGTACTGCTTGGCGCGCATATTTCAATCCGCGGCGGAGAGGCTTTCCTCATCAATGCGGATATCGCTCCATATCAGCCGAATAACACGCCGAAAGACTACGATTCCAAGCGCACCCGCAAGCTTATCCTCAACAAGAAGCAGATCGCCGAATTGGCAGCGCTTGAGGCCAAAAAAGGTTTGACAATCGTCCCTATTTCGATGTATAATAGTAGGAGTCGAATAGCTGCTGAAACCAAGAAAGGCAAAGCTTCCCGCGGCGGCAAGATCAAAGTAGAGATCGCAGTCGTGCGCGGAAAGAAGCAGTTCGACAAGCGCCAATCGATCAAGAAGCGCGATACCGAGCGCGAGATTCGGAGAGAATTCAGCGACCGGTAGAAGTAAATGGCACTTTGACAACGCACTCGAATATATGGGGATGCCAGGCATCGACAGTCGATTCCCTCCCTTTCGTGCAATGGAGAGCTCCGCTAACTCTTAAATCTGGCGGAAATGTCAATTGCAAAATCAGCAATTACTAAGGTAGCTTCAGCCGTATCTCCGTATTTCGGAACAGCTGACTTTACTTTCGCGTTCGCTCGAGCGTAAGCTCCTTAGCCGACACGACGTTCATCCATAGATCTTCTGCGCTATGGAATGAGTGATATATAGCAGAATCGGAAATGCGCCTGTCTCGACGCACGACCTAGATGACGAGGCTCGCATGCATGCATTTTGTTTTCTTTAGATCATGCATCGTCAAACGTCCAGTGCCGCAAGGTGCCGGACAATAAAGACAACTATCCATTGTAGAAACGACTGGGAAAATCTTCTGCACGGCGGTTCAATTCCGCCCATCTCCACAATCATTGACATATACACTGTTTTATGACAGTATTTTTTTAAACATGAGCACGCTGGTTGCAATACCAGTATCACAATCAAACCCAGGACCATATGGAACTCACGGAAGACGATTTAAAAATCGCCCCCGAACTTCGGGACCTCAACGTGTCGAAAACCATCGCAAGCATCCTAAACAACTTCTACCTTCGTTTTCCAAGCGTGAAAATGAAAAGATGGGATGGCGAGACCCACAAAGGAGGAGCCAGTTACAATCGCAAGATGACGAAAGACCTCGGCTGGCTTGACCTGCCCCACAACCATAAAGGCGGGTGGGAAACCGAAGGAAACGGTTTCGTATACAGCGTCAAGAAAGGACAGCAGACGCCTCGGCAGTTCTACAGAGAACTTGATCGTGCGGTCCGAGAAGCGGGGTTCACGTCAAAGCAGATGTCAGTTGCTGTGACGGAGTGGTATTGCCTTAAGCATACCCCAGAAACCATTGAGAAATTCGGACCGATCATTCTTGCTGTGTATATCAAGTTACGCAAAAAAGGTTACACCTACAGAGATCTCACTGGTTAACAAGTTTCTCTTCTTGAATAAAAAGAGCACGGCCCCTCAACGAATGTTGGAGGGGTTTCGTATTATCAAATATACTCAGGTGAGACCTGCACTGTTCGGTATAATTCAATGTAAGTATAGTTTTATATAAAGAATAAAGACGCATACCCGAAGGCATGCGTCTTTGTTTGAAAGTTTGATCCTACTGACTTAGTTCAAGGTATTTTTCAAGATCCTTGATCATTTGTTTCGGATCAAAACAACCATTCCAACGATGTACCCACAGTGGACGGTGAACCAACTTCATACCTTCATCGTAGTGCATGTCGGTAAGGTATTGCTCCCCCGCATCGTTGCGGAAGTCCACCACCGATAGACCTAAATGCTCAATGAGCATTGTGATCATCAGAGGGATACCTTCCGCACCAGATCCGCACATGACGCAGGTTGTCCTGGCTCCACTGTAGTGATTTTTCAGATAAGTAACGAGTTTCTGTTTCATAGTGTGTTTTGTTGAGTTTAGTCAAAGGTCACAATCCGCCTAACAACTGCCAGCGGTTGTATGTCCTTATTTCCAAACTCAACTCACACCTTATCTTGGAACTGACTCTATTTAGTATAGCATATTATATGCCATATGTCAATATCATTAATAGCCAAGGCGACTACCGCATATTAACGTTCTTTTAATGGTTCTATTAGTATCATGTGGCACTCTGCCCTACTATTCTTTGGGCAAAATCGACCATACCGTATTCCTGAATAAGCTGGTGCGACCGAAGAATATAGGTTTCCATCTGGTTCCATAACTCTTCAGGGGTGTCCACAAAATGAAAAAGCATCCTTCTCGGATGCTTTTTCTTTTTCCTGCTGGAGCTACCCGCGGAATTGAAAGCCGGACTGAGCGAAGGCGAAGGAGGCGGGGTCGAGAGACGCTTCAACAGAAGCGGACTCGTGACCAATTCCGCCCATCTCCACAAAATTGACATAATCACTATTTTGTTATAGTGTATTTTTAGCTTGATCACGCTGGTTGCTCCAGCATAAAACAAAAACGGCCATAGTGAGCCACAACCCGAAAGGAAAAATCACGAAATGATAACTAAGACTAGTTGGAAAATCGGACCAGAAATGAAAAGGCTCTGGAGGGAAAATCGAGGTAAAAACTATTCTCCTGATAGACGTAATGACGCCCTCGCAACCGCCACAATGGTTCCATCAATGATGGTGATACTCGGCACATCGGCCAAAGAAACTGCCGAACAGTGGTTTGGATCATCGCCGGTTATGCCTTTCTTGAACAAGAAACTTAATCTATGCGTAACACTCCAGGAATGTCTGACTGATGTTGCACAACGAATGAGTACCATTGTTGACTGGGTCGGAAATATGATTGGCGTTACTATCTATTTATATAATTCTGCGAATACTGAGTTATGCATCATTCAAGTCTTGATCGACCCACTGATTGGCGCTATCAAAGGAATCGAGCAATTACCATTTAGCCGCAAGTAACCAGCAGACCTTCGCGAGACTGACCTTCAACAGGCCCTTCTCGTGAAGGTCTTTCTCTTTTTATCGAACTCCATTCCATTCTATTCAAAATTGACATATATATAATTATAATGCATAATGTTTATATAACTGTTCATTGATCAGGCAAGTCAAGTCTATGAAGAAGTCCGTAATCGATTTGCTCGAAATCCGAGCAGATTGCGTATTTCAAATAGACTGGACTTACACAATCACAAATACCCAATTCTGGATAGCAATCGCCTGTATTATATTCTTCTGGCTAAAAGTTAAATTCTTCCGGTGGCCGATCATATTCCCCGCCATTCTCTGGTGCGTGCTGCACAAGAGAGAGACTCCGAAAGCTTTCGCTATCGCATTCGCAGCCTTCATCGCCTGCATGGTTCTTTCAAAGATTACCGGAAATATCCGAGAGGAAAACAAACGACACAGAGTCATGGAGAGTTTCAAATCGCGACGACCCTGAATTCAAAAACCCTGACCCTTCAAACTTTCAGGTAACCCGACTTTCATCACGAAAGCCGGGTTCTTCTTTTTTATGCCGGTTCTCCATAATTCCTGAGTGATTTTTATTTGCCAATCGAACGAATGTAAATGGCATTGACGCCATCCCCGCTCCGATGAGACAATTGCCGGAAAGAAAGCAGGTGATCTATGAATACATATAAAGCAGAAGCACTCCGAGAGAAGCTCCTCGAACTCATCAAGCTGTCTCGAGACCAGCAGCCGTCAGTGAATATCCTCGTGAAGAGCCTCAATGGTCGCTTCGACAATCTCAGGATACTTCCCGACAGCTGCGAAGTCCGCGACGACGAGTTAACGGTGGCATTCCATTCGGATTCATCCGAATCATGCCACCGCTACTACTGCCGCAGATTCGTGGATGACGATGTCTCATACGAGATCAGCGAAATGACGGTTCTGAAGTGATGATCATGGACCCCTCGCAATCAATGGCGAGGGGTTTCACTTTTGCGCTCTATCATTGCCGTGATACAATTTTTTTACCCATAAACTCCATGAACGAAAAAATCACCGACAGCCACTCGACCTCCACAAAAACTTCTTCTGAAGTAGTCGCCGCTGCCGCGAAATTAGATGCCGTAACGAAGATCGGCCTCGGCACAATAAAGCGCGCGCCCGGCGGACGCAGAGATCTGAAGTTCCTCCCCATCACCGGAGGAATCAAGGCAGTCGTGCGCGGCGCAGGAGCCGTGCAGGATATTTATATCTATACGAAGCATGCCAAAGAGGTTCAGGAAGAAATCAGCCGCGTATTCAGGAAATAATGCCGCTTAGGGCAGCCGCTACTTCAGATCCACGAGCGCATTACCCTCGATCTTCTTGAAACTGAATCCGATTCCCTTCACATCTCCGTTCTGATCGAATGAAAAATTCCCGATCAGACCCTCATATCCCTTCATGCTCTTCAGGTATGTCCGAACTTTTTCCGGATCATCGCCGGCCTTCTCGATCGCCGTCTTCAAGAGATGCAGGTAGTCGTACATCTGCGCGCCGACGAACGGATAATTCATCGAGCCGAATTTCGCTTTGTACTTTTCTACATATTGCGCGACGATAGGCCGAGCCATATCGAGTGCAGGATTGTCCACGATGATCGTGCCGTTCACGAAGGAGCCGGACTTCACGAATTCATCTCCCGTGAAATACGAGACGACGAACTGCGCATCGATGCCGAGATCTCGAGCCTGCTTGGCGATGGCAGAAGCATTCTGACCAGTCTGGGGATTGATGAAGACGACGTCGGGATTCGCGAGCCTGATCTTGCTCAGATAGCTTCTGAAATCCTTCGTATCTCCGGCGAATGTCTCATCAGCGACGATATTTCCGCCGAGCGCCTTCGCATCTGCGATGAATGTCTTCTCAAGCGCGAGGCTGTAATCAGTCTTCTCCGTGATCACCGCGATGCGTTTGTATTTCGGAACAATGAAATCAGCGAGAGACTTTCCGACGAGCGCATCGCTCGGCCATGTGCGGAAGAAATACTTGCCTTTGCCAGTAATCTCAGGGCTCGAGCCTTGGCCGAAGAAGACCATCGGCTTCCCTTCGGTGAGCGGCAATGCAGCAAGCACTTCGCTGCTGCAGAGCGCTCCCACGAGGTACTGCACTCCGTCGGCGCTGATGAGCTTCTGAGCAGCCGTGAGCGCATCTTTTCCGCTGCATTTCGAATCCTCGTAGACGACTTCGACTTTCCTACCGGCAATGCCGCCTGCAGCATTGATCTCTTCGATGGCCAGCGAGAAGCCGTTCTTTCCCGGCTCGCCGATCGATGCCGCACCGCCTGACAATGGCTCGATGACGCCGATCCTGATCGGCTTCACTGATCCGGAATCCTTCGCCGCCTGATCGACAGGTCCTCGAGTCAGGAACAATCCTCCGAAAACGATAATGGCCAACAGCACGATCCATGCGATTGATTTTTTCATATTTATCATCATACAGATTGTACAATATATGTAAAACTGTTGACACACTTTGACAACAATGAGCATTTCGGGTACCCTTTCAGCATGGATCTATTGAATGAAAAGGAGCGCCGCGTGCTGGAATCCCTCTTCAAGCTCGGACAAAGCACGATCAGCGCAATCTCGAAAGACACGCTCGTGAACCGCACAGCTCTCTATCACACCATCGGCCTCCTTACGAAGAAAGGCCTCGTCACTCGCCTGCTCAAGGAGAAGGTTTCCTATTACGAGGCTATCCCGCTCGATCAATATGAGAAATGGGCGCAGTCGAAGATCGATTCGATGAAGTCGACAGTCGGCACCGATATCAAGCGCTTCTCTGCTGTCAGAAAGGAAAAGGCGGTTTCTCTCTACGCCGACGTGAAATATTTCGAAGGCCTCGAGGCACTCAAGAATCTCTACGCCGACACCATATATAGCAACGAGGAAAAGATGCTGTACACGATCACTGACTACCAGAAAGGATATTCGACCCTCGGCAAATGGCTCGAGAAAGAGTACCTGCCAGAGCGTGTGCGGAAAGGCGTACGGGTTCGGAGCATCGTGCCGGACACTGCCTTCAGCCGCTCATATATCGTTTCTGCGAAAGCGCTCGGACGCGAACTCTGCTTCGTCGATCTCTTCAAGAATCTCGGCATCGAGATCAACGTCTATGATTCGAAGATCGTCATCGTCGCCTTCGACAAGACGCACCCGCTCGGAATCATCATCAAGAACGACATCATTGCCGATGCATTCCGCGAGATCTTCAACTATATCTGGCTTACGGGAAAGACGAAGAAATAACTCATATCTATTTGACTTATTAATATAATTATTGTAATTTATCACCAAACGGCGGAAATGAATTATTTCCGGCACATTGCAAAAAACAACAAGAGAAAGACGCATTTAAAATGAAACAAGTACAATTCAAACCCGGCGACACGATCGTCGTCGACCAGTTCCCGCCAGGAAGCTCGCTTTTTGAAAAGAACTATATGCACTTCCTATGCGACGTGCTCGCAAGCTTCAGGAAATCATTTGCATTCGATGATGAGCAATTCAGCAGGCATTTCGAGACGGCAGGCTTCCTCGCTGATGAGATTCGTCCGATGATCAAATTGTTCAACTCATTCAAGAGCGGAACGATCGATCTTGAAAAGCTTGCTGAGCAGATTCACGCGGCGCTTCGCAACCCTCCGGAACTCGAGGTCGCACTCAATTCGATCCTCATGAGCAAGGGGTACCGACATTCGACGCCGCAGACCCGAAGCGAGATGAGCCGAAAGCTGTTCGAAGCGTGCACGACCGAAATCCTCACGAAAGAAGAGAAGATTCGGTACATCGATGCTTTCGGCACGAGCATCATCAGCCGCATGATCGCCGAGGAAGGCTGATCGCGCTGCCCCGACCCAAGCCCTGACCCTTCAAACTTTCAGGCAAACCCCGACCGCAAGGCCGGGTTTCTTCTTTTTCAATTATTTGCATATACTATGTATTTATGGTATAATATACCCGAACAACTACGGAAAACTTCGGATTTGAAACAACGAATGCACTTTGAAGAACTTAGAAGTCCTGACTGGAACCAGGCGACGATCAGCACCGTGGGGTGCATCGTATTCATCCTCCTCGGAGGAATCGGCCAATGCGTCCAGATCCGCAAGATCTGGAAGAGCGAGGACGCCGCACGGGTTTCGCTTCTGGCGACGCTCGCGATGAGTTTCTTCTTCAGCGCATACTTCGTCAGAGGTATCGTCGAGACGAAAGTCATGTTCCTCGCTCAAGGAACGATACGGGTGGTGCTCTACATCCCCATCATTATCGGAATCTTCCGCTTCGGCGCAAGTTCCCGGAAGGATTGGGCGATGATCGCCACTGCCCTGTTCATCCTCGGCTCGATGGTGCTTGTCGACGCATGGAGAGTCCCCGGATTCTTTATCGCTTCGACCATAGCCGTCATCGCGAACATCCATCAGGCGAAGCAAGTACTGAGCGGAAATGGAAAAGTCTCCATGATCCTCTACGTCACGATGTGGATGTCGGTCAGCTTCCAGACATGGTACGGATGGCATTTCAAGGAATACATCCTGCTTGCTTCATGTTCATGTTTCGCGATCGTATACACGATCATTCTCAGCGTCATGCTGAAGAACAAACTCACGAAATCCGCAGCTCAAGGTTGAGCGGCGGTTTCTTTTTTATATGAGGCGCGCCGAACCTTTACTTTTTCACCCGTTCGACGTACTGTTTCAACGGGAAAAACGATCATGGCAATGATCAGACGCTGAACCTTCAATGAATAAACTCATATTTGGTATAACGATATCGCTCCTGCCGCGAACGCCGCAGGAAGTCTACGAGATGCTTCGCCAGACGGGTCGAGCGAAAAGCGCTGAAATCCGCCTGGACAAGGTCTATGATCATGCAGAAATGTTCGCGGACGTGTGGGCGGAGGAAATCGTCAAGCTTTCGAAGCCGGTCATCCTCACCTTCAGAACCGAGTGCCATGGCACGCAATGGGGTTTCTGGAAAAACCTGCCGAAGTCGCTCAAGAAGCTGGTGCAGGACAAGGCATCGAACGTCTTCGTCGATTTCAGCATCGAATTCATCGAGCATTGGGGAGAAGAAATCTTCCAGCAGCTCGACATTCCGCCCGAGAAGTTCGGAGCCTCGCTGCACAATCTGCACATGGTTCCGCACGATCTTCAGAATTCGCTGTCCCGGCTCAAAAAAAGCCCGGCGAAAGCCTTCCTGAAATTCGTGCCGACCGCGCGGAATCACAGCGACGAGAAGGCGATCAGGAATCTTCTGGAAACCTGGTCCGATGAACGACCTCTGATCGCCTTCCTCATGGGAACGATCGGCGAAAATAGCCGGCTCGAATGCCTTCGATGGAAATCTGCGGCGACGTACTGCTATCCCGACGGACAGCAGGCGACCGCCCCAGGACAGCTGCCGCTAAGCAGGCTGATCGAGCATTATGGAAGCAAGCCGACCAATGAAGCAGACCTCTTCTGCAAATGCTGCGGCAGGAGCTATGTCTGGAATGACCAGATGATGCCCGGAAGCCGGTGCATGATGCTGAAGAATCCAGGACTTCCTTGCGAAGGGATCCTGGAATATCTGCTGCTCATGGAATTGGCGGCTTAGGATGAAAGGGCGGGCGGGCGCGTACTCGCGCCCGCCCTTTATCATTCCAATCCGGCGCACACTCAAAATGCTATACTGCGTACACAGAAAAATATCATGGAAACGACCTGGAAAATCTACCCGTCGAACAAGGATGTCTGGGAAGCGATGCTCGAGGAGTGCCGGAGCGCGACGACAAGCATCGACTTCGAGCAATTCATCTTCGACAACGACGAGGTCGGCAAGCGATTCATCGATGTCTGCACCGAGAAAGCGAAGCAGGGCGTCCGCGTCCGGTTCCTCTTCGACGATGCCGGGACTTTCGGCCTATTCCTCTGGAACGGATCGCGAAGGCTTGGATTCTCGAATGCGCTGCTCTTTTCAGAATTGAGCAAGAACGGCATCCAGATCGCTTTCTTCAACACCATCATTCCGAAGACGCTCAATAATCATCGCTGGTGGTTCTTCAGGAATCATCGCCGATCGCTCGTCATCGATTCGAAGGTCGCTTTCACCGGCAGCCACTGCATCCTGAAAGAAGTCGAGAACTGGCGCGACATGAGCATACGCATGACCGGACCGGTCGTGAGCCAGATCGAAGACTCCTTCAGCACGATGTGGAACAGGGCGCACAATATGAAAGTCGATTGGGGGAAGAATCACCCCGATACCGAAGGAGGATTCTCATATGAGACGAGCGCGCCGCTGCCGAAGCGACGCTTCATGTATTTCCGTCTCGTGAATGCGATACGTTCGGCGCAGTCCTATATCTACATCACTACCCCGTATCTCATTCCGGATCACCGGATGCTCCGCGTGCTCCGATTGGCCGCACGGCGCGGCGTCGATATCCGGCTCATCCTTCCCGAAGCGACCGATCATACCGTGGTCGATCTCGGCGGACGATCGTACTACAGCACGCTGCTCAGGAACGGCGTCAAGATCTATCGCCTCCCTGCTCCGATCCTCCACAGCAAGGTCGCTGTAATCGACGGCGACTGGGGAACGGTTGGTACCATGAACCTCGACCGCATCAGCCTCCGATTCAATTTCGAAGCGAACATCGTCGGCACCGACAAGACATTCGTTTCAGAGCTTCATCAATACTGCAGAAATCTCATGAATGAAGCCGTCCGGGTAGATCTGGCGGAATGGGAAAAGCGCAGCTCGACCCAGAAATGGCTCGAATTCCTGACCCGTTTCATCCGGCAATTGCTATAATCTTGCCAAAAAGCCCTATAAATGCTATAAATAAGCCTCTCAATGAGTACATATCGAGCACGCATAAATCACCAGATCAAGGCCCCGGAACTCCGTGTCATCACGGAGGATGGCGCCAATCTCGGAGTCATCCCCCTCTCGCAAGCAATCCGTGAGGCCCAGGCTCGCGGACTCGACTTGATTGAAATATCCCCGAATGCCGTTCCTCCGGTTGCAAAAATCCAGGATTATGGTAAATTTCAGTACGACGAGAAGAAGAAGCAGAAGGTCGCAAAGGCCCGAACTGTGACTTCCGAACTGAAGAATGTGCAGGTCAAGATGGGTACCGGCGATCACGATCTCGAGCTGAAGGCGAAAAAAGCTTCAGAATGGCTCAAAGAAGGCCATCGAGTGAAGATCGACCTGTTCCTCACCGGCCGATACAAGTACATGGAGCTCAACTTCCTCAAGGAACGGCTCGACAGAATCTTCAAGCTCATCACTGTCGAATACAAGGTCGCGATGGCTCCGCTCAAAGGACCTAAGGGCCTCACCACGATCGTAGAAAAGAAATAATATATACAAAAATTTATGGCGATGAAATCAAACAAATCATATTTGAAGCGGCTCAAGGTCACGAAGAACGGCAAGATCCTCGGACGCGCGACCGGTCAGAACCACTTCAATTCGAAGGAAAGCCGACGTTCTCAGCTCAAGAAGAAGAACGCGAAGGTTCCCTTCCATATGACCAACAAGGAAAAGAGCCGATTCCTCGTCAACGCTTAGTCAGATCAGGAAAACCAATTTTAATTAACAAGTAACGAAAATACCATGTCACGAGTAAAGAAAGGAGTACACGCCCTAAAGACCCGACGAAATATCCTCAAGCAGGTGAAGGGTTACCGTTTCCGCCGCAGCAAGACTGAGCGAAACGCATACGAAGCCATCTCGCACGCCGGCGCATACGCTTTCGCGCACCGACGAGACAAGAAGGGCGACTTCCGACGCCTCTGGAACGTGAAGATCAATGCGGCTCTCCGAGCGATCGACGAGAAGCATTCATACAGCAAATTCATGGGCACCGTGAAGAAGGCAGGCATCGCCCTCGATCGAAAGGCTATGGCCACCCTCGCCGAATTCCATCCTGAGACATTCAAGCGATTTGTTTCCCAGGTAAAATAATTCCCTCCGGAATAATTAAAGAAAAGAGACCTTTGCGGGTCTTTTTTCTTATTGACATATGTACTACTTTATGTTATACACATAGACAGAAACTCCTCCTCTATGAGTGCTGTCATCAGGCCGTATCTGATATTTCCTGAAATCAGTGCTCATATAACAACTAACAACGGAGGCAGTATGAAATCGAAAACACAAACAGCGAAGAAGAGCCGTACACCGGGATCCTTGAAGATTGATTATGCCCAACTGTCGGTGGAGGCTTATGCGGTGAAATCCGTGAAAGCCTGCAGCAGTTTCTACGAATCAATCCTGAAAGCGCTCAACGGTCGCAGAAAAATCGAGAAGCAGGTCGGATTCCTTCTCCTCGAGACGATCCGTAAAGTGCCGCTCAAAGCACCTGAGTTCAGCTCTAACCCTGAACTGAGGAGTCAGGTCAAGGAAGTGCTCGTCCTCATGTGCGAAAAAATCGCCCGCATGAGCAAGATCAGCAAAAAAGACCTCGAAGCTCACCAGCAGATTTGGCGCGAGGGTCAAAAGCTCCTCGCCGAACTATTCGCTCCGGCTAAACAGACATGATCTGAAGCCAAACAAAAAGCCCGGGAGCAATCCTGGGCATTTTTTTATGCAAAATATCCATATCATTTCCACGAGACAACTTAGAAACTACTAAGCAAAAGAAAAAGCCTTTATGAAGGCTCTTCGGAGGATGCGTAGGCGATTCAGCAGAATCGTGCCTGGCCATCCGAGAAGGAGCTGCGTCATCAGCAGATGACGACAGCGTACCTGAATAAAGGCTTTTTCTTTTGCTTAGTAGTTCCTAAGTCTATTGATCTTCTCATGCTGCCTGATCTTCTCATGCGCCTTCGCTTCGATCTGGCGGATTCGCTCGCGGGTGACGGCGAATTCCTTGCCCACTTCTTCGAGCGTATGCGTGATGCCGTCCATGAGGCCGTGGCGCATTTCGAGGATCTTTCGTTCCTTCGGCGAGAGATCGTCGAGGATCTCGTCTACCTGATCGCGGAGGATTCGGCGCGAGCTCTCCTGATCCGGCGACAAGATCTTGTCGTCTGAAAGGAAGTCTCCGAGCGTCGACTTGCCGTCATCGGAATCATCTCCGACAGGGCTTTCGAGCGAAACGACGTCCTGATCGATCTTTTCGATATTATAAACCTTCTCCACGTCGAGTCCCATTTCAGTAGCGATTTCTTCCGGAAGCGGATCGCGGCCGAGGTCCTGCGAGAGGCGTCGAACTACCTGCTTGTACTTCGCGATCGTTTCGACCATATGCACCGGAACGCGGATGGTTCGAGACTGGTCTGCGAGCGCGCGAGTGATAGCTTGGCGGATCCACCACGTAGCGTATGTAGAGAACTTGTAGCCCTTCGTCCAGTCGAACTTGTCGACTGCCTTGAAGAGGCCGAGGTTTCCTTCCTGGATGAGGTCGAGGAGCGTGAGGTCAGGCGATCGTCCGACGTATTTCTTGGCGATCGAGACGACAAGGCGGAGGTTCGCTCGCGCAAGGAGATTCTTCGCTTCACTGTCACCTGCCTGGATGCGCTTCGCGAGCTCTTTTTCCTGAGCGGCTGAGATGAGCGGATATTGTCCGATTTCCTTCAGATACATCTGGATCGAGTCGTATGAAGAATCGCTGCGCGAGCCATAGCTGTATTTCTTCGGGTGCGCTATCTCAGGCTCGACTTCGAGAAGTCCGCCGCCTTCGAGGACGTCGATGCCGGTCGTGCTGAATTTCGTATAGAGCTCGTCCAGGAACGTGATGTCCTGCTCGATAGTCGGGAATTCCTTGAGGATCTCATCGAATGTGACGAAGCCGCGCTCTTTTCCTTTCGCGACGAGCTTCGCTGCTTTCGTTTCGAACTCCTTGGAGGAAGTCTTCTTGCTGCCTGCGCCTGCGGACTTCTTTGCGGAACCGGCTGCCGGCTTCTTCGAGGTTTTTATTTTCGATTTCGGCGCTGACGCTTTCGACTTGGCTGGCTTTGTGGGCTTTTTCAATTTTTTGGGTGACATAAAATTAATAGGAACAAACTATCGGCGGACGACTGAGCTGAGGTGACCCTAGAGATTGCGCTTATGCGCGAGTTCGGAGAGACGTATGCCGAGGACCTGACACTTCTTCATGAGTTCGTGTGCATGTTCTTCGGCGGTGCTGTCGCCCTTTTTCTTTTCCAATGTCGCAAGCTGCGCCATAGCGGCGGACATTTCTTGCTTGATGATATCTTCTTCAAAATTGAGAAGGAGTTCGTCGATATTCTTTTGTATAGCAGGACCTGTATCGGACCCGAAGAACACTTCGGCTTCAAGCGCGAGCTCTTCTTCGAACGGACCGATACTGCGTATTAAATTGTCATAACGCTCGTCCCCCGCAAGTCTCCTGATAGCGGCACGAATGCCGTCAATATCGAGAGGAGATTTTTCGCGGGTGAGATATGCCAGGAGTCCGAATAATTTCCTCGAAATCATGTCGAGGCGGGTTACCTGTGCAGTACCGGACAATATAGCATTGTTTGCAGTACCTTGTCCAGATGCTCCGTTTGGAGCGTCGGAGGGCCTGTTTTGAGCCTTTCCAGGGGCTGCAGCAGCTGCTTTCTCTGCTGCAAGCTTGCGTTCGACGTCTTTCAGATCGATGCGGATCGCGTCAAAATCGAGACGAGTCCGCTCATGGATCATCTTCACGTAATGCGCCTTCTCCATCGTGCCTTCGACAGCGACGATGAACGGGAGCACGCGCTCGCGAAGGAGCGGCGGGATCTTTCGCGCATCGAGCTTGTCCGCCTCGACTTCGGCCATGACCGCATCGAGCTGGAATTCGACGATAGGCTTCGCGGCGCGAAGGACGCTTTTCCAGGATTCCGGATCTTCGAGGACCATATCTGCAGGGTCCTTCCCTCCGACGATCTGAGCGATCTTCACATCCATGCCGAGCGAGAGCGCGATCTGCGCTGAACGCATCGCTGCTTTCCTTCCAGCCGAATCAGAATCGAATGCGAGGATCACATTGGATGAAAGCCTGCGGACGATGCCGAGGTTGTTGACAACATTGTCGCGGGACATGACCGTATCGGCAAGGGCGGTTCCTGAGACCGCAACGGTGTTCTTGATGCCTGCCTGATGCGAGAGCACGAGATCCATCTGCCCTTCGACCATGATGGAATAGTTCTTGAGACGGATGTCCTGCTTGGCCTTGTCGATGCCGTAGAGAACGGTTGATTTCGTATAGAGCGGCGTATCGGGACTGTTGAGATACTTCGCGGATTTTTCATCGTCATGGAGGATTCTGCCGGAGAAAGCGATCACCCTGCCCGATGAATCATTGATCGGAAACATGATGCGGTCGCGGAACCGGTCGTACGGATTTTTCTCTTGGATGACGGAACTTGAGCCGCTGCCAACGTTCGATCCGCCAGGGCTAGCCATGCCAAGCTGCGGTTCAGGACGTTTCGCGAGTCCGGCCTTCTCTATTTCGGCGTCGGTGAATTTCTGTTCGCGGAGATAGGTATAAAGGAGGCGCCATTCTTTCGGAGCGAAGCCGAGGCGGAAGTCTTTCGCAGTCTCTTCGGTGATGCCTCGCTTCTTCACATACTCGCGGGCCTCTGCTGCCGCTGCAGCATATGGCCCGCTGCCGAGCATGAGATTCTCTTCGAAGAATTTCGCGGATGCTTCCATGACTGCATACAGGCGTTCCTTCTCGCTCTTTGCTGCTGTGTCGGCCTTCGCTCCCCATCCGCCCTTCGCGCGTTCGGCTGCTAGATCGATGCCGGCTTTCTCCGCGAGCAATTTCAACGAACCCATGAAGTCGAGTCCCTCGAACTGCTCGACGAAGCTGAAGATGTCTCCCTTCGCGCCGCATCCGAAGCAATAGAACGTGCCTCGGTCAGGCGTCACATAGAACGATGGCGTCTTCTCATTATGGAACGGGCATCGCGCGCGGAAGTTCTTCCCCGCCTTTTCGAGCTTCACATATGAGCTTACGACGTCCTCGATAGTGACGCGCTCTTTGATTTTTTCGACGGGAGTAGACATGTGTAGGCTCCATTATACGAGCTGAAACCGAATACACAAGCTTGACTGATAATTGCATAGGCAAAAGAAAAACAAGCATCTGCGAGGGCTCTTCGGAAGACGCGTAGGCGTCTGAGAAGGAGCTGGCTGGCCACTAGGCCAGAACAGCGTACCCGAGCAGAATGCTTGTTTTTCTTTTGCTTTTATTCTTCTACCGCAACCTGAATCTTGTCATGCGCTCGCGCGACCATGGCATGCTTCGCTGAGCCGGCGAATCCGGTACCAGCTGGGATGAGGCGTCCGATGATGACGTTCTCCATGAGGCCGAGGAGCGAGTCCTTGCTGCCTCGCACTGCGCTGTTGATGAGGATTCGAGTCGTGTGCTGGAACGATGCCGCTGAGAGGAAGCTCTTTCGAGAGAGCGAGACTTCCGTGATTCCCATCACGACATTGTCCGCCTTCGCCGCTTCTGCGCCGGCTTCCTTCGCCTTCGCATTCTCCTCCTGGTATCGCGCCTCATCGACTATTTCGCCTTCAGAGAGATCGGTTCCTCCGCCGTTCATGACTTCGCGGCGAGAGAACATCTGCTTCACGATGATCTCGATGTGCTTTCGCGACACGGTTTCACCCTGGAGCTCGTAGATCTTTCCGATTTCGGTGATGACGTATTCCTTCGCCTTCTCCTGGCCGGCATACTTGAAGATTTCCTCGATGTCAGCTGAACCGTCAGTGAGAAGATCTCCCTTCTTCACTCGATCGCCTGCCTTCACGAGAGGAACTCGCTTGTAGGTGAATGTATATTCGACCTCTGAAGCGCCCTTCTTGGTCTTCGCTCGGTCTTCGAGATCCGCGAGGACCTTGATGATCTTTTCCTTTCCGAGATCGATGACTTCAGTCACTGAACCGTCGACAGTAGCGACGATCGCCGGATTCTTCGGACATCGCTTCTCGAAGACTTCTTCGACTCGAGGAAGACCCTGCGTGATGTCTCCGCCGACTGATGCGGTACCTCCGGCATGGAATGTACGCATCGTGAGCTGCGTTCCTGGTTCTCCGATCGCCTGTGCGGCAACCGTACCGACAGCTTCTCCGAGACCGACGAGCGCGTTCTTTCCGAGATCGATTCCGTAGCACTGGACGCAGACGCCCTTAACGCTTCGGCATGCAAGCGGCGAACGGACTGCGATTTCGCTGATTCCTGCTTCTTCGATCTTGAGAGCTTCGGCCTTCGTGAGGAGGTGGTTCTTCTTGTAAAGCACCTTGCCGTCCTTCGGATCGAGGATATCAGCAGCGATGACTCGGCCGCGGATGTTCTTCGAGATCGGGATCTCGATGCCTGACGCTGTCTGCTTCTTGATCACGATCGAGTCCTTGGTTCCGCAATCTTCTTCGGTGACCATGACGTCCTGCGCGACGACGAAGAGCTTTCGAGTGAGGTAACCTGCTTTCGCGGTGTTGAGCGCGGTGTCAGTGAGACCCTTTCGAGAACCGTGCGTCGTGATGAAATACTCGATAGGAGTAAGTCCTTCCTTCGAACATGAGAGGATCGGGAATTCGATCGTTTCGCCCGATGTGGATGAAATGAGACCCTTCATACCCGCCATCTGCGTGATCTGAGAATACGAACCTCGAGCACCGGAGTTGACCATGTCATAGACCGATCCCATTCGATCGAGTGATGCGGGGATGAGCTTCTCCACATCGCTCTTGGCCTTATGCCAGATCTCGACGTTCTTTCGGAGTCGCTCTTCTTCCGTGAGGAGACCTTCATTGAACTGCTGCATGACGAGGTCTGACTGGACCTTCGCCTTGCTGATGACTTCGGTCTTGCCCTTCGGGATGACGACGTCGTCGATGCCCCATGTCGTTCCTGAATATGTAGTGTACTTGAAACCGAATGCCTTGATGCTGTCGAGCACCGGAGCGATCTTATCCGCGCCGTAGATGCCGATCATGTCGTCGATGATGGAAGCGAGCTTCTTTCGGTCGACTTCTTTGTTGACGAACGGATACTGTTCAGGAAGGACGTCGTTGAAGAGGATTCGGCCGATAGTAGTCTCGAAGAGCTTGCCTTCGAACTGCTTGAATTTCTCGCCTTCCGGAGGAAGGACCTTGATCTTCGCTCGGAAATTCGCTGCGCCGAAGCTGTGAGCGATGACCGCTGCGCGAGGATCTTCGAATATCTTTCCTTCGCCGTTCGCTCCATCCACGGTCTTCGTGATCCAGAAACAGCCGAGGACGATGTCGAGGAGCTTCGCGACCACGGTAGGATCTCCGTTACCTGGCTTGAGGATGTTCTTGTCAGAAGCCATGATCTCTCGCGCTTCCATCTGAGCTTCCTCAGAAAGCGGCACATGGACTGCCATCTGGTCACCGTCGAAGTCCGCGTTGAAGGCGGTACAGACGAGCGGGTGAACTTGGATAGCATTTCCTTCGATCAAGACCGGTCGGAATGCCTGGATGCCGAGTCGGTGGAGCGTAGGGGCTCGGTTCAAGAGCACGTACTTTCCATCGATCACTTCTTCGAGGATTTCCCACACTTCCTTCGCGCCGTCGTCGATGAGACGTCCTGCGCCGCGGATGTTATATGCGAGTTCTCGCTTGAGGAGTCCTGAGATGACGAACGGTCGGAAAAGCTCGAGTGCCATGTGCTTCGGAAGTCCGCACTGGTCGAGTCCGAGTTCCGGACCGACGACGATCACTGATCGGCCTGAATAGTCGACTCGCTTTCCGAGGAGGTTCTGTCGGAAGAGGCCTCGCTTGCCCTTGAGGTTGTCCGAGAGCGACTTGAGAGCTCGCTTCTGTGCCTGGACGCCTGCAGCTGAAGTCGAATTGCCGTGTCGGATCGTGTTATCGATGAGGGCGTCGACTGCTTCCTGGAGGATTCGCTTCTCGTTTCGGAGAATGACGTCCGGAGCATTGATTTCCTTGAGCTTCAAGAGACGGTTGTTTCGGTTGATGACGCGTCGGTAGAGGTCGTTGATGTCTGCAGTCGCAAATCGTCCGCCGTCGAGCGCGACCATCGGTCGGAGCGCTGCTGGGATAACTGGAATCTTTGTGAGGAACATCCATTCAGGACGGGTTCCTGATTTGATCATTGCCTTGATGAGCGAGAGTCGCTTGGTGAGCTTGTCGTATTCGAGCGAGCTTGCTTTTTCGAGCTCCTTCTCAAGTCGAGCTTCGAGCTTCTTCATGTCGAGCGCCTTGAGGATTTCGAAGATCGCTTCTGCGCCGATGCCCGCTTCGAAAAGCGAACCGTACTTCATGCCGTACTTGTGGTACTGCACTTCGTCGAGGACGAGTCCTTCGTCGAGGGATTCGATCTCTCGTCGGGCGTTGAGCATGAGCTCCTTGAGCGCGTCCTTGGTCTTGTCGTCCTGAGCGGTCTTCACCTTGCTCTTGTATTCCGCATCGAGTTCCTTGAGGAACTTCTCCTTCTCAGCTTCGTTCACCGAGGTGACGATGTAGCCGGCGAAGTAGACGACCTTCTCGAGGTCTGCTGTCGACATGCCCATGATGAGGCCGATTCGCGAAGGCATCGATCGGAGGAACCAGATATGCGAAACTGGCGTCGCCAATTCGATATGGCCCATTCGCTCTCGTCGCACGATCGATCGGGTGACTTCGACTCCGCACTTCTCGCAGATGATTCCCTTGTATCGGATGCCGCGGTATTTTCCGCAATAACATTCATGATCGCGATCCGGACCGAAGATTTTCTCGTCGAAAAGGCCGTTCTTCTCGGAACGCTGGGTACGATAGTTGATTGTTTCAGGCTTGGTGATCTCGCCGTATGACCATTCGAGGATGTCTTCAGGAGACGCGACTCCAAGCATAACCGCATCGAAATCCTGAGGATCTATAGCTTTTTTATTGAGTGTGTTCATAGATATGTGTGATTAGATGAAGGTTACGACTATTCTTCTGAGATTACGCCGCCGTTTTCCTTGATAAGCTTGACGTTGAGCGCGAGTCCACGAAGCGTCTTCAAGAGCACATTGAACGATGCTGGGATGTTCGGAGCCTTCAATCGTTCGCCCTTCACGATCGAATCGAATGCCTGAGATCGACCCTGGATATCGTCAGACTTGATGGTGAGCATTTCGCGGAGCGTATGAGCTGCTCCATGACCGAGAAGCGCCCAGACTTCCATTTCTCCGAATCGCTGTCCTCCGGCCTGCGCCTTTCCTCCGAGCGGCTGCTGAGTGATGAGGGAGTAGGGACCGATTGATCGCATATGGATCTTGTCTTCCACCATGTGGTGCAGCTTCAAGATGTACATGTAACCGACTGCGATAGGCTGGTCGAATGTGTGGCCTGTTCGTCCGTCGCGGAGATTCATCTTTCCGCTGGTGTCGAAGCCTGCCTTTTTGAGTTCTTCCTTGATCTCGACGTCAGTAGCGCCTGCGAACGGAGGCACGATCGCCTGATAGTTGAGCGTGTGAGCCGCGAGTCCGAGGTGGAGTTCGAGGATCTGTCCGAGGTTCATACGGGATGGAACGCCGAGCGGAGTGAGGATCATATCTACAGGAGAACCGTCTGCCATGTACGGCATATCTTCTTCTGGGAGGATTCGAGAGATGACACCCTTGTTTCCGTGTCGTCCTGCGAGCTTGTCTCCGACTGATACGTTTCGCACTTCTGCGTCTTCGATGTAGATATTCTTGATGATGCCTGATTCGAGCTTGTCGCCCTTGTCTCGCGAGAAGATTTTTACTGAAATGACTCGGCCGCGCTTTCCGCCTTCCATGCGCTTCGATGTGTCCTTCACGTCTCGAGCCTTCTCTCCGAAGATGGATCGGAGGAGTCGCTCTTCAGGAGTGAGCTGCGTCTCGCCCTTCGGTGAGATCTTTCCGACGAGGATATCTCCCGGTCGTACTTCTGCACCGACGCGCACGACGCCGTCTTCTGCGAGGTTCTTGAGCTTCGCTTCGCCGACGTTAGGAATATCGCACGTAGTGACTTCAGGACCGAGCTTGGTGTCTCGAACATTCACGACGAATTCCTCGATATGGATCGAGCTGAACTTGCTGTTCTTGACCACCCGCTCTGAGAGGATGATGGCGTCTTCGTAGTTGCTTCCTGACCATGACATGAATGCGATGAGCATGTTCTGTCCGAGCGCGATCTCTCCGCCGTCAGATGTCGAGGTGTCGACGAGGACGTCGCCCTTCTTCACCTTGTCGCCGAGGTTGATGATCGGTCGCTGGTGGAATGCGGTGAAGCCGTTGGTTCGCGAGAAGTGGACGAGATTGTATTCGTGCTTCTTGCCCTTCTTGTCGGTCATGACGACGTGCTTCGAGTCGATCTTGGTGATCTCTCCGTCTTCCGGAGCGAGGATGATTCGGCCGGTGTCGATGACTGCCTTCTTTTCGATGCCGGTCGCGACGAGCGGTGCCTCAGGAATGAGACATGGCGTCGCCTGCTTCTGCATGTTCGATCCCATCAATGCTCGGTTCGCATCGTCGTGGTTGAGAAATGGGATGAGGGATGTCGCGATCGAGAATGCCTGGTTGGTAGCGACGTCGATGAAGTCGACTTCATTCGCCTTGACCATGCCTGGCTTTCCGTTGAGTCGGACCTCGACATCGTCGACAGTGAATTTGCCGTTATCGTCGACCGGAGTAGCTGCGTGAGAGATCTTGAAATTCTCTTCTTCGAGGGCGTTGAGATATACGATGTCTGAGGTGACCTTTCCGTTCTTGACCTTCGCGTACGGAGTCTCGATCATGCCGAAATCATTCAATCGCGCATATGTCGAGAGGCGGAGGATAAGACCGATGTTCGGACCTTCAGGAGTGTGGATCGGGCAGAGTCGTCCGTAGTGCGAAGGGTGCACGTCTCGGACTTCGAAGCCTGCTCGCTCTCGAGTGAGTCCTCCGGGACCGAGGGCTGAAAGGGTGCGGAGATGCTCGAGCTCGCCGAGGACGTTTTCCTGAAGCATGAACTGCGAGAGCTGGTTGGTCGTGAAGAATTCCTTGATTCGGGCCTGGAGCGGTCGAGGGAATACGAAGTTGACCGGGAGCGTGACATCAGGCTCTACCGTAGACATTCGGTCCTGGATGTTTCGCTTCATCTGCGTCATACCGACGCGGATCTTCTGCTGGAGAAGCTCGCCGACATATCGTACGCGTCGCGAACCGAGGTGGTCGATATCGTCTTCGATCGCATCAGGAGTATTGTTGAGAGAAACGATGTGCGCGATGATCGTCGCGATATCATGCACGTCGATTGTCTTTCGCTCGAGGGACTTCTCGTCCATAGGCTTCACGAAGCGCTTGTTGAAGCGGAATCGTCCGACCGGAGAGAGGTCGTATCGTTCCTTGTTGAAGATGCTGCCGATGAATTCTCGGGCATTGTCAGCGGTCGCGAGATCGCCGTCTCGGAGTCGCTTGTGGATTTCGATATATGAGTCGTCGACCGTCTTCGCATGATCCTTTGCGAAAGATATCTCGATCGCCTTGCGAGCAAGCTCGTCGCCCTTGAAGAGATCGATGATCCCTTCATTCGTAGTCAAAACCGTCTTATCGCCCGCCTTCTGAGCTTTCTCAGCGAGGATTCGGATGAGCGACGTGATCGGGAATTTGCGCTTTCGGTCGATGCGGGCGTAGATGGCGCCGTCAGCATCCGATTCGATCTCCATCCATACGCCTCGCGCAGGGATTACTTTGGCTCCGAAGTAGTTCTTGCCCTTCGTCTCGCTCATCGTGAAGAAAATACCGAATGATCGCGCGAGCTGCGGAACGATGACTCGCTCGATGCCGTTGATGATGAATGTTCCGTGAGAGGTCATCAATGGGAAATCAGCGAGGAACATCTCCTGCTCCTTGGTGCTGTCGAGAAGCTTGTTCTTGAGCTTCACCTTCACCTTCACCTGGCCTTCGTATGAAAGCTTGTTGTGCTTGGCGTAATGCTCGTCGTATTTCGGACGAGTGAGCTCGAAGCCTCCGAATGAAAGTTCGAATTTCTTATCCGCATAGTCCCGGATCGGAGAGAACTCCTTGAGCACTTCTTCGATGCCGTGCTCGATGAGCCAGTCGAATGAAGTATTCTGCGCTTCAACGAGATTCGGCATAGCCGTCAACGGCTCCTTGTATCTGCTGAAGTATTTTTTCGTGATCATCATAGAGGTATTTCGCTTTTCTTATAAAACAGGCTGAATTAATAAAAACTGACGACTCCCGCTTCCTTGCACTCGCTTCACTAAACGAAAAATAACGCCGGTGATGGACGTTTGAGTTCTCGCTTAATATGAAAGCGTTGGTAGTAGCAAGATGAAACCCTGATAGGGCGATTAAGAGGGACTGACTGAACCTGAACAGAGCCTTATAATCCTTCATGCGCCGCGTGATCGGTGCGGCTGTTCGTGACACAATCTTGCTGAAGTTGGGATTACCTTACCAAATTAAGGCTTTGAAGTCAAGCATATACCATAAACCGCCTTGCGACAGCTTATGTCGAGGCGGCTTTGCGTCATTATGAGCGGAACTAACGCTCTCACATCCTCCGTATATGGTCGAGGAAGTGCGTGAGGTTCATCCCGGCACGGTAGACGTTTTCGGGCGTAATCCAAGGATCTTCGCGAGTAAGCCACATGATCGGCCATCCATGTTCGGCATGCAGGCTGAGGATGTGGCTTAGACCAGCGATCAGATACACTTCTTTCCCGCGAGTAGTGCACCATGCGGCAAGATCGGCATAATTCTTCTGCCAGGTCTTTTCGAGCCGGAAGAGCGAATCTGCAAGTTCTTTCATTTTTCGATCCGGAGTTTTCTTGATCGAAAAATCGCTTTTCCCTTTCTTCACCCATTCAACAGCCTCATCGATCGATGTCGGCAATTCATGGATTTCGAGGTTCTGATCAAGAAACGTGAGCATCTTATCGAGATCGCCCATGACTCTCGCATTTGCAGCAAAACCGACTCGGCAGCGAGGATCGCCTCCGTACAGCGTCATCGGCGGCACAATTTGCGCGTAGTTCGGCCAGAATCTCTGCATCACTCCGGGATAGTGCAGGTTTGTAGGAAGCAAACCATGTACTCCTGTATTCAGGCCTTCGACGCAGACTTTCGTCTGGAGAGTGACTTGCGAAAGGACTTTCTCATAGAGCGGCTTCTCGATTTCAGGCCTGACGAGCAGATACCCATTGGTATCATGCAATATGTCGACGAGCGTTATCGGCAGCGGGGACGATCGTGCATTATTCATTTATTATCTCACTTTCTATTGTTTCTTGTGGGGTTCTTTTTCTGTTTGGCTATACTACAGCATGAATATGAAAATAAAACAATTATCTGCGCGCGGCCTCGAGGCCGCGCGCATTTTCAATCGCCTTCGTGGAGGTAGCCACCCGCACCCCTGCCCGATCGCTCTGGATAGGTATGAGCGAATACATGAGCGAAACATGCGGCGCAGGCTCAATCGAGCTTGTCTGCTTGAGTATTGAAATATGAATCGCGAGGCCGTTCATCGTAGCTTTCGAGAAATACTGATCGAAAGCGAAATTGCCGAGCGAATAGAATATCTTCTTTCCTTGGTATTCATCGGTATTGCCGACGACATGCGGATGAGCGCCGATGACTGCGTCAGCGCCATGATCGATGAAGAGCCGAGCATTCTTCCACATGCTGCTCGTCGGCTCTTTCTGGTACTCGACTCCCCAATGCGGCGAGACGATGAGCACGTCGACTTGCGGCCGGAGCCGATCGATCTCCGCAAGCACATTGTCCAAGCCGACATAGCTGAATTCATGGAAGCCCACAAGGCCGATCCTGATTCCGTTTTTCTCGACGACCGTGCTGATGAAGCGGCTCGAAGTCGCTGTCCCGACGCCGTTATTCGGATCGCCGTAGTATTGCATCCCAGCCCCAGCCACATATTCACGAGTCTGCTTCAGACCTTCCTTTCCGAAATTGAGCGTATGATTATTCGCGAGTCCGACAATATCGAATCCGAGGCCGGCAAGCTTCGGCGCAAGCGCAGGATTGAACGTGAAGACGAGTTCCTTGCTCTGCAAGCTCATCGTGCGGGACGGATATGATGTGAACGGCCCTTCGAGATTCCCGATCGCGATATCTGCGCTGCTCACGATATCCCTCACTCCGGCGAAAACCGAGTCGAAGCCTTTTTCATTGATGAGATTCCCAACATTTCGATCGAGCATGATATCGCCGACGACGAGCACTTCGACGGATGTCGTCACGACCTTCGGCGCAGCAGGCACAGCGCGAGAAGAAGTCGCGTTAGCGGCAATCGCCGCAGCATTCGCCGACTGCTCGCCTGAATCCTTCGGAAAGAATTTCTGAGGGCTTACCCACACGAAGAACAGAAGCACTGCCGCTGCAAGGCCAACCTTCGCACTCAGATTGAGGTGATCGCGCTTCATATTATTTCTGATCCTTCTTCGACTGACGCCATTCCTCGATGAGCTTGTGATTGCCTGAGAGCAGCACTTCCGGAACCTTGTATTTCTTTCCCTTGAAGGTTATCGTCTCCGGCCGAGTATAGACGTCGCTCGATGCGATGCGGCTTTCCTCAAGCGAAGCGAAATCCCCGAGCACGCCCGGAATCTGCCGAGCGACCGTATCGATGACGAGCATGGCTGGCAATTCCCCGCCAGTGAGGACGAACGGTCCGACTGAAATATCTTCCATATCGAAAGCTTCCTTGATGCGCGCGTCGATGCCTTCATATCGTCCGCAGACGAAGACGATATCAGTAACACCGCCAGCAACGGCAGGCGCGGCGAGCTCTTTCGCATATGCAGTGTCGAGCTGCCTTCCGGCCGGCGAGAAGAAGATAATTCGCACCGAACCAGCCTTAGCCTTGAGCTTCCGACCGACAGCCTTGTCGATCGCCTTGATGACCGGCAATGCCTCGATGACCATTCCCGGGCCGCCGCCATACGCGCGATCATCCACTCGTCGATCGGCATATGACCAGACTTTCTTGAACTTCCCCTTCATCGGACCGCTCTTGATCTTCGCTCGTCCTGATGCAACCGTGAAATCTCGAGGATTGTAAAACTTCACTGAAATCTTCTTGTCATCGATCGCGCGCTTGAGAATCGATTCGCCGAGATAGGAATCGAACGCAGTCGGAAAAAGCGTCACCACATGAAAAGTGACCGGTTTGCCAGCAGGCTTCCGAGCAACCTTACCCTTCTTATTCTTTTTGTCCTTCGCCTGAATCATTACTGCAAATTACCACAAAACCATCATTTTGTCACCAAAGTTGCATGAGAAATCTAACCAGAAAAAAACCCTCTACGAGGGCTTTTCGGAGGACACGTAGGTGTCCGAGAAAGAGCTGCGTCGCAGTAGCGACGACAGCGTACCCGAGTAGAGGGTTTTTCTTCTGGTTAGATTTTCAAGTCCGCCATCGCCTCATCTACAGTCTTCGACGCCTTCTCTGGCCGAGGAGCTGCTCCTTCAGGTTCGTTGATCTTGAGGTTGACTCGGGAGTTGTTCTTCATGCCGACGACTCGGAGGAGGGTTCGGATAGCCTTTGCGGTATTTCCTGATCGGCCGATGACCTTGCCCATGTCTGCTGCGCCGACTTCGAGGGTCATGAGGACGCCCATCTCATCGACGGTTCGGCTGATCTTCACTTCGTTCGGATTGTCTACGAGTGCTTTGATAACGTATTCCAAAAACTGCTGGTCTGTTTGTTGCATATCTGTATGTCGTTTGGTTAATAAGCTGTGTGTCAATTCTACCCTCTTATGGAAAGGCGTCAATAGCTGCACATTGGCCCTCTCCAACAAAACAACCCCTTTCGGGGCTATTCTGCTTCATAGCTTTGATTTACGCTACTGGAGCTGGAGCAGGTGCTGCAGCGGCTGGTGCTGCCTCGCCTTCTGCTACTGGCTTCAAGATAGGCTTCTTCTTCGGGAGAACGTTGAGCTTCTTTCCTGCGATGACTTTCTTGTGGACAAGGAAGTTATGGACAGTTCCTGAGAGCTTCGCGCCCTTCGCGATCCAAGCCTTGATTTCTTCAACCTTGAACTGCTCTACCTTATTCTCTCGTCGAGGATCATACGATCCAAGAACCTCTACGTATTTACCGCTTTTCGGGCCATTCTTTGAGTCGGTAAGGACAAGTCGAAATGTTGGTTCGTGCTTGCGGCCTACGCGCTGTAATCTGATCATTAACATAATGTAGGCAATATCCTACCAGACCTGTTAAAAAAAGGCAATATGGGCTATAGTAATCCCATGAAAAACCTCGAAGAAACAACAATGAAAAGCGTTGCCTATACCGGCACGATTACTACCACTAGGAAAGGCATGGGCTTCATCGAAGACCCGCGCGCCTCTGATGCTGCGCGCAAAAGCGGCGAATCGAAAGACATTCTCATCGACTCAGCCTATCTGAATACCGCGCTCAATGGCGACACAGTCGAATTCATCATACATGCGAAAGGCGCAAAGCCGCCGAATCGAAATCCATCAAGCCGCACCCTGGACAATCCTACCGGAGAAGTTGTCCGCATCGTGACGCGTGCGCGCGAGACTTTCGTCGGAACCGTCGATATCGAGAACGATCTCCACTTCGTCATTCCTGATGACAAGCGCGTCTATACTGATTTTGTCATCCCGCCGTCAGAAGCAGAGAAGGCAAAAGCCGCAGGCATGATCATGAAGAAAGACGACAAGATATTCGTGAAGTTCCTCAAGTGGGAAGACCCAAAGAAGAACCCGCAGGTTTCGGTCGTGCGCATCCTCGGACAGAAAGGCATCAACGATGTCGAGATGGAATCCATCGTCCTCGAGAAAGGCTTCGAGGTCGGCTTCCCTCCCGCAGTCGAAGCGGAAGCTGAGCATATCGAAAAATTCGAGAAGGTCCTCTCCCCTGCAGAGCTTGCGAAACGACGCGACTTCCGCCAGACCCACACATTCACTATCGACCCATTCGACGCGAAGGACTTCGACGATGCCATTTCATTCAAATTCCTTCCCCCGAACACGCCTGAAAATAGCACCGGCAAGAATCTCTACGAGATCGGCGTGCATATCGCCGACGTCTCTTACTATGTCCGCGAAGGCAGCGAGCTCGACAAAGAAGCCGTGAAGCGCGGATGCTCGATATACCTCGTCGACCGCACCATTCCGATGTTGCCCGAAGCGCTCTCCAATGACGTCTGCAGCCTCAACCCAGGAGCCGACAAGGCCACCTTCTCGGCCGTATTCACTATCGACGACCAGGCGCAGATCCACGACCGATGGTTCGGCCGCACCATCATCAATTCCATCTTCCGTTTCACCTACGAAACCGCGCAGACCATCCTCGACAACAAGCCCGCAGGAGGAACGAAAGCCGAAGGCGCAAACGTCGATGCTGAAACCATCGCCGAGCATGCGCGCGTAAGCGATCCGGTCGCAGGCATGCGGTTCCGCGACGAGCTCCTCACGCTCAATCGCCTCGCGAAAGTCCTCCAGAAGGAGAAGTTCGCAAAAGGCGCGATCGAATTCGAGACCGAAGAAATCAAATTCAAGCTCGATGCCAAAGGCAAGCCGATCGGCGTCTACAAGAAAGAGCGCATGGATACCCACAAGCTCGTCGAGGAATACATGCTCCTCGCGAACCGCGAAGTAGCGCGATACATATTTGACTCGATCAAGAGCAAGGGCAAGCGCGATACCGGCGCCATCTACCGCATCCACGACATGCCTGACAAGGACCGCATCGCCAATCTCGCTACATTCGCCAAGGCGCTCGGGTACAACCTCGCGACCACCAAGGACGGCGATGTCACCGCACGCGGCTTGAACAGCCTCCTCGAGCAGATCGAGGGCACTCCGCATGAATCCCTCCTCCGCACCGCGGCTGTCCGTTCGATGCAGAAAGCCGTCTATTCGACGAAAAATATCGGGCATTTCGGGCTCGCCTTCGAATTCTATACGCACTTCACTTCCCCGATCCGGCGATACCCCGACCTCCTCGTCCACCGCATCCTCGAGAAGCATCTCCACAACGAGCCGTTCGGCGACCGGGAAATCGTCGCTTTCCAGCATATCGCTGAAACCTCTACCGATCGCGAGATCGACGCGGCAGAAGCCGAGCGCGCTTCAAAGAAGCTCAAGCAGGTAGAATACATGTCGGAGCGAATCGGCCTGGTCTTCGAAGGTACTATTTCAGGCGTCACTGAATGGGGCATGTACGTCGAAGAGAAGGAAACCCGATCGGAAGGCATGATCAATATCCGAAACCTCGGCGAAGCGAATCGCGGCGACTATTTCAGCTTCGACAAGAAGACCTATTCCCTCCTCGGCGAGAAGACCGGCAAGCGATACACCCTCGGCGACTCGGTCAAGTTCAAAGTAATGACCGCAGATCTCGACAAGAAGACGATCGACTACGCGCTCGTGGCCTAACGCGAACCAAAAGAAAAACGGGACTCAGGTCCCGTTTTTCTTTTGCCTGAAGGCTCTGACTTCCGAACCGAGATTACTCTCGCTCTGAAATGTCTCGAGTGATCTTCTCGACGAGCTTTCCTGCCTGCTCCTTGCAGCCAAGACCGAATGAGAGACCGATTGCGATAGCTGCAGCTGCGACGACGCCAGTGAAGATTTCATCGACAGGACGTCCGCTGAGACCGAGCTTGTCGAGCGCAGTGAGGATAGCGATGATCCAGATAGCCCACTTTGCTACCTTTCCGAGGAATGCCGCTGACTTGACCTGAGCTGCACGAGCGCTTGCGATGATGAGCTTCTGAGCAGCATCACCGATGATGACTGCGATCATGAGCACGAGCACAGCGACGATCACACGTGGGAGATATGCGAGAACTACGCCCTGAAGGAAGACGTTGACCTGATTGAGGCCGAGAACGTCGAATGCCGCAACCAATGCGACGACGATCACGAACCACTTCACGAGCGATCCTACGAACAATCCTGAATTGAGCTTATAGCCTGATCGAGTGACGATTCCCTCGACGCCTGCCCCCTTGAGCAATGAGTCTACCTTGATTGCCTTGAAAGCAGCTTCTATAAGTCTCTCGACGAGAATCGCCAAGATCCATCCGATCACGAAAATCACGACAGCAAGGATAAGCCATGGGAGGAAGCTTGCGATTCCGTTCCAAACGCCGAACAATGACTGCGTAAGCGCATCTCCTCCGTTTTGTATGAACATCATAATTAAATTAATAAAACATTTATAATGCCAATAGTATAGCATTTATATGGGCAGGCTAGGCTGCCGAGATGCCGAGTTTATCCACAAGAACCGTATGCGGAAGATCGAGGATGTCGCGGATCAGACGATCGTGAATTCCATAGCGATATTCGAAATCAGAGGTCTCGAAGGCTGAATAGGCTATTTCGCGGCCCACCTCGGACTCTATAGTCTCCATGATAGCCTCCAAACGCTTCATATTGAGCTCATCTCCTACGATGAGGAGATCGACGCGCGTATCCCATTCCTGAATGAAAAGGCCCGATGCGACGAAGAATTTGATCTTGCCTGCGCCAGAGAAGCGCTTCACGAGAGATTCGTCGGCATGGAGGCTGACGGTGATGAGGAGGCTTTTCAGCGCCTGGAAATACGGAAACTTCTGCTCGATGATGTAGCCGGTATCATGCACCTTCTTGATGATGATCTTCTTGCCCTGCTTGCGATGGATATCGCGGGCGACGACGCGCTTTTTTATGAGGCCGACTGCCACGAGGAGCGAGAGCTCTTTCTTCACGTCCTTCGCCGGGATCTTCGAGCGATCGGCGATTTCAGCAGCGGTATATGCAGCTTCTATATTGAACAAGAACAGCCGCATGAGCTTCACCCTCGCTTCTCCGCCGAATAGTTTCGCAAGAATATCCATATTTTTATGTGTTTAATATACCTCGCATTTTAGCACATACCAAAAGAAATCGCCCTTCTCAGGGCGATGTTCTTCTGGCCTATTGCAAGCCGATTGCGAGCGAATTTATTTCAACTCGACCTTTCCTCCTGCTGCCTCGATCTGCTTCTTGAGAGCTTCGGCATCTTCCTTCTTCATTCCTTCCTTGACGACTGCTGGAGCTGAATCGACGAGATCCTTAGCTTCCTTGAGGCCGAGGGCAAGAGCTTCCTTCACGACCTTGATGACCGCGATCTTGGTTTCGCCGGCTGCGACGAGGTGCACGGTCAATGTGCTCTTCTCATCAGCTGCAGCCGCAGCTACAGGAGCTGCTGTCGCGACTGCTGCTGCTGAAACGCCGAACTTCTTCTCGAGGAGCTTGACGAGCTCGTTGAGGTCGAGAACTGACATCGTCTCGATCGTTTCGACGACTGACTTGAACTTTGCTGGAATCTCTACTGGTGTTGTTTCTGACATGATAAGATTTGATATTTAATAATTTGGACTCTGTTCGGCAAAAGCCTGCAGACTAAGCTGTCTTCTTCTTCGCGATTTGATCGAGCGCCATGACAAATCCCTGGATAGGAGAATTGATGACGTTGACGAACATCGCCTGGAGAGTCTTCTGAGAAGGAATGAGGGCGATAGCCATCATTTCATCCTTCGACATGTACTTTCCTTCGAAGATTCCTCCGACGATGGAGATGCTGCCCTTGTACTTCACCTGGAACTCATGGATTCCGCGCGCTGGAGCGATAAGATCGCTTCCGTATGCGAGTCCGAGCTCTCCGGCGAATTCAGGCATGGTGCCTGCGAAATTCTTCTCAGTGAGCGCCTTTCGGATGAGGGTCTTCTTCGCTACGAAGAAATTCACCTTCTCGCTCTTGAGCTTCCGTCGAACCTGCATGGTGTCTGCCACCTTGAGGCCGTGGAAATTGACGAAGACCATTGATCCGGTCTTGTCATTGATGGTGTCGACGATCGTCTTCACCTTCTCGAGTATTTCTTTCTTTTCTACTTTTGTTCGTGCCATATTTTGAGTACTGCTATTGATAATGAACGACCTTTATAAGGCTTGGAAATAGAGGGGTTGATTCGGCAGGCTTGCTCGAAAGCATGCATACCTGAATCGGAACCTCGGAAGGGCTTATGAATCGGCGAACCGACTCGTGCCTTCTGTCTTTGGCCTATGCCAGGAACAATAGCATGGCGAATGGTTTTTATCAAGAATCGGCGAAGCCGAGCCTTATCTCGTCTGCATTTTCGGCATAGTAATGGGTGCTTTTTCCATCTTTGCTGGCAACGATGTCGGATCGACGGAGTTCTGACCGATATAGAAGAATATCGCGAAGCTGAGACTGAGCATGAGCGTGAATCCGAGGAGGAATTTGAAGAAGGTTCTATCAAATGGATTTACCATGCCTGTATTTTAGCACGCGATCGGTCTGAACCGCAAAATCAGATATCCGGATAAAACAAAAACCACTCCTTTCGGAGTGGTTTCTGCTGCAACTATGTGACCTGTTGCGAGGAGTTAGCAATAGCTGTTCTCTATACTATTAGAGAGTAACTGTGTTGCCCTGAGCATCGCCGGTTGCGCGGAAGACGTCAGACATATAAGTGCTTGTAGCTGAGTTAGCAGTAACGCTCTCAAGTCGAGTCGTTACGATGCCACCTGCAGGCGTGTAGACTCCGTTAGGACCTACGAATGAGATAGATGCCTTGAACGTAGCTGATGAACCGTCAGCAATAGTGTAAGGACCTGATCCTGTAACACCAGAAACTGGCTTTTCATATGACGCTGAAGATGTAGCAACTCGTGTACCGTTTACGTATACACCGATGTACATTGCGCCTGTAGCTGGAATGACGACATCAGTACCATTTGCTGCAATGTTGAATGTGTATGATGAAGCAAATGTGCTTGATGCTGTCTGTCCAATTACTGACTTCGAGATCGTAGGTGTGCCTACGAGTGTGAACACTGGACCTGCCTTAAGTACTGACAATGTGTTTGGAGTAGTTGCTGAACCGGTGATTGTCGTTCCTGAAGTGAGGCTTGTTCCCTGTGAATTCTGAGCTGAAACACCTGCGTTGGTGATCGTGGTTGAGAGAGTAGCTGGCACTGAGTTAGCTCCTCGGATATCAACCTTGATGCTGAACACCTTCGTAGTGTCCTGTGGGATCACGTAACCAGTGTTACCATTGATGTTCGTGAATGAAGCAGCACCGTTTACGTTGATTGCTGCGCTCGCAATGAGTTCAGAACCAGCGTAGAGGTATGCTGATGTCGTCGTGCTGTTATTAGCAGCTCCGCCGATTGTCGTTGTAGCAGTAAGGCTTGTGATTCCGATTGAATCCTTTTCTGCCTTGACAGCGAAGACGAGTGAAGTAACCTTGTCAGCCTGGTCGTTGTTTGGACCGCTGCTTGCGATAACTGCACCGCTGAGTGGGTTCGAAGGATCAGTAGAGATCTTGATATCAGCTGAATCAGACAATGATGCATTGATGAGGATCTGCTGTGCAATATCCACCAATGCATTGTTTGTGATTTCATCGATACCAGCACCGTCTACGCCTCGAATACCATTAGCTGCGAGAGCGAATGTTGTGCTCGTTCGGTATGTCGAGTCAACGCTTGGGTAGAGGTCAGCTGCGATGTAGAGGTATCGGTTTGGCATGTTCTTCTTGACCAAATACTGGAGTCCAGTCAAAGTGACCGAGTATCGGACACCTGACTTAGTGACTGTATTTGTGTTCAAAGGCATGCTTGCAAGTACTGTTCCGTTGTCAGCGATCGCGTAGATCGTTGCGAACTTCTTTGTGTAGATAGAGCTGTCAGTACCGAGGTCAACAGTAACTCGCGCTACGTTGATGTCTGAAGTCTGTGCCTGGAGAGCAAGATTCAAAACGGTAACCTTTGACTGTCCTACGTATACAGTAGTGTTTGGAACTGCACCCTGTGAAACGGTGAGTGTACCTTCAGCACCAGGAGTAGTGATACCGCCTGTTGTTGTGGTAGTCGTCGTTGTTGTCGTCGTTCCAGGAAGTGCTGTACATGTGTAACCTGCTGGGCAAGCTGTAGATGTAGTTGTTGTCACTGTTGTTCCGCCGTTGAGCTTAGCAACTGTGAGTGGTCCTACGAATCCAGTAGCTGGGAGGCTAACTGATGCCTGGTACTTAACAACTGCAGCCTTTGTGAGCTGTCCAAAGTATCCCATTGAAACGCCAGCTGGCATTGTAAGGAAATTGTTGGCAACCAACCAAGACTGGAGAGCTGTTACGTCTGCACCTGTGCTACCTACTTTGAGGTAGTTAGTGAATGTGTAGCCAGCTGCTGCGAATGCGCTACCTGCGATCAAAAGTGATGCAAGTGCGCTTGCGAATATAGCTTTCTTCATATATTGATTTAATAATTTAAACCAATCCCTCGCCGATAATAATAATGACTAATAAATCTGGTGGCGAAAGACTGATCTTATGACTAACTTAACTAATAACTTTTCTACTACCCTTCTCATTCATGTATTTCTACATGAATGAGAAAGCTAGTTGGTGAGAGGAAATCTGAATTTCTGAATTTCAATCGTGGGCAGAAGAAAGAATTTCTGTATGTGAGCCTATGAGATTTTCAAAGTCCGGTAGATCTGAGTTGCAGTCCTTCCTGTATGAACAGATATGATTATACCGCTATACAACTGGTCTGCAAAACAAGACAATGTGGATAACTCGCTTTTATGCCTAAAACCGCCTTAAACCGACGATTATTTGGTATAAACATGTCCCCAAAAAATATGTGGACATATGGAGCGGTATGAGCAGCCACGGGAGTAAGCCTACACGAAATAAGCACTAAAGTCAAGAATACGGGCTGCCTTCAGGCCTGAGATCTTCAGACCTGCCCCATACAATATATATGATCTGATATTGGAGTTTTTACGCCTACTCTTCTTACCTTCCCCTCTATTTGTCGTCTACTTGCAAAGAATACCTGCTCCACCGTCTTTCACCTACTTTCTTGACTACCCCTTTATCTACAAGCTCAAGGAGTTCGCGCTGAATCGTCTTTTCGCTGCAGTCTTGTACGACTTCAGCAAAGTCTTTTATCGTAAGGTCAGAGTCTTTTTTGAGCAATGAAATAATGAGGTTCTGACGCTCGCTTTTCTTGTCCTTTAGGGCTGAAGATTGCTTTGCGGCTTCTGTGTCATGGGCTTTTTTATCTGAGATACCGGGATTTTTTTGCAACTCGAATTTTGATGGCTGCCCATAGGAATCTGATCGGAAAGGAAGTTCTTCTGTTTTGAAAAAAGTATCCGAGAGGACATATCCTGCGCGACTGGTGTCTTCTGCGACACGCTCTTTTACCAGCGTGACAATAAGATCGATCTCGCGAACCAGGATGGCATGATTCATGCGGGAGACGAGACCTCCCATAAGGGCAGCGTTCAGAAACGTAGTCGCCTCGAGGGCTGCGGTGAAGAATGTCTGGACAAGAGCGGACTTGTCGATCGGCTCGACTCCGTTCATCGAGAGCGCTGTAGAAAGCATGAGTATGCCCTGCTCGCGGAGCTCCCATTTGAGCGGCTCGCTGTCCTTGAGAAGTTCGGAAACCATATAAAGGGCAGCTGAAATCTTTTCAATTTTCTTAAAGACATACGGAAGATATGAATCACCCAGAAAGAATCCAAATTTATTCCATCTGCTATGATCCTGTGGGTTATATTCGATTGGATTTATGTTGTCCATTTGATGACTTTTATTGTCTTATATCGACCTTTATTTTGTCCTTTATGATTCCTCGCTTTTTTGTGACCTTTAATGTCCTTTTGTATGTCCATTATATATTGGACAAGCTAGAAAAGTAAAGTAGACAGGCCACGGATAGTGTATCGAGGGCGTTTTGTAAGATGTACGAAGAATGGGTCTATTTATGATATGATATTGATCATATGGCCCAGAAAAACACTGAAAAAAATCGACAGAAGAAACAGGATGCGATCGTGAAGAAGATGAGCTTTTGGAAAGAGATCCAGCGCGAAACCTGGCAAGCAGTATTCTCTATCTTCTTTTTCGTATTCGCGCTCGTTTCAGTGCTCTCGGCAGCTCCCATAGATAAGGCTGGCATCTTCGGAAAGTATTTCTATCTCGGCGGCCACAAACTCCTCGGCGTCGGGTACTATCTCCTCCCTATTTTCCTCGTCCTCATCGCGATCGAATTCCTCAAGGGAATCAAGAAAGACTTCCAGGTAGCCAAGGCTGTCGGAGCGACGGTATTCTTCCTATCCGCGCTCGGCCTCATCGACCTCTTCCTGAGACATGCAGGAGGTGCATATGACGGAGGAGTCTTCGGATACGTCATCGCTGCGCCGCTCATAAAGATATTCGACGTATACGCAGCGACAACCATCCTTCTCGCGCTGCTCGCGATTTCCCTGCTCGTCATCTTCGAGGCGCACTTCACTGTCGAGCATCTCAAATTCTGGAAGCTGTTCACGAAGGACAAGGAGACCGACGAAGAGGCAGCTGCATCGAAGCTGAAGGCGGCGCAGAAAGTATCCGAGAATGCAGAGGACGAAAAGATCAATCAAGCCATCGCTTCGGCATCCATGGGTGCAGACGAAGAGCCTGAGGAAGGCACACCTGAAGCAGAAGCTCGGGCAGCCGGCGATGAGAAGAAACCTGAGGACAAGGAAGCTGCAAAAAGAGCCTCACCGATCAAACGGGGCGAGGAGCTCAAATTCACCAATGAAGAGGAGACTTCTTTCGCTTCATACACAAGCAGGCACTCGCTCAAGACATTCGTGCCTCCTCCCCTTTCGCTCCTTGAGAAGGATAAGGGTAAGCCTGAAGTCGGAGACATCAAGGCTAATGCGAACATCATCAAGCGAACCCTCCAGAACTTCGGCATCACTGTCGAGATGGATGAGGTTTCTGTCGGACCGTCGGTTACCCGATATGCGCTCAAGCCTGCAGAAGGAGTGAAGCTTTCGAAGATCGTCGGCCTCGGCAACGACCTCGCCCTCGCCCTCGCAGCGCATCCGATCCGAATCGAAGCGCCGATCCCGGGAAAGTCGCTCGTCGGCATCGAGATCCCGAACACAACCAAGACGATGGTCGGTCTCGCCACAGCGCTCGCTTCAGAGGAATATCAGGAGTCATCGAAGCCGCTCCTTGTTTCGATCGGAAAAGGAATTACCGGCAAGTCATACTTCGCAAACCTGGCGAAAGCTCCCCACATGCTCATCGCAGGAGCTACAGGTTCTGGAAAATCAGTTACTATCCATACCCTCATCACTTCGCTTCTCTTCCGCAACTCTCCTGAAAGCCTGAAATTCATAATGATCGACCCGAAGCGAGTCGAATTGACACTCTATAATAAGATTCCGCACCTCCTCACGCCTGTGATCACCGATCCGAAAAAGGCCATTCTCGCCCTCAAATGGGCTGGAAAAGAAATGCAGAGACGATACGATACGCTGGAAACCAGCGCTGTCAGAGATATCGAGTCATACCACACAAACATTGTCGCTCCGCAGCTTGAAAAAGCCCGCAAGATCGTCGAAAAGCATGGCGGTGACGAAGAAGCAGCTCAAGCAGAGATCGCGGAGCTCAAGCTTCCTGAAAGCATGCCGTATATCGTCGTCGTCATCGACGAGCTTGCTGATATCATGCAGACATACCCTCGCGAGCTCGAATCGGCAATTGTCCGCCTTGCTCAGATGTCCCGAGCAGTCGGAATCCATCTCATCCTTTCGACGCAGCGACCGTCGGTGAATGTCATCACCGGACTTATCAAGGCGAACGTGCCGACTCGAGTCGCCCTCCAGGTAGCATCGCAGATCGACTCCCGAACCATTCTTGATGCTGCCGGCGCAGAAAAGCTCCTCGGAGCCGGAGATACGCTCTACCAGGGCGGAGAAATGTCCAAGCCTGTCCGACTTCAATCGGCATATATATCCGAAGGCGAGCTCAAAAAGGTGGTTCAATGCCTCCATGAGCAATACCGCAACGAGATCATGGCTGAAATCAACTTCTCGAACGCTCCTGAAGCCGGCAGCGATGCAGTATTCGGAGCATCATTCGACGATGACATGGGCGACGAGGATGAAATGTATGAGCAGGCGAAGGAAACGGTCCTGTCGACAGGAAAAGCCTCTACATCATTCCTGCAGCGCAAGCTCGGCGTAGGATACTCGCGAGCAGCGAAGCTCCTCGACTCGCTCGAATCGAGAGGCGTCGTCGGCCCGCAGAATGGCTCGAAGCCTCGCGAGGTATTCGGAGCTTCTGCGCCATCGATCGGCGGCGAGAGCAACTTAGCAGAATAGGACCAATAAACGACATACGACCATGATGACACGGGAAGGCAGCAAACGACTGATCAGCTGGTCGATAATCGCGATAGTCCTTATCGTCGTATTCGGATATGCGCTCTTCGCCTTCCGGGACATCGCACGAGGACCGTCGGTCATGATAACTGAGCCGGTGAACGGCGAAACGTACGCGACATCAAGCGTGCCTGTCAAAGGCAGGACTGAGCGCGTTCAATATCTCGCACTCGACGGAAAATCAGTGCTCATTGATGAAAATGGCGATTTCAGCGATTTCATCCTCCTTTCTCCAGGGTATAACTCTGCGAAAATAGAGGCTCGCGACAGGCTCGGGCATGTCGAGATCATCAATCTGCAGCTTATCCGCAGCACATCGAGCGAGATGAAAAGATAGTGAAGGCCTTCAGGAGAATTTCATTAGTTTTTGATAAAAATTTGAGGTATTATAGTGTACAGTTATGCACGTACTCCAGGCGAGCACCCTGTCTCTGAGACAGTCCTGCCGGACAATTATTAAAAATAACAGAACGAAACATATGGCAAACAAAAAAGCGAAGATGGAGAAAGCTCCGGCAAAAGAATCGAAGCAGACGGAAGAAAACATGACTGAAGAAATGATGGACGAGGAAGCTGCCGGCGAAACCGAGAAAGCTTCCCCCGCGAAGAAATCACTGACCAATCGCGAGAAAGATGCTTCTGAGAAGCGTGCAGATCCGTCGCTCAGCATCAGCGACACCCTCGATGCGATCCGAACGAAATTCGGCGATGATTCCATAATGAAGCTCGGCGAGAAGCCGAGAGTGAATATCAATGCGATTCCTACAGGATCGATCGGTCTTGATGCTGCTCTCGGCGTCGGCGGAATGCCACGAGGACGAATCGTAGAGATCTACGGACCAGAATCGTCTGGAAAGACCACTCTTTCTCTCCACATCATCGCTGAAGCCCAGAAGCTCGGCGGCATATGCGCATTCATCGACGCAGAGCATGCGATGGATCCTGAATACTCTAAGCGCATCGGCGTCCGCACCGACGAACTTCTCATCTCGCAGCCGGATAACGGCGAGCAGGCGCTCGAAATCGTCGAATCTCTCGTTCGATCAGGCAAGATGGATGTCATCGTCATCGACTCAGTCGCAGCCCTCACCCCAAGAGACGAAATCGAGGGAGACATGGGAGCAAGCCATATGGGAAAACAAGCACGACTCATGTCGCAAGCGCTCAGAAAACTCACCGCTATCGTCGCAAAATCAAAAACAGTAGTCATTTTCATCAATCAGATCCGAATGCAGATCGGCGTCATGTTCGGCAACCCTGAAACCACCCCGGGAGGAAAAGCTCTCAAGTTCTACACGTCTGTCCGTCTCGATATCCGACGCATCGCGCAGATCAAGAAAGGCGAAGAAGTCATGGGAGGCCGCGTACGCGTGAAGGTCGTGAAGAACAAGGTTGCTGCTCCATTCCGACAGACAGAATTCGATCTCATGTACAACGAAGGAATCTCTCAGGAAGGCGAGATCATCGCGCTCGGCGAGAAGATGGCGATCATCGAGAAGAGCGGAACATCCTATAATTACGGCGAGACGAAGCTCGGCCGAGGCTACGATGCAACACGACAGTTCCTCAAGGAAAACGAATCGATCCGAAAAGAAATTCTCGGCAAAATCCGCGTAAAACTTGCCGAAGAGCAGTAATTCGTGTATTCTGGTTCCACTATGTCAATGCTTGAATATAACGAGATCGTCGAGCGAAAATACATCGTTCTCGACGGTGCCCCATACGAAGTGCTCACATCGCACGTCTTCCGCAAACAGCAGCGAAAGCCGGTCAATGCGACGAAGCTCAAGAATATGATCAGCGGCAAGGTAACCGAGTACTCTTTCCACCAGTCTGAAAAGGTTGCCGAGGCAGAAATCGAGACTCGAGATATCAAATATCTCTATGTGAACCGAGGCGAATACTGGTTCTGCGATCCCGCAAACCCGAGCGCGCGATTCAGCGTCGATGAGGATACTGTCGGACCGCAGGCGAAGTTCCTCAGGCCGAATACCGAAGTCCAGCAGATGCTCTTCGGAGAACTCTCGCTCGGATTCAAGCTCCCGATCGTCGTCGAGCTCAAAGTCACCGAGGCTCCTCCAGGAATCAAGGGCGATACGGCAAGCGGCGGCGGAAAGGCCATCACGCTCGAGACCGGAGCCGTCATCACTGCCCCGTTCTTCGTGAACGAAGGCGACATCATCAAAGTCAACACTGAAACAGGAGAGTATAAGGAACGAGTCAGCAAGTAAGCAAAAAGAAAATCCCCGCTTCAAAGCGGGGATTTTCTTTTTGTTTGATATTATCGCGCGACGAACGGGAGAAGTCCCATGAATCGGGCTCGCTTCACTGCAGTAGCGAGCTGGCGCTGGCTGGCTGCGCATACTGCGCTCTTCTTTCGGCTGACCATTCGGCCGTGCGGGTTGAGGAATTTCTTGAGGATTTCCGTATCCTTGTAGTCGATCTGTCGGATGTTATTCTGGCAGAAAAAACACTGTTTTGCTGAGTTCATAATGTTTGATTAGGTTAATTTAGAAAGGAATGTCATCGGGATTGATCTCGTCTTCAGGATACTCGATAGTATCGAGAGCTGACGGACCGCCCTGAGAGCTGGCCGGAGTCGCCATATCGGCGCCCTTGCCTGCCGGGGCTGAATTGCCTCCGGAGAAGCCTGCTCCTGCTGGCGCTGATCCTCCTGCAGAACCGCCAGCTCGCGGTCCGAATTGGACGCGATCGGCGACGATCTCGGTTCGATACTTCTTCTGGCCATCTTTGTCATCCCACGATCGAGTCTGAATGCGGCCCTCGACGAGAACGCTCGCGCCCTTCTTGAGATACTGCGCTGCAGTCTCAGCCTGTCGGCCGAACACGACGATATTGTGGAAGTCTGTCGATTCCTGCTTCGCGCCATTCTTGTCTTTCCAGACGCGATTGGTCGCGACGCTCAGAGAACAGACCTTGATTCCGGATGGAAGAGCTCGAACTTCAGGATCTCGGGTGAGATTCCCAATAATCATTGCTTTGTTGAGATACATATAAGAGTGAAATAGTTACTAATATGGCTTATGATACGCCTATTTGACCATTTCGTCGATGCTCTTGTCGATATCTTCTACGGTTGCTGGAACTTCTACTGGGGCCGCAGCTGCAGCCTCGACAGCAGGTGCTTCAGGAGCTACGACATCCTCTGAACGAGCGATGGCTGGAGCCTTCTTTCCGAGATAGGTAGTATCTCGGACCGTCGTGATGATGAGCGATCGGAGCATGTTCGGATTCTCTTCGAAAGCTTTCTTCACAGCCTCGATCTCGCTTCCTGAAAGCTCGAATTTGACCCATCCGAAGTATCCTTCGTTGAATCGAATATTCGCTGCGCCGACCTTCTTTATCATCGTGTAGGCCAACTGAGTGATCTCAGCGGCTTCCTCAGCGATGATGTTCGCGCCCTTATTGGTAACGATGTTCCGGAGCTCGACAGTGATGTCGGCTACTTTTTCCTTCGGAATCGAAGAGACGAGGAGGTATCCGATTTCGTATACCTTCACGATCTCTTCCTTGTCGCTTTTGACGACAACTGCCTTCTTTGCAATAGCTTGCATAGATGTTTGTTGGTGAGCAGTAATCCGCCCTATGTAAGCCCTAAGCGATCCATTTGGACGACTTTGGGCAAACTAGCGGAGCATGGCCGTGCAAGCCAGGACTACACACGCGTTAAATTTGTAATATGCACGTGGAGAGACGATACCATTTATGGGCCTGAAAATCAAGATTGGCTGAAAAAAGCAGCTGCCGAAGCTTTATCATGAAATACCGACAAAATTTTCAACGAAAAACAGGCTATCATGAGCATACACGAGCTGGATGAAGTCTCGTTCAAAAAAGAATGAATTTCTGCTGAATTATCTGAATGCTCTGCGAATCAAGCTGCAGCGAAGCAGTCATTTTCCCGCGAATTCCATGATATGCGGCGCTTGTCGACACTTCTCTATGCGCACGATCTGCAGCCGCAACCAGATCTATCGTACAATCGAATTCGCCGACATGATCGCCGCCGATCGCAGGAACGTAGAAATAATCCTCGGAAATCTTCGCGAGAGCTCTCTGAAAGCATGCATAGGTGCGAGCCCTGACGATCGCCCGATATTCAGCGTGCATGACCGATTCATATGCTGCAGTGACATTTTCAGACAGACTGAGCGCCATGAGCAGCAACGAGATCGAGATCACTATTGAAGAAAAGAGCGCGACGAAACCTTTCGACTGAAGGGCATCATCACGGACTATCGGAGCGTGCGAATCCTTTGAAACCGAAATGAGCATCGAGTATGCCGAGAATATTCCGGCGGTCAGGAATGTCGTGAGCAATGCGATATAGACGAGCAATTCGATGAGACTCATAATGATGGGTAGGTTATTCGGATAAAGCCGCCGATATCGGGCAGGAGCGCATAGAAATCCTGACCATCGCATGCCAATGCTGCTGGTTTTGAACCAAGACTGACGGAATTCACTTTGCTGCTCAGATCAGAATTCCAAACATCAAGCACGCCGCCCTGATCTCCGGAAGCGACAAAAGCGTATGGTTCCTGGATGACGATTCCGTACACCCCTCCGGGAATATGCGCTGCAGCTGTCGAAATGAGCGACTGCGAATTCCCAGGAGGAAATGCGAATAAGTCCTGA
>JAQBRD010000031.1 GCA_028286665.1 Candidatus Tayloriibacteriota bacterium
GTCCGTTCGCGAAGGAATGGCTCTACAAAAAATTCCACGACGTCATTCTCCGCCAGCTCCGCAACCTGAATCCCGGAGTTCGAGCGCTCGAGTACGTCATCCTCAAAGAAGGGGAGAAGCGAAAGCTTGAAGAGAAGAAGAAGCCTCAGCCGAGCCCTACTATCTCGATTCCTCTGCAAGACTACTACGTCAACAAGGATGACAATCTCAATCCTCGCTACGTATTCGACTCATTCGTCGTCGGTCCATTCAACGAACTCGCGCACGCAGCGTCTCAAGCGGTCGTGAAGACTCCTGGCCAGGCGTACAATCCGCTTTTCATCTACGGAAATACCGGCCACGGCAAGACGCATCTCATCCAAGCGATCGGCAATCACATCAAGATTCTCCACCCGCAGAAGAAAGTCTTCTATCTGACCTCCGAACGTTTCGGCACCGAGTATTTTCAGGCGCTTCAGGCGAATAAGGCTCAGCAATTCAAAGAAAAGTACCGCAAGTACGACGTGATCATCATGGACGACATCCAATTCTTCTCGAGCAAGGAAAAATTCCAGGAAGAATTGTTCCATCTCTTCAATACCTTCCACGAATCGAACCGCCAGCTCGTCTTCTCGTCCGATAAGAATCCTAATTTCATCCCCGGCATCGAGGATCGCCTCAAGTCGCGCTTCAGCATGGGCATGATCATCGACATTCCGACTCCTGACCACGAATCGAGGATGGCGCTTGTCCGAGCGAAGGCAGGTCATAATAACCTTATTCTGAGCGAAGAAATCACTAATTTCCTCGCGGCGAATATCGATGGTAACATCCGCGAGATCGAAGGCGTCATCAATGCGATCGTCTGCCAGACGCAGCTGAAAGGGAAGGAGCTTTCGCTTAGCGAAATAAAGAATCTCGTGAAGAACAACGCGAAGCCGAAGAAATCCGTTGCCATCAAGGATGTCATCAAGCTCATTTCGAATTTCTACAACATCGATGAAGAAAGCGTCTATAACAAAACCCGAAAGAAGGAGGTAGTGAAGCCTCGCCAAGTCATCATGTATATCCTCCGAGAGGATTTCAATGTCTCCTTTCCATCGATCGGAGAGAAGATGGGCGGGCGAGATCATACGACCGTCATTCACTCATGCGAAAAAGTGAAGGAGGATGTGAAGATGAATCCGATTCTTGCGGAAGAGATCGCGCAGATTCGGGCGATGCTCGCATAGTTCTTTTAATTATTTTTTAATGGGGATAGGCTGTGGGTAAGCCTGTGGGAAACATAAGAATAAACCTGTGGATAGCTGTCGGATGAAATGTGGGTAATTTCTGGTAGAGTGAGTTCAATGAGAAGCTGTCAGAAGTTGTAATAATTTGTCCACACATACGGAATAGGTTTTTATGGCCATGAATATAGATATGCCAGGCTTATCACCATATCCACAGGACTAATAATAATAATAAGTATTTATATATAGTATTAATTAATAATAAGGAACAACTATTATGAAGATAGAATGCGTTCAGGAAAAATTAGCCGGAGCAGTGTCGATCGCCGAACGAGTTGCGGGAAAGCATGTGACCCTTCCGGTCCTCTCATGCTTGCTTCTCGATGCGCAGAAAAATCAGCTGACGATCCGAGCGACCAATCTCGATCTCGGTCTTGAGATCATTGTTCCTGCGAAAACCGATGAAGAGGGAATCGTGGCCGTTCCCGCGAATATTCTTTCCTCATTCATTTCAGGCGCATCTCAAGGCGACAAGGGCGTCAAGATTTTCACCAAGGACGCGAATATCGTCGTCGAAGCATCTCATAGCCGCGGAACCATCAAAACGATGCCTGTGGATGATTTTCCGAGCATCCCGAGGGTATCTGATGGAACATCCTTCACGGTCAATGGCGCCGATTTCGTGAAAGGCCTCAAATCAGTCTGGTACAGCGCATCTATTTCGGGCATCAAGCCGGAACTTTCGAGCGTATATATTTATTCTGACGATGGAACAGTGGTTTTCGCGGCAACTGACTCTTTCCGCCTCGCGGAAAAGCGCATCCGTCTCAAGAAAAGCGCTGATTTCACGCAGATCCTCATTCCATTCAAGAACATTCCTGAAATCATCCGCGTATTCGACCAGGTAAATGACGATATTTCCGTTACGCTCAGCAAGAATCAGATCTCTTTCGACTATAAAGGCCTGTACCTCGTCTCCCGAGTGATCGACGGCGTATTTCCTGATTATAAGCAGATCATCCCGAAGCAGAGCACGACTGAAGTCGTCGTCCTCAAGCAGGATCTCATCGACGGCTTGAAGGTCTCGCATATCTTTTCGGACAAATTCAATCAGATAACCATGGTCGTCGATCCGAAGACGAAGGAATTCAGCCTGAAGACGAAGAACGCCGATGTCGGAGAGAATACGCATAATCTCGAGGCGACCATCGAAGGCGATGCGATCACGATCAATTTCAACTACAAGTACATAACTGACTGCTTCCAATCGATCGACTCCGACAGCATCACGCTCCTCTTCAATGGCCTCAATCGCCCGATGGTGATGCATCCTGCGACAGACAAGTCGTTCACCTACCTTGTGATGCCGATGAATCGCTAATCGCTGCAAAACACATGTTCAATATCGGCGGCTTCTTCCAAAAATTCAAAAGCCTCGAGCTCGAGGATTTCCGAAAGCGCTCGATAGTCATCGATGCGATAAAGAAGCGCACCAATATCGATCTCCGGCCGCAAGACATCAAATTCGAGCAGGGAAGAGTCCGCCTTTCGATAAGCTCGCTCGAAAAGAATGAGATTTTCATGAAAAAGGCCGCGCTTGTCGCTGATATTCAGGCGCTGCTCGATAAGCCGAAGATAAGCGATATTGTTTAGCTCATGCATGTCGTGAAAAAAAGCAGGAAAGAAGTCTGCATCGCGATAGCGCTCGCGACAATCGTCGTTGTCTCTATCGCTATTTCTTCCGGTGAGATTTTTGCTATGAGGCGCGCAGTCTCATCAGTCCCACTTTCTATTTCGAGCGCCTCAGTCATCGTCCCTATCATCGCATATCACCATGTTCGCCCGTATCAGAAAGGCGAATCGATATATGAAGAGGCATACGACATAACGCCGGAACTTCTCGCGCGAGAGCTCGACTATCTCCGCGCAAATAGCTACAAGACGATCACATTCGATGCGCTTGCAGATGCTCTGGAAAAAGGAACACCGCTTCCGCCGAAGCCGATCATCCTTTCTTTCGATGATGGGAATAAGGATCAATTCGAATACGCACTTCCTATCCTTCAGGAGCATGGAGCTGCAGCTACTTTTTTCATCTATACCGTCGTAATCGGAAAACCGAAATATCTTTCATGGGACGATATCCATGCTCTGGAAAAATCAGGAATGGAAATCGGCGCCCATGCGAAGACTCACCCGTATATCGTGAAGATCGTCGATCCGAAAGTGATGCGCGATGAGATCGAAGGGGGCAAGAAGATCCTCGAGGATCACCTCGGGCATCCTGTCAGGACTTTTGCATATCCTTTCGGCCATTCTTCTCCGCTTGGCATCGAGATCGTGAAGGAAGCCGGCTTCCGCACGGCTCGTACGCTCTATACAGGGAATATTCAAGAGAAAGACAATCCACTCGAGCTCCGAGCGTATCTCGCTACCGATAATTGGGACGATTTCCTCTCCGCGATCAGTATCGCGGCTATTTGACCACTGAGAATTCCACGGAAGCCTCTCCTCGATTGAGCGCTTCATCGTAGACGACGATCTTGAGCGTGTTCTTGTCCTGGAGATTATTCAGATCTGATGGCGTGAAGCCGATGGCGAATGGCGCCTGGGAATTCGAGACGATATAGCGGCCGTTCACGTAGAGCTCGACTTTCTTCGTCTTGAATTTGCTGTCGGAGAGGAAGTTTATTTCCATGCGGGATTTCGAATCGAGGAATGCGCCGTTCTGGGGAGAAACGATGCTCACCTTCGGCGCATTGAGCTGCGTATGGATATCGTCTGTTTCCTTCGGAACGTCATACGACGTCACTTCCTTGAAATCAGGATGCGACTTCGCCCAGTCGTCGTACCATGCGCGTACGCCATGTTCCCAGTTTTCGAATTGCGGATCATTTTCAGGATGTTCCGGTTTCGGACCAGTCGGGTCATTTTTATCGAGCCAATAAAGTATCGTATGGACATTGTTGAAGACGATCTCCTGCTTGAGTTCCGGAGGTGTGAATTCGGTCGCAAGCTTTCCGGATACGCTGTCTCTGAAATATGAGACGCCTCCTTTCCAGATGCCATGGAGGACCGGCTTCGAATCCGTCGGCGACGGCTCAGGAGATTTGAAGCGATCGTTTTCAGGAAGGGAATCCATGACTTCGCTCATGAAGCCCGCCCAGACTGGCGCGATGACGAGGCCTGCGACCTTCTTCTGCATCGGCGTGTTGTTGTTCTTTCCTGCCCAAGCTCCGACGACGAGGCTTGGCGTATAGCCTTCGACCCAGACGTCTCGATAGTCATTCGTCGTACCGGTCTTGATCGCGACTTGCCGGCCCCATGGATTCACGAGGTCATTGAGGCTTTCGAGGCGGACTTTCGGATCGGAAAGGATATCGGAAATCTGCCGAGCTGATTGCGCGGTGATGACCTGATTCGGCGAAGTCTTCGCTTCCTCGAGGATCTTTCCGTTGGCATCCTCGACCTTCAATACGCTTCGGTACGGGTTGCGCATGCCATCGTCTGCGAATACTCCGTATGCGCTCGTGAGTTCGAGGAGGGATACTTCACCGCCTCCGAGGACGAGCGTCAGGCCGTATCGATTCGGATCGGTAAGGCTGGTGATGCCCATGTTCTCAGCTGTCTGGATCGAATCCTTGATGCCGGTAAGATAGAGGGCTTTCACCGCAGGAATGTTTCGAGATTGGGCGAGCGCGGTTCGGATCGTTATCGGACCCTCATAGATGCCGTCGTAGTTTTCGGGGGAGTAGCAGATGGAAGAGCTCGCGCCCGTGTTCTTGGCTTTGCCGTCAAAGGTGCATTGCGCAGCGAATTCAGTCGGAGCATCGAAGAGGATCGTGTCGGGCGTGTATCCCTTCATGAATGCTGTCGCATATACGAACGGCTTGAATGTCGATCCTGGCTGTCGGGCAGCGGTCGCGATGTTGAAGTTCCCGTCTATCTTCTTGTCATAATAATCTCTCGAACCGACCATGGTGAGGATGTCGCCTGTCTTCGGGTCGATGGCAACCATCGCGGTATTGCTTGCTCCGAAGGAAGTTTCGAGCGTCGGAGCGAAATGCGAAATGATCTTTTCGGCCTTCTGCTGCATATCGAAATTGAGCGTCGTCGTGACTTTGAGTCCGCCGCGGAGAACCGCGTCCTCTCCGTATTTGTCGATAAGGGCATCGCGGACCATGAGGACGAAATGGGGAGCGCGGATATTCGACGTGTTCTTTTCAAGGAATACGACTTTTTCTTTCAGCGCAGCAGCATGTTCTTCTTTCGTGATGACGCCGGCTTCTTCCATTTTCAAGAGGACGAGCTTCTGCCGATTATCAAGCGCAGCTTTGTTCTTTCCGTATGGGGAATAGTATGTCGGAGCCTGGGGAATGGCGGCCAGATAGGCGGCTTCCGCAAGCGTCACGTCCTTCGCTGATTTTCCGAAGAATGTCTTGCTTGCTTCCTGGATGCCGTAGATATTTCCTCCGTAGGGCGATTCGTTGAGATAGGTCGAAAGTATCTGGTCCTTGGTGAGCACACGCTCGATCTTGATCGCGAGCACCCATTCCTTGAGCTTTCGGGTGATCGTCTGATCCTGCGTGAGGACTGAGTTCTTGATGACCTGCTGGGTGATCGTCGATCCTCCCTGCTTGATTCCGCCAGGAGTGAGATCGGCGATGATGGCGCGGAGGATAGCCGTCGGCTTGATGCCGAAATGCTGATAGAATTCGGTATCTTCAATAGCGACGGATGCCTTCTTTATGAGCGGCGAGATGTCTTCGAAAGCTACCGCGGTCCTTTTGGTATCCTGATGCACGTCATAGAGGAGGATCGTTCCTGTCCGATCGTAGATCTTCGTCGATTGGTCTACTTTTCGAGCTTCGAAGGTGCTCAGGTCCGGCAGCTGAAGGGTAGAGATCCACAGTATGGCGATTCCGGAAAAAAGAAGCACGAGGGAGACTCCGAGCGTTACGATCGCGTGGGCGACCTTCTTCCTGGTCGAAAGGAATTTCGGGCGATGAAAATGAGGCCGGCGATGATGCTTCGCCCCTTCAGGGGCATGTTTTGAGTGGGTACGGTTCATGATGGCAAATTGTACCATATGTGATAGATTATGTTCATGTTTTTATTTCCAAAAAAGGGCGCTTCAGCTATGAAAAATAAGGGCGTTATCACGGATGCCGCGCGGATAGATGCTTTTCTGACACGCGGAGTCGAGAATATCTTCCCGAAGGCGGATTTCGTGCGGGCAAAGATGCTCCGCGGCGAGCAGTTGACGATGTATTACGGCATCGATCCGACTGGACCGAATATTCATCTGGGGCACCTGATTCCTATTCGCAAGCTCGCTGAATTCCAGCAGCTCGGCCATAAGATCTATTTCCTCATCGGCGATTTCACTGCGACCATCGGTGATCCGGACAAAGCGTCTACGCGCAAGGTCCTTACCCGAAAACAAGTTCTCGACAATTGCCGCCATTATCAGGATCAAGCTTCGAAATTCATCTCGTTCTCAGGTCCGAACAGGGCGGAACTCAAATACAATTCGACTTGGCTCGGCAAATTGGGCTTTGCCGAGGTGCTCGAACTCGCTTCGAAAATGACCGTCCAGCAGATGCTCAAGCGAGACATGTTCGAACTTCGCATGAAAGAAGGCTCCCCGATTCATATCCATGAATTCATGTATCCGCTCATGCAGGGCTATGACAGCGTCGCAATGGACGTCGATGGAGAGATCGGCGGCAATGACCAGACTTGGAATATGCTCGCGGGGCGAGATCTCCTGAAATCCATGAAGAATAAGGATAAATTCGTGATCGCTATGAAACTCCTCACGGACCCTTCCGGAAAGAAGATGGGCAAGACCGAGAATAACGCCGTCAGTCTCGATCAGACCCCTGAAGAAATGTTCGGCCGAATCATGTCCTGGTCCGATAGCCTCATTCTTCCGAGCTTCGAGATCTGCACCGATATGCCGATGGAAGAGATCGAATCGATCAGGAAATCTCTCGAGTCCGGAACGAACCCTCGCGACGCGAAAGTCCGCCTTGCAAAAGCAGTTGTGACGATGTGCCACGATGCTGCAGCCGCAGAGCAGGCATTTCAGAAATTCGAGCAGACTTTCAAGAAAGGCGAAATGCCTGCTGATGCAGCCGAAGCTTCCGTCGCAGCCGGAACAAAGCTCGCCGACATCCTCGTCTCCGAGAAGATCGTCGCCTCGAAAGGCGAATTCCGACGCCTCATCGAAGGGAAGGGCGTCAGCGAATTCGGTTCTGACGAGCCGATCTCCGATCCTGATTTCAAAGTCGACAAGGGCATCTCTCTCCGCATTGGCAAGAAGCGCTTCGTCAAGATTTCGATCAAATAATAGAAAAAGCCCAGATCTCGGGGCTTTTTCTATTTCATGAACTCGTACTGATTATTGTTCCCATTTGTCTCCGAAAGGGTCGACCTCCTCTACATCGAGAACAGCAGCCTCCTCATCCTCCTCCTCATCTTCAAGCGATACTTCCTCTTCAGCTTCAAGAAGATCAGGATCGATAGCCTTCTCATCCGCTTCGGGAATATCGATCGGTCCATCTTTGGGCTTCAGGATCTCTATTTCGTCTTCGTCCTGCAGAGGAGCGATGACCGGCTTCTGTTTTTCATTCTTTGCTCGTGGCATATGCTGTTTCTGATTTCTTTAAAAATTTTATTTCATAGTTGTAACAAAACCCCACCCTTTTTGCAAATATCCCGATATGTGGACAACTCTGCGTCCAGCCGAAAAAGCCCCTGCGCTACTTTTTTCGGTTGAATTCGTGCGCGATGCAGGTGAGCGCGACCGCGATCGCGTCATACTCGTCGTCGAGTTTCGCAGTTTTTTTCCCCGGTTTCGACCCCGGTTTCACATCGGTAGCTTCGTCGAGTTTCACAAGCAGCGGAATCATCTTGATCACCTGCGATTTGTCGCTTGCGCCATGGCCGGTGACCGCGATCTTGATCTGACCCGGCGTATATTCGTAGAGGGAAAGGCCTCGTTTCACTGATTCATATGCGATGACGCCGCGCGTTTCAGCCACATGCATGGCCGTTTTCTGGTTCTTCGTGATGAAGAGTGATTCGATGCCGAGGCATTCGGGCTTATAGAGTTCGAGCACTCGCGCGATCTCATTTCCGACTGCGACGAGTCGCGCATAGAAGTCGTCTTTCGCAGAAGTCGTGAAGCATGCGGAATACAAGACGATCTCTTTCGATCGGGAATCGCTTTTTTCGACGACCGCGATGCCGAGCCGGTCATATCCTGGATCGATGCCGAGTACTTTCATAGTTATTCGCGCCAAGCGTGAATGAGGATTATTCAGCATTAGTGAACACTCCCTGCACCTCGTCATTCTCTTCAAGCGCTTCGACGAGCTTCTCAAGCAATTCGATGTCTGCGTCTTCGAGCGGTGTAGTCGATGTCGCGACCCATCCCTCGTGATTCTTCGTGAATGCCCACGCTGCGCTGCCTTGAGCTGCAAGCTCTGAGCCGTGCATCGAGAGGATGTGCTTCACTTCCTGAGCAGCCTTGTTGCGATTGTCAGTGAGCGCTTCGATGATGATCGCCACGCCGCCTGGTCCGTAGGTTTCATAGGTGACATCCTCCATTTCGGCGCTGTTGTCCGCGGTGGCTTTCTTGACTGCGCGATCGATGGTGTCGTTCGGCACATTTTCCTTCTTTGCTTTCTCGATGGCGTTCATGAGGCCCGGAGATCGAAGGTTTCCCTTGGCTTTCTTTGCCTCAGCTGAAATGAGCTTCACCATCTTGGTAAATATCTTGCTCTTCTGAGCGTCCGTCTTCGCTTTCTGATGCTTGATCTTCGAATATTTATTATGTCCTGACATGTGGATGTTGTTATCGCGATGCGTATGTATGGCTGATATTCACATACTATCACTCTATTGGAAATAAAAAAGGGCGGCCTTTTGACGGGCCGCACTTTGTGAAATCGTGAGGAAAATCCTCACTGCGTCTGGTTGATCCGATAGAATCGGTTCTTTCCAGCGATCATCAGATCATCGAATGCCACCGTGACATTCGTGCCTGAGAGGTTGGTCGCGAGGCTTGCCCACGAGATCTGGGTCAAGTTCGTCTTATACTCCAGATTGTATTTGTGGCCGGTCTCGGCCATGAAGGAAAGACGGATCTTTCCATTGCCTGGAAGCGTCGGCGGATTCATCCGCGGCGGTCCCGGCATCGCATTGAGCGCGATCGGCTGGCCCCATTCCGCATGGAAGCTCCCGGACAGGTTGAATACCTGAGCTCGGATCTGGGCTGCCCAGGATCCTGTCGTCGGCAGATTCAGCGTCATCGAGGTGCCGTTGGTGCCGCTTGGAGCGACTCCAGTCGTCGCCTCGAACATTTCTGATGCGGCGACGACTGCGATCTTATCGATCCACCACCCGTAGTCTTGGGTCGTGAGCGGGAAGAATGAGCCGCCTTGCGCGCATTGGTAGTCGAATCTGATCATGATCGTTTTCCCAGCGAATGCCGAGAAGTCGATCGATCGATTCGCGAAGTTGAATTCGTAATCGAAATCGCCCCCGGTGCCGGTCTGACGATAGAGTTCCGACCATGTATTGCCTTCGTCCTGGGAAACCAGGATGACTGCTGACTGACTCGAGGTCGATTTTGCGAATCGGCTCAAGAATGTCAGCTGGCTTGTCGCGCTCGGAATGACGAACCTTTTCAAGGTGATCGTCTGATGCAGCTGTCCGTCCGGACAGGCCAGATGGAACGAATTCGTGCCGTCTATCTGGTCCTGATGTCCCGAATTGTTCGTGACAACCGAGTATCCTGGAGAAGCCTGCACCGTTATGTTCGTCAGCGACGATGATTCGCCGCTTTCGATATATGCGTACGGTCGAAGTTTGCCTGATCGCCATTCATATCCAGTAGCCAGAGGCACCGGAACGAATGACAAGGAAGCAGCGATCCCGACTATCACATTGGTATTGCTGCCGGCAATGAAGTTCGGCAGCACCCGATCCGCTCCGGCTATTTCCGGATCGAAGATCGTGACTGCATAGGTGAAGGTCTGCGGGCTGCCATTGATCATGACATTGCTTACCGTCACCGTGATCGAATTGTCGCCTGAAGGTTTCGGCATGAGATACCTGGCCGAAGCCGAGGAGCTCGCGTCGATATTGTCAGGAACCCAGACGATGCTGTTTTCGCCAGCGCCAGTCTGAATGGTCTCGATCCGCACCGGAACATTCGTGCCGTTGCGGATCATCTGTATCGAATTCGTGCTGAACACTGCATTCGGATAGGAGAGAGACCATCGAGGAGGAACCAACTGGTAGGGAACATATCCCGGAGGAGGCCATGCGACAAAACCGTATCTTGTCGAAGGCCTCGGACCGAAGATGTTCTCGTCAGATCTCAAGAGGACATTAGCGCCCTTGTACGTTCCGAGCGCAGGGACATCTCCGACGCCCATGACGAGCGTCTGCGGATAGAGCATCCAGCGCCTATGGAAGACGTTGAAGTTATTCGCCAAGCCTTCCGTCATGTATGCGCTGATCGCATCCGGACCCCATATCCCGAGGGTTATGTTGCCGAGTGCTGCCGCATTCGCTCCGGACGCCGTATAGAACAGGGAGTTTGTCGGAGGGAAGTGCGTCGCGAAGTTGTTCGCTGACATCATCAGCGCTGCCTGCTGGCATGCCGCATTCGAACTTGCGTTGAATGTGATGATGTTCGAGAGTCCTGCCATCACCCGCACGACGTTCACTCTTGCGAGCGAAGCGTTCTGCGAGTTCGACGATATCGTACCGGCTGTCCCGTTCGTGTAGTTTCCCGTCCAATCCAGCGTGATGCCGGGATAGGAGCAGTAGACTGCATTGAATAGGAGTCGGGAAGCCTCCCGACCAGGCGTTGGAGCTACGACAATCGCAGCTTGATTTGTCTGGCTGAAACCCGCGAGGGTCAGGCCGAACAAGGCTGCTATGAATAGCAGATTCGAGCATTTATTTTTCATAGATCAGAGAGTAGATTTCTGTATGGGTTTCGGACGTGGGGAATTTATTCAACCATACAACAAAAGCTGATATTTGGCTATATCAGCTGTGCATAACACGCGTATCGCTAGAAAACAAAAAGCTCGATGACGAATGTTGCGAGGCTGAGCGCGATCCCGATAAAAAGCAGCTGTCGGGCTATATGGAAAAGCTTTCGTTTCGGGCGGTAGTAGAACTTGCATAGATTGTATGTCTCGACAGCGTAGTTGCGATCGATCTCTTCCTCCGACTCGGTCATTTCTTGAGCTGCTTTCAGATAGTCGTCAGCCGAAGAGAACGATTCTATCTTCTTTCTGTACAGGAGGCTTTCATCCTGTCCTCGCTTCCGCATCGAATGCGGCGGATGAATGGCGACGAGGCCGACAAGCGCTGCGACTGCCGAGAAAAGCATCATGAAAAGGATCGGCAGGCTTTCGCCCTTTTCGAAGATTGATGCGGTGAATGCGAAGATGGCGATGCTGATACCTATGACGATATTGATCTGGTGATCGAGGTGCTGAACCATGTCGGTTATTCGATCTAGGCTCTTCTCGATGAATCCGGAAGATTTTTCTCCAGCTTTCTCTGTTGGCAATTCTGCCCGGTATGTTTCTTGTTCCATATGCTGCAAGTATAGCAGTTTTTCCTAGAGGAGTTTTCCCAGGCCTTTCGCGTCGAGGTGCGCGTATGCTTTGTCCGTCACGGTGCGGCCGCGGGGCGTCTTCTCGAGCAAGCCGAGCTGGATAAGATACGGCTCATAAACGTCTTCGATCGTTTCCTGCTCTTCTGAAAGGGCAACCGCGATGGTGTTGAGTCCGACAGGTCCGCCTTTGAACTTATTGATGATGGTATTGAGGACTTCGCGATCAGCCGCATTGAGGCCGAGATGATCGACGCCGAGCATCGAGAGGGCCTTCTCGACGATCTCTCCGGAAAGGGATGTGTTATTGATCTGCGCATAGTCGCGGCAGCGCTTGAGGAAATAATTGGCAGTACGGGGAGTGAAACGGCTGCGCTTCGAGATCGCAGTTACAGCGTCATCGTGAATCTCGATATTGAGGATCTTGGCGGAACGCTTCACGATCTCGCCGATCTCTTCTTCGGTATAGAATTCGAGCTTGAATACGCCGCCGGAAAATCTTGAGCGAAGCGGCGACGAAATCATGGCGATGCGCGTCGTCGCAGCGATGAGCGTGAAAGCCGGAAGCTCGAGCTGGATGGTCCGAGCCGAAGGACCCTTGCCGATGATGATGTCGAGCGTCCCTGATTCCATGGCAGGGTAGAGGACTTCCTCGATTGCCTTGTTGAGACGGTGTATTTCGTCGATGAAAAGAATGTCGCCATGCGACAGGTTCGTGAGGATCGATGCGAGATCGCCGACTTTGAGGATTGCCGGGCCCGAAGTGACCTTCATCTGCGCGCCGGTCTCCTTCGCGATGAGATGCGCGAGCGTGGTCTTGCCAAGACCTGGGGGTCCATAGAAAAGAATGTGTTCTGGCGGATGCTTCCGCTGCTCTGCGGCAGTGAGGAGCACATGCAAGTTGTTCTTGATGTTCTTCTGACCGATGTACTCAGCCCATTTTCCTGGACGAAGGGTATTGTCGAGGTATGCCGTCTCCTTTTTCGGGTCTGCCTCAGCTGCTCGGGGGGTAGGATTGGTACTTGACATATTATTTAATATATGCTAGGATACTAGTGTAAGTGACTCAGATGATTCAGAACGGTCGCTATTCAATTTTTCAGGACGAGCTCATCGAATTCACAAATCTCTAAGCAATATACGTGGTTTGCTCCGCGTATCTGACATAGTTTTGAGGACATTTTGGTTATCACCTCGTGTGCATGTACTGGGGTTATCCTTTGGACTATGTTTAACTTTTGGTCGGCTGATTGGAAGTATTGCTTGGAGATTTCTGCATTCGATCTATGTCGAGGAACTACATACATCGTACTCCTCTCCCATTAAAATTCAATTGACAGCGAAAGTTTTGTGGTTCGTAACTGAATCCGCATCCTCGCTCACCATCATTCCGCGCTCATTCAAGTGCGGCTTTTATTTTTTGGCGGCGCTATTGAGTTGGTTCTGCGCTTTCTGAATTTCCATCGATTCTTTCTGCTCCTCGCGCACATCCACGTCGATTTCGCGCTTAAGGTTCGGAATCTCGTATTGCGTACGCGTGATCTCGTTCCTTTCGGTGTTGATTTCAGCCCGGTGCTTCTTTATCTCCATATCGAGCTTTATGACTTCCTGCTCATGCTCGCGCATCTTAGCCTGGAATTCTGTGATCTTCGAGCCGTCTTCGACGAGCTTCTTCTTGAGTTCCTCGATGTGATCGTGGTGCTTTCGCCGTGCTTCGTTGAGCTGATCGATCATATGCTTCACGTCCATTTGCAGTGCCATGGTATTTTTTAAAGTTAGGATTCCTGATTGAATAATTCTAATCCTCAAGCCCGACCACTCGCTCGAGCTCGTCGAAGGTCGTCGTTCCCTGGAGGATCTTGATCATGCCGTCCTGCGTCATCGTGATGAGTCCTTGGGGGACTGCGGCTGCGGCGACCTCGGCTTCGCTCGGGCTGAATTCGATGACCTTCTCGACTTCAGGAGTGATCCTGATTCCTTCGTAGATTCCGATGCGGCCTTTGTAGCCGGTCTTGTTGCACTTTGTGCATCCGTCACTCACCCATATTTTCGAATTGTTCGCCGGTATCTGAGATCTGTCGACGATCGAAGCCATCGAACTGTCGATGAGCCGCTTCATGCGGAGGATCTTCTTGTCCTCGGTCGGCGCATTGATGTCGAGTTCCTTCCTGCAGAATGGGCAGAGCTTTCGGAGGAGACGCTGCGCGAGGATGATGTTGACTGCGGAGCTGAGGATCTTCGGATTCACGCCGAGATCGCTCAGGCGGGGGAATGCTCCGGCTGCGCTGTTGGTGTGGAGCGTCGAGAAGACGAGGTGTCCGGTGAGCGCGGAGTTGATGGCGATGGAGGCTGTCTCGCCATCACGGATTTCACCGATCATGATCACGTCCGGATCCTGTCGAAGCACTGAGCGGAGGCCTTCGACGAAGGTGTAGCCCTTGTCGTTCACCTGCGTCTGGGTGATGCCGGGGAGGTGGTATTCGATCGGGTCTTCGATGGTGATGATCTTCACTTCCTGTCCGTAGACTTTCTTCAGGAAGGCATAGAGCGTGGTGGTCTTTCCGGAACCTGTCGGACCTGTCGTGAGGAGCATTCCTTTCGGCTTGTTGATCTCCCGCTCGATGACGGCCATGAGCTTCTCGGGGATGCCGAGCGCTTCGAGGGGAACGCCGATCGATTTCGGATTGAGGATTCGCATCACGATGGATTCGTTGTATGCGCCAGGAAGGATCGAGGTTCGGATTTCGATATCGGCGTCGTTGATGTGCACGCTGAAGCGTCCGTCCTGCGCGCTGCTCTTGATATTGAGCTTGAGGCCGGAGAGGAGCTTGATTCGCGACGTGAGCAGGTTGAAAGTGTCCTTGTCGAAATTGAGCACGTTGATGAGCACGCCGTCGAGCCGGTATCGGAGTCGGATGTATTCTTCTTCAGGCTCGATATGGATGTCTGAAGCGTCGGTCGCGAGCGCTCCTGCGAGGATGGTCTCGAGGATGTGCGAAACGCGATAGCTCTTCTTCGTCGAGAGGGTATTCTCCAGGATCGAAATGATCGTCGGAAGGCTCTTTGCCTGTCCGACGATCGCATTGATCTCCTCGCTCGAGATCTCGAGCGAACCCGCTTTGTTTTCTATGGCGAACGAGAGGTCCTTGTATCCGGTCCAGGCTTTTTCAAGGCTGGCTGTCGAAGTTATGTAGAGTTCAGGAAGCCAATTCTTCTCCTTCAGGCTTGCGACGACCTGAGCGACCTGCGGGCTTTCCGGTTCGCGGACGGCGACTTTCACGCGCTTGTCGATGAGGGCGAATGCCGCAGCCTTCGAGGTTCGGGCTGTCTTTTCTTCGATGAGGCGGAGCGCGTCAGCATTCACTGAACTGATCGTGAGATCGATGTATTCGAGACCGTATTTGGCAGAGAGGTATTGCACTACCTCCTCTTCTTCCTTGTGGAGGAGGTCGGTTACTCGGCGATTCTGCTTGTCTTCATCAAATTCGATCATAGAGATATGCCAATAGTATACCAAGTATTCAGCCAAATAGGGCATGCGAAAAGGGCATATCTGAGGCCTCGGCAAGCCATTTGGACATGTATTGACATATATGTTATAAATGGTATAATATACCACAGAGCAGTATCAGAAAAAACAATACAAACCCTACCGATGTGCCATGAATGAGGCCTTGTTTGGCACCATCTCAAGCACACAACGCAAGAAAACACGAAAATGAAAACACTGAAAATTGTCAATTCAATCACTTTGGCCATCATCGCGATTGCGATGATGGCCTCGACTTCTACAGCAAAGGCTTACGGCCCTTGGTACACACATACGAATGAAACGAGCACTGTTGACGTCAGTACCAATGTCAGCTGCAAGGTCGCCGTCCCGAGCAGCAATGTTCAGGCCGTGGCTCCAAGCTCCAATTATAGTTATTCCGGTTCGACGACAACTGCGGAAGCTCAAGCGAGCGTCGGTACTACCGGCGAAGTCGGAGAATCCCGTCTCATCAGGGAACCCATGGTCGCGAATCATAGCTACAGCCGAACATGGACCGACCATCGCACTGGCCTCACATACACCACGAATTATGTGGTGGATCGCGTCGAACGGGACCAGGTCGTCAATACGTTCAAGCCGAACGGTACGTTCCTCGGGAGTACGGTCATTCGGACCACGGTCGTAACAACGAATAGTTATGGAAGCGTTTCACAGAACGCCGACTTCCGCGAGCCGCAGACGTACATTCCGGTGAATGCGCCGCAAGCAAGCTATAGAGAAGGGCATTTTACGAAGAATGGGTTCTTCCGATCGCTGACTCTGCCGTTCAGCAACCATAAGAGGTCAAAGTGATTGAGTTGAACTCAGAACCGCTCTCGCGCCTCATGTGCTTGAGCGGTTTCACTTTTTCATAAGAGGCTGCTATATTGGATTCATGAATACGGCACCGCATCTATCGGCACGATCGACTTCGCTCGAACAGACATCGGAAATCGCTCGGCAATGGCTCGAGGCGATCGCTGCTTCGCCTGTCTCAGCTTCAGCGATAATCATCGGCCTCGATGGAAACCTCGGTTCGGGTAAGACGACTTTCACGCAGGCTGTCGCGCGGGAGCTCGGCGTCGCCGAACAGGTGACGAGCCCTACGTACGTGATCCAGAAATCCTATGCGATATTGAATCCGAGATTTTCCGCTCGTTTCAGCCGACTCATCCATATCGACGCGTATCGTCTCGAAGAGGCAAGCGAGCTCGAGGTTATCGGTTTCAGGAAGCTCGCGGCAGATCCGCGGAATCTCATCCTCATCGAATGGCCTGAAAGGGTAGCAGCCCTCCTGCCTGCGGACATGCGCACGGTGCATTTCGCATTCGTCGATGAGACGACTCGAAGCATCGAATATTAGAAGGGAATCAGTGCGCCGTTCTTATACGTATCGAGCTCTACCGGCGTGGTGCTGACCTGGTGGGTCGGGAGGAACGTGATCGGACCATTTGCGGTCGAGAATGCATGAGACTCTATATATGAGGAGACATCGGCATTGTTTCCAGTCTTCGCGATTGCTTCGGCGAGGACATAGACGGCATCGTATGATCGATTCGCGGACTTCGCAGAATCGGCATTGAATCGCGCGTGGTATCGGGCGATGAATGCAGGCGTGCTCGCTTCCCAATTGAGGACGGTTATTCCTTCGAGGAGCGATCGGTTGTCTGCGGTGAATCCGTCGTACGAGCCTGCGTAGGTGATCATCTTCGACGTGAAGCCGAGCTCCTTCGAGCGCATGAGGAAGTTCACGGTGTCTTTGTCGACCATGTCGAGAAAGACGGTGTCGACGTGCTGCTGCTTCAATTTGGCGATAGTGGTTTTGAAGTCATTGGTATCGAAAGCCGTGTACGCTTCGTCGATGATCACGCCCTTGCCGATCTCTTTCGTTACCTGCGCGATGGTCTTCGCGATCTCTGTGCCGAAGGTTGATTTGAAATGGACGACGGCGATCTTCTGCACGTCGTCGCGCTTCAGATAGCTCGTGACGCCGCGGATGACTTTGCTGAAATCAGTGAGCATCGAGAAGCTATTCGCATTGAATTCGAAGCCGCCTTCGATCCTGAACTGCGTCGGCGTGATCAGGGTTGTCTTGCTATTGAGGGCAAGCGGAAGCATCGGCTGGGCAACGAAATCCCAGAGGCCGCCGATGACGGCATTTGCGTTGTCGATGCTCGTGAGCTTCGTGAAAGCCGAAACCGCGGATTTCGGGTTCGTCTGATCGTCTTCATAGATGATCCTCACTTGCCGGCCGTCGATGCCGCCTGCTGCATTGATCTCTGATGCCGCGAGATCCATGCCGTTCTTGGCGTATTCGCCGAAGCTTGCCGCCGGACCTGTGAGCGAAATGACGGCGCCGATGACGATCGGGTTTGCTGACGCATTGCTGCCGGAATCGGCAGGGGATACGCTCGGCTTATTGAGCGCGATGACTGCTCCCGCGATGAGCGCTGCGAGCACTATAGCTGAAATGATTGCTGATGATTTTTTCATATGTATATATTGTTGGCGGTTAACCTGCCTATGTGTCTGACTTGCTATAATCCTACATCAATGTCACAATATGTATATAGTTCGGCGAAAAGCGAATAACTATATATAACAACATATAATGACAAACGAAACCTTTCTGGATACGCTCGGATTGAAGCCGGTGCCGAAAAGAGTGCTCATGAGCATCGTCAGCCATGGGGTTTCTACCGTTGCGGATCTGGCCTCGCGCCTCAATATTCCAAAATCATCAGTGTATGATGCGCTCGATATGCTCGTCGGGGAAAGCCTCGTGAACGAATATGGAGATGAACGAGGGAAGACATTCGGCATTTCTGACAAAGAGCAGCTCGCTCGCGTGCATAAGAAAAAGATGGACGAATTGCAGGGCGCGCATTCGGCGCTGCTGTCGTTCATTCAGAATCACGGCGCCGATGACAGCGTCGCCAAGCCGAAGATGAAATTCTATGCAGGAACGCTCGGGATGAAGCAGGCTTTCCGCGACATGCCATGGTCGAAGAAATATACTGAGACATATCTTATGTGGCCGATGAAGGACATGCTTGATTCGCTCGGCGAAGAATTCCTCCATTGGCATGGGAAGCAGCGCTTTCAATATGATGTGATCATCAATTGCATCGAGAAGCATAGCGATCGGTCGCTGCAGCATGGAAAGGGCGACAAGTACGCATGGCTCGAGAACAACCTGAAGAAGAATCTCGCGCGGATACGTTTCATGCCGAAGGGAACTGATTGGAAAATGAGCTATTGGATCTATGGCGACAAATGCCTATTTGCGAGCGGCGGCAGCGAAAAATTCGCCTTCATAATCCATAGCAAGGAATTCAGCGACATGATGAAGCTCATGTGGCAGAGCGTATGGGAGAAGGCGAGGGACTGATATTTATTCGAAGACCGATTTCCTGATGAGGTCGGCTTCATCAGTGAAGATGTGCGATCTGATGCCGACGCTCTCGGCTGCTTTCACATTCTTTTCCTGATCATCGAAGTAGAGGCAATCGCTCGGGCGTATGTCATGCTCAGCAAGGATGCTCGTCCATGCGCGAATGTCTGGTTTGACGAAGCCGGTCTGCCAGGAGAAATAGACCTTATCGACTGCCTCGTGGACCCATGGATAGCTGCCGTAGTACTCGGCACGCTCCTTGAAGTTGTTGGAGAGAATGAAGACTTTGATGCCCTTGCCGCGGAGTTCCTTCGCGAAAGCGACCATGGCATCTGAAACCTTTTCAGCTTTGAACCAATAGTCCCAGAATTCTTGCTCGGTCAGATTGATATTCCACGCTCTGAGCGCAGGTTCCCAGTAGTCGAATGATCGGCCGGCGTTTGGCTGGCGCGATTTGGCCATGATCTCGGAAAGCTTCGGGACGAATTCTGAAACAGGAATGCCGAAATCCTTCTCGAACCGCTCGCTGAGCTTCGGTGCTTGGAGGAATATGCCGTTAAGGTCGAAAATGATTGCTTTGTTCATTTCTTTTATTCTTTGCCGACGATGAGATGCAGGTGGAAATGCGCCGGGACTGACTTGTTCTTCGTCGTTGCCTCTATTATATAGTCATATTCAGGATGGACAACGGCTGCCTTGAGTTGCTGGTATTCTTTCAGCTCTGCTTCATTGAGGCCGGTTTCCGTTACGTGTCTGATCGGAATGAGCATATGATGCGTTTTTGCGATGAGGTCGTAGGGGAATTTGTTGCCGGTTATTTTCCAGTGAGCGAATGTTCTTAATGCAGGCTTTTCGCAAAGAGGGCACGCGCCGCTCGGAGCAGCGCTCTGCTGGTATTCCTTATGCTGCTGCTTCATTTCCGGTGTTCGCAATGAGGGCATGTTTTTCGTGGTTAATTATTGATGAATGGCAGCATCTATTTTGCACCGAGCAATTCCCAGGTTGATATAAAAAGATTTCGAAGCATTGTTGCGATAGCTGGGGATTCGATGATGATCGCATATATTTCATTTTCCTTGAAGGAAAAGAACGCCGTTTTCTTTCCATAAATATCAAGCGTTCCGTTGATGGGCGAGTGGGATGGAAGCATGCGCGTTTCACGATATGCATTCGTCACAAGTCCTGGGTCTTTCGGTCCTGATGAGCTGGCCGTAATGAGATACGAATATATCTTAAGCTTTTCTCTGCGTTTCAGCCAATTCGGGAAATATTTCGGAAGCACCTTCATCATGTCGAGATTTGAAAAAGCATGAAGCTCTCTGTTGTTCTCCTGCTCGAGCGTTTCGAGTATGTCTTCCCAGACGAATTTCACGCCATCGATTCCCGTATAGAGCTTCGCTGCAGGAACGAGCATGCCGTGCCCGCGAATATCCATCAATTCTGGAACAATGGATCTCATCTTCGCTTCCTTTTCCTGCTGCATCTTCACGAGCCTGTTCGGACTCTCGGCAGAATAGTAGACGACATTATTTTTCTTCCACGACGAAACATATTTCTGATGCATCAGCGAGTCGAGCGTGTGGTACGCCGTCGTGCGAGCGATGCCTGTCTCTTTCGCCAAGCTGAAAGCAGTTGCTTCGGCATATTTGAGCAGGGCAGTATAGAGGGTCGCTTCATTTTCGCTGAAGCCGCATTCTTTGAGTATTTTCTGAGTATTCATAATAGCGTCCAAAAAACGGACTACTTCTAATATCTATAATAAGCTTTAAATATAATACTAAATAGGCATTTGTCAATATATTTTTAAAATACAAGGACTAATCCCACGCGATCATGTATGTTGGATGGATGAAAAGAAATATATACATAGCCATTGCTGCGCTTGCCGTCTGCGGGCTTTTTGTCGCATTGCATATCAGTCCGAAGCGCCAGCCTGTTTCTATCGGATTCGTCGGACCTTTCACTGGAAATTCAGCATTCTTCGGAGAGTATATGCAGAGAGGCCTTGATATTGCCCGCAGCGAATATTCCGCCGATGATATTTCGCGAGTGAGGATCATTAAGGAAGACGATGCCTGTTCAGCAAAGAATGCATTAAGTGCGGTTCAGAAACTGATTTCAGTCGATCATGTGAAATACGTCATCGGCCCGCTTTGCAACGAATCTTCTGTCGCGACAGAGCAGCTGTTCGAAGATAGCCGTGTCATATCAGTGACGATCGGCCTCCCGTCGAACAAGATCGCGAATATGGGGCCATATCATTTCTCATTCTCTCCAGAAATCGAATATTTGATGAAGGCCATAAGCGGAGAAATTATTAAGAAGAAAATAACGAGAGTGGCGGTGATCCATATGATCGGAGCTTTCGAGGATGAGAATTATCGGCATTTCATAAAATATCTTTCTATGGGCGGCGTTTGGCTGGCGGCAGATGTTTCTGAAATAAAAGGCACGACCGATTTCAAAGCATCAATCCTTAAAATAAAGCAATCGAACCCGGATGGCATCATGATCGTCGCTCACACTGCCGAATTGAACAATATTCTCAAGCAGATGGACGCGCAAGGTCTTCGCGGGCTTCAGAAGTTCGGTATTCATGCTGCTGAAACCAAATTGCTGCTCGAGCAGAAAGACATCGCTGAAGGTTTCATCTACCCGTATCCTGGCGATGATGCCGAAAGCCAATCTGCAAAATCATACGCTCAGAAATATGCCGATGCGTATCATGCGGCGCCAGACCCTTCTTCGGTAAATGTCTATAACAGCTATAAGATACTTATTTCGGCAATCGGTGAGTGCGGGTATGAAAACAGCGATTGCGTTCAGCGTAAGTTATCTCAGCTCAAGGATTTTCCTGGAGCGAGCGGAAGCCTGTCTGTCGATGAGAGGGGAGTCGGCACATATAAGCAAATCATGCTGAAGACAGTGCATAATGGAAAATTCGAAAAGCTGAGCGAATAGCATTTTTACTCGGTATTCTTCTTGAAAAGGATTTTCGCTTTGAAATCGGGTATGGCGATCAGCGCCTGCTCGATTGATCGGACGAATTCGAGTTCTGGCCAATCGTCGGGGTGCTTCTCGATCTTCCAGCGGAGGGACGTGAGGATCCGGACGAGGACGAGCGTCTGGATGTCATGCATCATCAGATCGAGTTCCTCGGGTTCGATCCCGTATCCTGCGATGAATTCATCGACATTCTTCTTGCCGGTATTCCAGGCGAAGATATCGGCGAGTTCGCCGTGCGGCGCCCGGCTGCCGCTCGCGGTTCCCCAATCGATGACATATATGTCGCCATCAGGGTGGACGATGGTATTCTCCGGGCCGAGATTGCCATGGCAGAGCATCGGCAGATAATGCCACCCTTTGATCTCATCTACGCGTGCGCGCATGTCGGCGATCTGCGTCTCGGTAAGAAGCTTGTGCTTCACGAAGAATCCGTCATCGAAAAGCTGCTCGTCGATCCAAGTGAGATCGATCTTGTATTCCTCGGCTGGAATCGTATTGTACTTCTTCGCATAACTGCCGAGGGCGCGCCATATGCGCTTGGTTTCATCATGCATGACTGTGCCGCGGATCCCGGGAATGAATTCCTGAAAGGAGTACGCATACTCTTCCTCGATGCCGACCGCAAGCGGCCTCGGGGTCGGTATGTGCAGCTGGAGGGCGGCATTCATGCACCATTCTTCCATTCTGTAGGTCTTGAGCGCATCATGGGATTTCTGCATGCGGAGGATGCACATCCTCTCTTTAAGGGATATCCTGAAGACGACATTGATGACGCCTTGGTCTATGATCTCCTCGACAGCCGCGGGAATCTCGCCGAATTCCTTTTCGGTGATCTTGTATATGAGTTCCTGCATTTCTGGCGGTGTCATTTTTTGATGTTGTCTGAAATGTCGTATGAGTCGGGTGATAGGATGCTTAATTTCAAGCCGTCCTGTACAATAAGCGTATGGAAAAATCTCTGAAAAATAGCTCGAAAAAGGGAGCGGAAAAGGCTGAAAACCGTAAGCGCGAGAAGCTCGTGCTTCTCGACTCGCACGCGATCCTCCATCGAGCATACCATGCATTGCCTGATTTCGTTTCTGCGAAAGGCGAGCCGACGGGCGCCATCTACGGACTCGTGAGCATGCTCATTTCGATCATTGCAGAGTTGAAGCCGGATTATATCGTCGCATGTTACGATCTGCCCGGCCCGACATACCGTCATGAGGTGTACAAGGAGTACAAAGCGGGCCGGGCGAAGACCGACGGCGATCTCGTCACCCAGCTCCAGAGCTCGCGCAAAGTCTTCGAAGCTTTCAATATTCCGATCTACGACAAGCCCGGCTTCGAAGCAGACGACATGCTCGGCTCGATCGTCGAGCAGATACTCGATCGCAAGGAATGCTCTGACCTCGATGTCATCATCGCATCGGGCGACATGGACACAATGCAGCTTATCTCGGATCGACGGGTGATGGTGTATACGCTGAAGAAGGGCATCAAGGATACTGTGCTCTATGATGAAGAGGCCGTGCGAGCTCGTTTCGGTTTCGGTCCTGAGCTGCTTCCTGATTACAAAGGCCTTCGCGGCGATACGTCCGACAACATCATCGGCATCAAGGGCATCGGCGAGAAGACTGCCGGCACGCTCATCGGTACGTTCGGAACGATCGAGAATATGTACAAGGTATTGTCGACCGATGCAGGCAAGAAGAAATTCGAAGAAGCCGGCATCACGCCGCGCATCGTGAAGCTCCTCGAAGAAGGGAAGGAAGAAGCTGAGTTCAGCAAGATGCTCGCGACGATCCGCCGTGATGCGCCGATCGAGTTCGTCCGGCCAGAAAAGCATTTCTTCGACATGGTCGCTGACCCGATCGTCTTCGATGCGGTCATGAAGCTCTTCAATGAATTGAATTTCCGCACGCTCGGTCCGCGGCTCAAGAATGCGATTTTCGGAAAGGCTCCGGCTGCTGCGAAGGAGCGAGCATCTGAAAAAGATGAAGCTGAAACAGATGCGGCAGAAAGCCCGTCGAATCCAGGAAATTCGGCGCTTTTCGATATCGTCGCGCCGGAGGAGGTGAAGCGGACCGGCCTCGCGCTCTGGCTGCTTGATTCCAATCTGACGAATCCCGGCGTAGAGGAGATCACGAACTTCGCGCAGACGGAGGATTTTGCGAAGGCTTCGGCGATCATCTTCAGCGAGCTTGAGAAGCAGGGCCTGAAGAAGCTGTACGATACGATCGAGATGCCCATCCTGCCGATCATCGAACGGATGAATGCTCGCGGCGTGAAGATCGATCGCGCGCTTCTCGCGAAGCTTTCGAAGGACTATCACACGCAGCTCGACAGGCTCGAGAAGCAGATCCACAAGCATGCCGGCGTCGAATTCAACATCAATTCTCCCAAACAGCTCGGTGAGATCCTCTTCGACAAGCTCATGCTCACGGCGAAAGGCATGAAGAAGACTGCCGGCGGCGCCCGATCGACGCGCGAATCCGAGCTCGAGAAGCTCCGCGACTCGCATCCGATCGTGTCGCTCATTTTCGAATACCGAGAATTCCAGAAGCTCCTCTCTACATATATAGACACGATCCCGACATTGCTCGATGAGCATGATCGGCTCCATAGCAATTTCATACAGACGGGAACGACGACCGGACGCATGGCGTCGCAGAGCCCGAACCTGCAGAATATTCCGATCAGGACGGACCTCGGACGTGCGATCCGCGGAGCGTTCATCGCGGACAAGAAGCCTGCGGACGGGAAGGGGGCGTTCATCCTCGGCGCTTTCGACTACTCGCAGATCGAACTGCGCATCGCAGCATTCCTTTCAGGCGACGAGAAGCTCATCGGTATCTTCAAGAGCGGGCAGGATGTCCATGCGGCAGTCGCTGCGGAAGTCTTCGGCGTTCCGATCGACAAAGTTGATCGCGAGATGCGACGTCGGGCGAAGATCATCAACTTCGGCATCCTCTACGGCATGGGCGTGACTGCGCTCCGCGGCAATCTCGAAAGCGAAGGCGATGTGAAAGTCACCCGCGACGAGGCGCAAAAATTCTATAACGAATACTTCGCGAAATTCTCCGGACTCGCGCAGTATCTCGACAAGGTGAAAGCTGAAGCATCTCGAAAGGGCTACACTGAGACATTCTTCGGCCGACGCCGCGTATTCGAAGGCATCAATTCGAAGCTTCCATATATCAAGGCAATGGCAGAACGCATGGCTATCAATGCCCCTATTCAGGGAACGAATGCCGATGTGGTGAAGATCGCCATGAAGCGCATCGACGACTATATCGAGAAGGAAGGACTTCGCGACGATGCCTCGCTCATCCTTCAGGTCCATGACGAGCTCGTGTATGAGATCCGCGAAGCGAAGGCTGAAAAGATCGCCGCGGGCATCAAGGAGATCATGGAGACAGTCATCGATCCGAAGGATATCCACGGCATCAAGCTTATGGCGAACGGCACGCTCGGCGATAATTGGGGCGTATTGAAATAGCTCATGATTTATTTCCTCCACGGAACCGATACGGACAAAGCGCGGGCCAAAGCCAAGGAGCTTGTCGCTGCGATGCAAAAGAAGAAGCCGGATGCGGCGTTCTTCACCGTGAACGGGGAAGTGTGGGTTGCCGCCGGCATCGCACAAAGCGGCATGGTCATCGATGAGTACGCCGGCGGCCAAGGCCTCTTCGAGAACAAGTTCATCGTGCTCGTCGATCGCGTCGGCGAGGACAAGGAATTGCGCGAAAGCCTGGCGGAGAAGGCGGAACTCATGGCCGAGTCGGATAATATTTTTATAATCGTAGAGGGCAAGCTCGATAAGGCGACGACGACCAAGATCGAGAAGCTCGCGGAAAAGACGCAGGAATTCGAAGCTGAGAAAGCCGAGGCGGGCGCATTTTTCAAAAAAACGGACAGCTCATCCGGTTCCGGCGCAAATATCTTCGCCCTCGGGGATGCGCTCGGCCGCCGCGACAAGAAGCAGCTCTGGGTGCTCTATCGCCAATTCATCGATGAGGGGAAGGCTCCCGAAGAAATCCACGGCACGCTATTCTGGCAGGCGAAATCGATCGCGCTCGCTGCTCGCACGAAAAGCGCCGCAGAATCCGGCCTCGCGCCGTTCGTCTATTCGAAATCGAAAGCATTCGCGGAAAATTATTCAGATCTTGAATTGCGCAAGCTACTCGACGATCTCATCTCCGTCTCGCATGATTCCCGGAGAGGGAAGCATGATCTGGAGACGGCTCTTGAGATATTGCTTTTGAAAATATAGTCCGCTTTATTTTTATTCTGCCGCCGCATCCCTCGTCTTGATGTATTTCTGCCAAAGCATCTGAAAATCCGGCGAAGAGGCCTGCAGCTCAGCAAGCGAACCGGAGGCGATGATCCTGCCGTCCTTGAAGAAGTAGACTGTATCGAATAAGGAAAGAAGGTGGAGCCGATGTATCGATGAGATCACGGTCTTGCCTTCGAAAGCGGTGAAGATGTTCTTGTAGATCGCGAGCTCGTTGTGGAAGTCGACGCTGCTCGTCGGCTCGTCGAGGAGGATGATCTCCTTGTCGATCGATGCGAGGAGTCCGCGGGAAAGGGCGAGGCGCTGCTTCTCGCCGCCGGAGAGATTGACGCCTTTTTCGACGATGGACGAGTCGAGCTTCTTCGGAAGCCGCTTCACGATATCGGTGAATCGAGCCATGTCGGTGAAGACCTCGATGTGCTGCTCTGAATAATCGACGCCCATGGTGATGTTCTCGCGGATGGTCGTCGAGAATATCTCCGGGTCCTGCGGCACAAGCGAGATCGAGTCGCTGATGGCAGAGAAGCCGCCGCCCTCTTTCGCGCCATCGATGGCGAGATCGATCGATTTCGGATGATAGAGATCGCGGAAGACTTTCAGGAAAGTGCTCTTGCCGCCCCCGCTTTCGCCGATGACTGCGATCTTTTCGCCTTTCGATATCCGCATGCTGATCTCATCGAGGTGCCGCATGGCTCCGTCCTCGCGATGATATGAGAATGAGAGATTGCGGATCTCGATCGACGACCATTCTTTCGGCAGCAATGCGGGCGGGACATGGACCTGCTCTGCAAACTCCTTCGAAATCTCCTCCGAATTCATGAGCGAGGTCCGCTGCCGGATGATGTCGCCGTAGAGGTAGGCGAATCGGTAGAACGTCTCGCGTACCTGATTCACATAGCTGTAGAGGATGTATATCGTTCCGGACAGGATCATGTTTCCGGCTTTGAAATTGAAATAGACGTAGCCGCTCAATATGAGGACTACTGAAAGCCGCCCGATGACCGATGCTGAGAACCACTTCTGCTCGTTTCGGATATTGTTCGTATTGTATTGACTGAACGGCTCTTCCATATGCGCAATTATGGAATCGAGGACGGGCGATTTGATTCGGAGCGTGATGACCGTAGTGATGTTGCTGATCGTGTCGAATATCTTCGCCGAGATCTTGTTGTCGAGGCGGTTCACGATACGATATCCTGGAACGAGCACGCGGTCGAAGCGAATGAGGATGTAGAACGCGATGGCAGTGGCGATGATGAGGAAGGCTGTGGCGGCAGGCTCATAGAACATGATGACGACATATGCAGTTATCAGGAATATGACGGATTGGATGAGTTCGAAGGTGCGCGAAGCGAAGCTTGAAAGGGCTTCGGCGCCTTTCTCGATCTTGTCGATCGTATCTCCTGAGTGATGATCCACATGCCATTCGATGGGGAGGTTCATGGTTCCTTCGAGCATATATGCCTTGAAGTTCTTCCGGACGATGAATGAGGTCTTGTTCTCGAGGATGCGGCCGTATCCGTGGAAAATCCAGAAGCCGAGTTCCTGCGCGAGGAAGAGGGTGAGAAAAGCGAGGATCACATATATATTGTCCTGCTTCACTCCTTGCTCCTGGATGATATTGAGCACCTTGCCGATGATGAGCGGCTCGACGGTGCCGATCGCGTTTGCGATGACGAAGAGGAATATGAAAAGGATGACGCTCCGGCGATTGGTCCCGGCGAATTTCCACATCTTGCGGATAAGATATATGACCGGATTGTTCTTGAAGATATGCGTAGTCATAGACTACTTGAAGCCGAAAGGGATCGGGAAAGATAACGATATGGTGAGGATGCAGGTGCGCCAAATGGGAATGGAACCTTTTAACCAAGCCTTGTAAGTCTTTATTGAAACCTTATGTAAGTTAGATCTTATGTAGGGTCACACTTTAGGAATCAAACTACAATCTTTACTTTATCCCAAGATTGTTCTGCTCCGTCATACAAACCTTTTATTGTACCCGCCAAACGAAACTGCGCCTCTTGGTTTAAATCATGTGCATTAACACCGATTCGCTCGCAGAAAGTAAAAACAAGAGGTGCTAACATTAGTTTTTGTTTCCAAGCATTTTCAGACCAAAGTCGATGATTAACTCTCACAATACGGTCGTCATTTTCAATTCCTAATTCTCTGGCGGTCTCAATATTTTTCTTCGTCAAATCTTCACGCATATTGTAATTGAAACTCAAATTTATTTTTCCAAGATTAGTGAGCCAGTGAAGTGTTACACCATCAACCGCATTGTTGTAAGATTCCATACTAGCCCAAATACCGTCTCTCCCTTTTTCGTGAAGGTATGATTTTGTGAAGTCACTTTGAGTAACTACAATTTTTCCGCTAATGAATTTATGGGTCCAAGCAAGTGCAAATAGCTCAAAACGAATGACCTTTATTTCGTCATTTATTTTTTGAGAATCGATTTTTGCAAATTCCGGGTATATTTCGACGATATTTTTCTTAACAACATCAGAAAATACGCTACTAACATCAATCTCACCGACTACTGAGTTTAGAATTTGAGTATCGTAAAAATCACGACAAAAATCTTCTAACTTCTTTTTCTGTTTTATTGAGAAAAATGACACTGTATTTATTATAAACCTTATAAGGCCCTCGCATCGGTCTTGGTTGTGCGCCCAGTTGGAATCGAACCAACGACCCACTCCTTAAAAGGGAGATGCTCTACCGACTGAGCTATGGGCGCATGTCTGAAGATACTACCATAAAATACGGCTCTGGCAACAGCTTTCAGTGCATCATGCTTCTGTTAGAGCGGCAGATCGAATGCGAGGAAGCCGGCGCCGCTGAAGAGGATCGAGATCGCGATGACGAAGAGGATGAAGTAATAGTTCACGCCGTCGGTGAAGAGGGCTTTCGAAGTCGCCTTGTTCACGAGCTTCACTCCGAGGAGGATCACTGCGACGAGCGCCGCTGCTTGCGTGAAGAGGCCGATGATGAGGAGCACGCCGCTTACGAGGTCGACGATGCCGAGGACGAGCGTCTGAGTTTCAGCTTTTCCTTCAGCGGTTTTTTTCTGCACGTTCTTCAAACCCCAGAGCGCGAGCACTGCGCCGAGAACGAGTCGGAGGAGAAGGGGAGCGATGAGGCCGTATGTGAAGAATGCGGGAAAGATTGATGGCATGGTTTTTTATGATATCTAATATATAGTATGCCTATGATACCACAACTCCCGGCCGGTTCAGGCGCTTTCATCCTCATGCACGATGTCCGGAGCGTTCATAATGTCGGATCTATATTCCGCACTGCGGACGGATTCGGCGTGGAAAAGATCTATATTTCAGGCCATACGCCGTCTCCGATCGACCGTTTCGGCAGGAAGCGCCCTGATATGGCGAAGGTCGCGCTCGGAGCTGAGGATTCGGTCGCATGGGAGATGGTCGAGGATCCGCTGGTGCTCGTTAAGAAGCTGAAGAAGTCCGGCGTGCGCATCGTCGCGCTCGAGCAGGATGAGAGATCTGTCGATCTGAAAGAGATTCCGTCGATCAGCATGGCTCGCCAGCCCACGTTGCTCATTCTTGGCAGGGAGGTGGAAGGGATCGGAAAGGAATTTCTCGATATCTCTGATGTCATCGCTGAGATCCCGATGGTCGGCAAGAAGGAATCATTCAATGTCTCGGTCTCTGCAGGAGTTGCGATGTATCAGCTTTTCGGCTGAGATAATTGTTGAAAGTTTCATATCATATTTTCTTTGCCCGAAAGACGACGCATGTCGGCACCATGCTGCTTGCTGTGGCAGAATAGATCGGCGAATACACGTCGAGCGGTTCCGTATCCTTGTCGGGCTTCGGCTCCCAGAATCCGTCGACGGAGAATCCTGCTTCGGTGAGCATTCTGAACCAGTCGCTTGGGCGGAGCTGGTGCGTTTCTATAAGCTGTCCGCTGCCTTTCCAATTTTCACGAAAAAGCGGCATCGGTTCGTGATAGCTTTTGCGTACGACAAGCTTACCCTCTTCAGTTTCTATGATTCGGCTGAGGTAATGATCCCAGGAGAATATGAAATATCCTCCGGGCCGTAATTTCTTATGGATCTCACCAAACAGCTTTTCGGGATATTCCGACCATCCGATGCTGTAGACCGCGATGACGCAGTCAAAAAGGCCATATGGAAGCGCTTCGTCCATCGCCTGCTGTATCAGCGTGAAGCGCTTAGGGTATCCGCTGCTATTTTTCGAAGCAGCAGCGATTCTCATTTCAGCGATTTTCTTCTGTGCTGAGCTGAAATCGATTCCGGTCACATGAGCGGCACCGTGTTTCAGAAGATATGCGATAGAATCTCCAGAGCCGAAGCCTATCTCGAGAAACTTTCCCCCTTTGATCTCGGGAATGATCGCGACATCTTTCATTTCGCCATTCGTACCCCACGAAGGAAGGGAAGTTCCTCCTGCGTATTGTTTCGCGACGAAGTCCCAGGCTTGCTGATGACTCTTCAGGGTAGCTCCTTGCGGGCAGGGGTCGCTCTGGGCGCGTAATTTATTCATGTCGTACGTTATATCCTGAAAGTAGAAATAAGTCTCAAATATAGACTTTATTTGAGTATTAATCGAATATGGCCATAATATATAAGGTTTATTTAATAAAAATAGACGTCATTATTTATGACGGTTTATTGCATATGTGAGCAAAGGGTGGTATAAAAACGTCATGGAAAAAGAATTACTTGGGCATCTGATCGAGCTCGGACTTACGGAAAAAGAAGCCCGGCTCTATGTCTGGCTTGTGGAGCGCATCGAGACTACCGGCTATGAGGCGAGCATCGCGCTCAAGATCCCTCGAGGCACCGCGTACACCTTGCTCGAAGGTCTTGTTCGGAAAGAAATCGTCCGAGCAGGAACGCAGAACAAGAAACGCGTATACACTCCTGAATCGTTTTCAGTGTGGAAGAAAAGTCTTCAGGAAAAGATGAATATTGCTTCCTCGATGCTTCCGCTTCTCGAGAGCATGGTCTCAGTCAAAGGTCATAGCATCGATGTTCGTCTTTATAAGGGAATGTCTGGGGTGCAGAAGGCCTGGGATGAAGTCATCGAGCATTTCGAAAAAAATCGCGTCGACACTTGCTTTGCAGTAAGTCATGGATCTCAGATCTACGCTGCGATGCCGAGGTATTTCAAGCGATGGATCGAGCGTCGGGTGGCGAACAAGACCGAGGCATATCTGATTTACCCGCTTGAAGACAAGAATGCGGTAGAGAACGGCTCCATTAGGGAACCGCTCGCTCAGTATAAATTCGCGCAGGGCGAGGCGCTCGCTTTCAGCGGAGACGTCACATGCGGAGGAAAGATCGCCGCTATCTTCTCATTCGACAATAAGCAGGAGCCGCACGCAGTGATCATCGAATCCGAAGACATTTCGAAGATCTTCACGCAATGGTTCAGAACCTTGTGGCACGTTCTACCGGGAAAGAATTTCTGATCTAGCCCCGCTTTGATTGCAGCTTCTGATGCACGTCGCAGAAATGCGCGCTTCGTCCCGCGACGACTTTCCGTCGGATCGTGCCGGTGCATTTCGGCTTCGAGCATGGCTGTCCGGTCTTCCGGTATGCCTTGTGCTGCTCCTGGAATTTGCCGCGCTCGCCATGGATATTGCGATAGTCGCTCATGGAGTCTCCGCCGAAATCGATGCCGCGAGAGAGGACGGCCCGGACTGCTTCATAGAGATTCTTCAGATCTTTGTCGCTCACATCCTTCACTCGCTCTTCAGGATTGATGCCTGCGCGCCAAAGCGCTTCATCAGAATAGATATTGCCGATGCCGGCGATGATCGACTTGTCCATGAGCGTCGTCTTGATCTTGCCGACAGGCTTCAGCCGAAGGCGTTCCGCGAATCTGTCGAAGGTGAAGCTCGGATCAAGCGGTTCTGGGCCGATGTCCTCGAGATGCGCCGACTCATGCGCCGCTGCGGTCGAGAGCAGGGTGACCTTGGCGAATTTGCGCATATCAGAAAGCACGAGCTGCTTGCGGGGCTTATTTTCTTTGCCATCCGAGAGCGTGAATACGAGATGGATGAAACGATTGAAGGGATCTCGGAGCGCATCGCTTGCGCGAGCAGCCGGCGTCCATGGGTCGCGCGATTTCTTGGGATCGAACTCGTATTCGCCAATCATCATATGCCCGGTCATCTTCATGTGGATGAGGATGGTCTGGGCAGGGAGCTTGCCGGAGTCATTCGAACCGTCTTTTTGTCCACTGTTGCGAGCCTCGAGATTGATGAGGATGTTCTTCGCTCGCCGCTCAGCGCCGAGGATCTTCCTGCCGACGATGCTCTCCCTGAAGCTGCTGAAAAATTCCGGATCCTTGATGGTATCCGAGCCGTGATAGTGCTTGCTGTCGTAATCAGTCCAGACATCCTCGACGATGAGGCCTTTCGCGAGCCTGTTGAGCCCGTTCACGGTCGTTTGGACTTCGGGTAATTCTGGCATATACTTTCTTATACCACATATTCTCATTTCCTTCATTGCTCATGAAAAAAATCCTCTCAGTTCTCCTGCTCGCAATATTCTTCACGGCTTCTCTCGCTGCCCTCGGGAATATTCCGGAGATCGTGGCGCTTGCTTCGGATTTCGGCATACGGCTCGTAGAGCAGAATGGATCGGAGCAGAGTCAGAACGATCAGCAGGCCGCGATATTCTTCATTCCCGGCATCAGCGTCGGAGATCTTCAGGCAAAATACAAGAAAGCGCCTGAAACAGCGCAGAAAATAAATGTCCTCGTCGTGCCTGGCCACGAGCCGGATTACGGCGGCGCAGAATACCGCGATCTCAAGGAGCGAGATATGACCGTTGAGCTCGCAGGCTATCTCGCCGATCTTCTGAAAGCCAATCCGCGCTTCAGCGTCACCGTACCTCGTAGCCTCCATGCATGGAATGAACCGTTCGCTTCGTATTTCATCGATGCGTCTACATCGATCAGGGATTTCGCCGCACGTCAGAAATCTGAAATGGAGCGCCTCATGAAATCCGGCGAGATCAAGACTCAGGAGGCCGAGGTCTATCACAACGACGCTCCATCAGACGTCGCGCTCCGGATCTACGGCATGAACAAATGGGCGAATGACAATCACGTCGATGTCGCGATCCATATCCATTTCAATGATTATCCCGAGCATCGTACGAAAAGCCCTGGGGAATATGCCGGCTATGTCATCTATGTTCCTGAGCATCAGTATTCCAATAGCAGCACGACCAAAGCCATCGCCGACAGCATCAGCAAGCGCCTCTCGCGGTATTATCCGACCAGCAATCATCCGCAGGAAGTCGACGGGGTAGTGGAAGATCAGGATCTCATCGCGGTCGGCTCGCATAACAGTTCAGATGCGCCGAGCATGCTCATCGAGTACGGCTATATCTATGAGCCGCAATTCCAGAATCCTGCCGCGCGCAAGCTCATCCTCGAGGATCTCGCATTTCAGACATATCTCGGCTTGCAGGATTTCTTCGGAAGCGGCAACGACGTGACGCTCAAGTATGACAACCTCATCCTTCCGCACGAGTGGACGAAGAATCTTTCGAAGACTATCTTCGATGTCGCGACGAAGCTCGGCGGAACGAACCGCGACGTCATCGTCAGCGATATTATCGCGCTTCAGACTGCGCTCATGAGAGAAGGAATGTATCCTCCGAAAGGCGAAACGAAATACGCATGTCCGAGAAGCGGTGCCTTCGGCCCATGCACCATGAAAGCACTCGCCGAATTCCAGAAGAAGTGGGGCATCCGGGGCGAAGCCGGCTCTGTCGGCGAAAAGACCCGCAAGAAGCTGAATGAGTTATACGAATCGCAGATGCTATAAGCGCGACACCAAGCTGCTTACTTTATTCCTTCCCAGATTCCCTTGAAGAGCTCGCGCATGTTGTGCGCGAGTTTTGCGTCATAGATCTGCACGAGATAGTGCGGTTTCTGATTGGTGACGATGAGCGTCAGGTAATCGCCGGTGACCCATGTGGTCGCAGTGAAATCGCCCTCGCCGTTCCAAAATTTGATGATGCGGTTGCTGTAGCCGCGCTTGCTCATGTCAGCTTCGAATTTCGATTCGTTGCTGAGCAGACGGAGCGACAGCTTGCTCGGCGCACACTTCTTCCAATACCAATCGATCCATCCCTGGTAGCTTTTCACGAAGCTCGGATCCTGGAATCCCCACCAGATGCTGTCGTTCTTCAGGATGCTCTGACTCCATATCGGCGCCTGCTTCTCCATGAATGCCTCGATGTCCTCCTCATAGACGAATTGTATCTTCGGAATGGAATAGCGCGTGTTTTTCGTAATGTCTTTCAATGCGTCGACAGCCTTGCCGATGAGCACCTTCTTGTTCTGAAGCTCGAGCTCTTCCTTCCGGATCATTTTCTTCAGATCCTCCGGCGGCAGGGCAGTGAGGTAGTTCTGCTTTCCGCCGACGTCTTCGACGATGATTCCTCGCGCGATGAGCTCCTTGGCGATGCTGTAGGTGGTCGAGCGGTTGATGCCGGTGAGGCGGGCGATGTGCGCCGGCGTCGCATGGCCGAGTTCAAGTACGGCGAGGTATGTTTTGACCTCCTTTTCTTTCAATCCGAGTTCTTGCAATATTTGTTCAATCATGTCGAAATCATAGCGTGTTGTTATAAAATTGTCAACACATAAATATGCTTTAAATAAAGGTTTAAATTAAAATATATGAGTATATTGTTATATGTAATTAGTCATGATTATGAAAATTGTGCAATAATAATGCCAGAAAGTAAATAGTACTTTGAAACATCGGTTCCGGAAACAGGCATGTCACGCAAGGCCTGTCTATTCCCGGAACCGATGCTATCGATAAGCTCCCATGCGGGATGACACGATGCCTCAGTAAGGGAATAAATTATGAAAAAATACACCGGAATCGAAATCCCGACCGAAACCATAACCCCTTGCCATGAGTTTCACAGCGCGAAAGCATTCGTGGTCAAGGTCGGGGACTTGTATTATCGCATCGAACGCAAGGCGAAGTTGCTTCACGAGAAGGACGCTAAGGCAGGTTCTTGGCCGTTCGGCTGGATGTATCGCTTCGAAGCAGTACAGATCGAGTCGCCGGAACGCGAGCTAGATTTCGCTCTGCAGCAATTCATAGGGGAGAGACTCGCGCAAGGTCTAATGGCCGGGGATCTGACGGACTTTACCTGCCAAGGTTCTGCTGGCGCGAAAAAAGGTGGGTGGAGTTGAGAAAACAAATGGAGGATCCTCAAAAAATCCTCCACTTTATTGAGTTCACGACAGTGTGTCGCGGATTCATAGAGTCCTTATTTATTCAATAAAAAATTTAAAAATATGAATACCAAATCATTGCGGATTCTCTGTTCCATCCTTCTCCTAGTCATCATCGTCTTCGCTGTCTATAAGGGCAGCAAAGGAAATGAAGCATCTGGAGACATAAAGATCGGGGGTATCCTCATCATGAGCGGCGGCGGCGCAGCTTGGGGCGACGGATCGAAGAGCGGCATGCAGATGGCTGTCGAGGATATCAATAAGAATGGGGGAGTCAACGGAAGAAAGCTCAGCCTTGTTCTGGAAGATGATGCGGGAGATCCGAAGAAGGCCATCAGCGCCTTCTCGAAGCTGACCAACTCGGACGGAGCAAAATTCATCATCGGTCCGAATTGGTCTAATTCCGGACTCGCACTCGTTGATTTGGCGAAGAATAACAAGGCTGTCCTCATATCTCCGACACTCGGCGTGAAAGAATTCAATGAAGGAAGCGAAAACATATTTAACACATGGCCGCACGACTTCATCCTTTCGCGGAACATCGCTGACTATGTGTACAAGAAAGGATATCGGAATGTCGCGATATTCGGACTGCAGGATTCGTGGGTATATGATCAGACGAAGAATTTCAAGGAAAGGTTCGAAGAGTTGGGCGGCAAGGTCGCGTTGGTCTATGAGCCACAGGCGACTGAAACAGATATGCGCGCAGGAATAACTAAGGTGAAGGCTGATAAATCGATCGATGCGATCATTATGACCGTCGCCGGCTATAGCCAATCGCATATCATGCCGCAGCAGATCCGAAGCCTTTCGGTAAACCTTCCGATCTTCTCGGTCAACATCGACAAGAAATCGATTCATGATTGCGGAGCAGCTTGTGAAGATATGATCTTCCTCAGTTATTTCACTCCGAATAAGCAGTTCGAAGCGAAATACAAGGCAAAATTCGGAGCCGAGGTGCTGATAGGCGCCGATTCATCTTATGACGCGGTGATGCTTCTTGCGAAAGCGATGACTGAAACGAAAAGCACTGATGTTGCGAGCGTCTCCAAGTATCTGAATGCGGTGAAAGAATATGATGGAATGTCGGGCAATCTGAAGTCGGATGGGAAGAGGGCTTTCATAAAGCCGTACACGGTGAATAGGGTGATGAAGGGGGAGCCTGTAGCCATAGTAGAATAAAGCGAAGAACAAAACCGCCGCTCCTTTCGGAGCGGCGGTTTTGTTATTGATTTCGCTCGGGGATTTCTCAAAGGATAAGCTTCCTATGTGAAAGCGTCAGGCTGCCATATAATGGATGGATATGAAAAAAATCGCTGTATTCCTCGGCATCCTGGCGGTCGCGTTCTCGGGTTTTTTTGCGGTGAAGCATGATGCGCAGGCTAGTTCGATGGGATATATAGAGTCGAGTTGCATCTATTACGGATATCAATCGAATGGCAATACTTTCTCTGAAACCCGTTTCTGGGATATGCCGATCACTGATGCGATGCCTGCTCCTCAGAATCTGGGAACTCTCATTGCGACATATGCAGCGTCGAAGCCTGCAGGCGACAGGTCAGAGAGTCGTCAAAATAATTCTACGTCTAAATTGGCTTACCCGGTAGGCTGCCAAAAATATTCCGGTTTTTTCACCTATAAGGTTATGAGCATGGTCCTCAGCACCGATGACTCGGTTCGGTTTTCAGACGGCAATACGGTGCGAGACTATGCGGGACCGGTGAGCGCGGTGGATGAAGTAATGACCAGCCATGCGGACAAGCTTACTTTCAACGTGATACCAAAATTCCGCGGACCCGCGACTACTCTTGCGGCAAGCGTCTCAGGAAATCAGGTGACTCTTGCTTGGAGCAATCCGTTTCCGGCGAAATCTCTTGCCATGACTAGCTATGTGGCTGCGGTTGAGCGGGCACGTGCAGGATCGAATTCATTCGTGCAGGTGAGCCCCGCTCTCGATCAAAGCTTCAGCATGCCGTATTCGAATATCGGAAACTATACGAAATTCTTCACGCCGCAATTGACCTACACGGATACCTCGGCGCCTGAAGGAGATTTTGATTATCGAATCAGGATAGACATGTCTTTTCAGACAGCCACTGGCGAATTCTATGTAAATGGCGGAAGCAGCCAAGATGGTTATTATGCAAAGACATATCATTATTCGACCGTCGCGAGCGCAAAGTTGCCACCGAAAGCTCCGAAGCTCGCTTCGATCAGTCCAAATAGCTTCAGTGTCGATGCGACAGAAACGCCGCCGGTCACTATCGCTGGAACTGGCTTCAAGCCGACCGGCAATTCAATCAAGTTCGTTCATGCGACCATCGCAGGCAAGGTATACCGCATCGATGACGTATCGAGCGCTGGAACCTCTCTCGCTTTCGATCTGCCCGCAGGCATGACGCAAGGAGCATATAACGTAACGACGAAAGTCACTGATAGCCCTTGGAGCAATGAGCTCACCGTCAGGGTTCTTCCGAAGAGTCCTGCGGCACTTACAGCGAAATTCGTATTTACTGATACTAAAAAAGGAATCGATCTCGATTGGAGCGGAGGCGCAGCGAATTCGATTGTTTCTGGGTATGAGGTGGAAAGGGCTTCTGGGTATAGGGCAGACTCTGCAGAGTATAAGAAGATATCGGAAACTACCGGAAAGACAGCCTTCGATGCAAATTTGAATTTGCTTACTACGAAGGATATTTTTTACCGGATCAAGACTAAATTCACTGATGGAACTTCCGTTACCTCTAATGTAGCTTCGGTTCCCGCGTGTCAGAAGATTGCGGGAAATGGTCCGGTCAAAGTCGTGTTCATGAGAGATAAGAAAATATCCGAAGATCTCAAAGTAGATGCATTTTACGGTGTAGTCTTGAATACAATAAAACTCGGCTTCAGAAGGACAGATCCCTTCAAGGCGTATGCTAACAAATTCTCCTTCTATATCGATCTTGAAGAATATGATACTTATGATGATTGGTCGATGCCTGAAGGCACGGCAAAATCTCAATCTGAGTGCGGAAAGGATGCAAAGATTTATATTTATTACAGCACAAAAGTAGGAAAAACAGCTTACTCATACTTCAATAGCGGAGAGGTGTACATGATGCCTTTTGATTTATTGCCTACAGCAGGCTTCGATAATCTTATCGATTATGAGAAAAAAATACGTCTGCTCGATAGCAGCGCATCTTCTTCACTTATTCTTGCGCAGGCTACGCTTCACGAAGTCGGGCATGCTTTCGGAAGATTGCGAGACGAATATATCAGAAGTACTGAGCCTGAACCGTCTTCATTGAGCGTTTTCGATTCCGTAAATTGCAGCACTAAACCATCGTCTGATTTCCGAAGCTCTATCAATAATCAGATATACGGTTCATTGACAAGCGTCGGCTGCAGCTATCTCAAAGCATACACCGGTCATGCAGGCGATACCTCCAATACATTCTACAAGCCGAGTAAGGCAAGCTTGATGGATACGATACATGCAACCAAGAATCCAGACGGTACGTACATAACGTATTCGCGAATATCATCTCCTCGATTCAATGTTATCTCTTGCGGGTATCTCATTTCGGCAATTCTCGGAGAGCCTACGGATAAGGCACATGCGCAAACGCATTGGCAAGAATGCGCGACGGAACTCGATACTGAGACGGATACTCCGCCGCTTGCCGGCAAGCCGGGGACCTTGAAATCATCAAGCTCCATCGTATATCCAGGCAATGCGATAAAATCATCAGCAAACTCAGTTTCAAAAATGAATTCCGTGCCAACCTCGTCAGATCGAAACAGCTTGATCATCAGCGGTTCTGGCTTCACTCCGGAGGGGAACAATATTCGCTTTGCCAATACTGCAACAAAGAAGGTTTTCGAGATAAATGAGGTTCCAAGCATCGACGGAAAAACTCTGCAGCTAGATATTCCAAACGATACCGATCCAGGAACATACAACGTAAGGGTGGGGGCATTCAACAGTCCTTGGAGTGACGCGATATCGCTTCAAGTGCTCGATTTCCCGAAGATTGCTTCATTTAGTCCTGCATCAATCACGCTTAGCGAGCTCTCGAAGCCGATCCTCATCAAAGGATCTAATTTTATCGTCGGACATACGGTGACGGTTTCATTCGCGCCGAAGAGCGGAGGATCGGCTATCATAAGCACCGCGAAAGTTGCAACGAGTACGAAAATTTCCGTTATACCGCCGGCCTCGCTTGCTGTTGGAACATATCAGGTCTTTGTTTCGGATTCGACCGATGGCGCGAAAGTCGAAACCAATAAGCTCGACCTCGGCGTGTATGAAGCTCGAGTGGCGGTTCCTACGATTTCTGCAGCTTCGCCAGCGAAAGCTGGTCCGAGCGCGAGCGTCGCCCTGAACGGTACTCATTTCACCGCAGATTCGATCGTGAGGATCTGGAACGATTCTCAGGAATATTCCGTGACGCCGACGATCGCATCGAGCACGAGACTGACATTCATCGTTCCTGCGAATGCGGTTCTCGGAACATACTCGGTCAAGGTCCTTGCGGGATCAGTCGGCGAATCAACCTCGCTTCCATTCCAGATTCTTTCCATTCCGAATATCACAAGCATCACTCCGAGATCTCTCGCCAACCCTAATGTGACAGGGAAGCCGATCGTTCTTGCAGGCGTCCGCTTCATCGTCGGCCATATGGTAGATGTCGTATTCGAGCCAAAAAGCGGAGCCGCGTCAACTCCCGTTTCAGTCAGAGTCGCAAGTTCGACGCGTATCACGCTCAGTGCTCCGGCCTTATCCGTTGGCATCTATGACGTATCTGTCGTCGATGGTTCTATCGAAACAAACAAAGTGGCCTTCACAGTATCGAACGGCATTCCGGCGATCACTGCAATGAACCCTCCTGCGGAAGGTCCTGGCGGAACGATAACCGTCTCAGGCGCAAGATTCGTCGATGGGATCGTCCTGCGGATACTCCCGGGAACGACGGTCATCCCGGCCGCTTCGACCACGGTTGCTGCTGACGGCAGAACACTCACATTCATCGTGCCATCCGGACTCGCGGCAGGCAGTTATGCATTGAGAGCTGCAGTTCCTGGCGTGGGAGCAAGCAATGATTTCGTATTCACGATTCTTTCAGGTCCCGTTCTGACCTCGGCTCAAGCGTCGGGCGGCGATCAGTATTCGATCAGCGGTTCCAATTTCGTAGTTGGCAAGACCGCAACGGTCAATTTCGCTCCTCGAGCCGGAGGCAGCAGCGTGCTGGCTTCTGCAGTGATCGCATCATCGACGCAGGTAAGCGTGAACGCTGTTCTTCCGGAAGGGAATTACGATGTCTCGATGACTGTCGATTCCGTGACCACGAACAGAGTCATATTCTCGACTAACCCTCCGATACTGACATCCTTTACAACGGATGCGCCGGTACCAGATCAGCCATATTGCGACTCGCCGAGTCCGGTGACCTTCACTGTTACGGGCAGGAATTTCCTCGCGTCATCCGTTCTCAAAATAATCGGAGCCGGCGGAAAGGTGTATCCATTGAATAACAATCAGGTTTCTGCTGATAAGGCATCTATCTCCGCTCAGTTCAATTACCGATGCGCGACAGCTTCTGACAATGGAGCGGGAACTATTTCGCAGGGGGCTTATTCGCTCGTCGTCGATGGCCTGAGCCCGATCGTGAGCAATAGCCTTCTCTTCAACATACCTTACCCGATGCGGATCCTTCCGCTCGGCGTGACGGACGTCATCCAATCGGGTCAGATCGTCCTCGTCGGCTCCATGCAGATATTCCATGTGCAACGAGGCAGCGACTTCACTCAGACTTGGGACATTTTGGGTTCCGGCGGGTCGCTGTCCTATACTGCGATACTCAGCCGCTTCGATCCGTTCATCGATGTCGCCAACTATACGAATAACACGATCGCATACCAATATAGGAACAGCATCAACGCTTCCGGAGGGGTTGTCGGGTCCGCTTTCAATGTGACTATTCCTACAGCTTCCATTCCTGTAGGAACGTATACATTGAAAGCAGGATTGAATTATCCAGGAAATCCACCTCGATCGTTGCCGCTCATACCGACTGCGAGCGTGGGAGATGCTAACCTTCCATGGTACGACGCCTCGTATTCGCCGGGATATCGATATACAGTCGGATTCTTGATGGTTGAGGATGCTGCCGCAACGGCGGCTTCAGTCAAGAAAACGCAGAGCGCAGCATCGACGCCTCTTACGCTGAGCGCCCTTATCAAAAATGCCGCATCGACATCGACATCAGCTGCGAAGATCGTCGCTCCCGTTTCAGCTCCTGTCTCTGTTCCTGTTCCGAAACCTGCTACATCAACTCCGGCAATTTCAATTGCAGCTACCACAAGCTCAACAATTTCGATCCCGTCAGCTCCGACCCCAGTTCCAGTAGCGCCGATTCCAGTTCCTGCGCCGACACCCGTACCAGCTCCGGTTCCTGCGGTCATGCCGATCACTATCCTCCCATGGTCTGCACAAGCAACCATCCAGGCAGGGAAGTCTCTCCCATACACGCTTAATTGGAGCGGCGGTCCTACGGAGAAGACTTGGAAATCATTCATCCATGTCGTGAAGGGCGATGGCACGACTGTCGCGGCAGATGCATACTATCCTTCTACTCCGACGACCCAGTGGTCTGGAAGTCAGAATTTCAGTAGCTCAGTGGCGATACCTCCGACGCTTGCTCCAGGTACGTATCGGGTCATGGCCGGTCTCTGGATCCCTGTGGGAACTACGCCGTCAGCTGATTTGAAACTCGTCCCAGGATCCGGCGTGACGCTCGATCCGGCATATAGCGCACATTATCGATACCAAGTCGGGACGATCACGGTGACGTCGCCGTCATCAGCGCTCGGAGCGATGATCAGCGCGCTCGGCGATGACTTCATCTCGCGTTTCTTCAGCAGGTAGGTGACCCGTCGCTTGATCTATAGGAAAACGCCAGGCTGATCAGCCTGGCGTTTTCCTATTCTTCAATTTCCTCTATTTTCTTGCGAGGAATGCGTGAAGTTCTTCGTGCGCGATCTGCGAATCTCCCCATGGAGTCTTCGTATTATTCGGACCCATGATGTACGGGTCGGTGCCTTTGCCGGTGATGAGGATTGCGATGCCTGCGCCGCCGTCCTCACGAGGTGTTCCGTCAGGATTGGTTCCTGCGCGCCGGATCGCTTCACGGATCGCTTCGCGCCGGTCCATGATGATCGTCGGCTGGATTTCGGTAATGCCTGCAGCTACGTCAGCGACGATCTTCTTCGGATCTTCGTCATACGGATCTTCATCGGTAAGGATAATGTCGTCGCAGTATCGGTCGGCAAGTCTGCCCATTTCCTTTCGCTTCCAATTATCACGTCCGCCGCCGGTGCCGCCGAGAATGGCGATGATGCTCGAGGTTTCGAATACCTGATAGAGCTTCTCGAGGGAATCAGGCGTATGCGCGTAGTCGACGATGACGGTGAATTTCTGGCCGGCTTCGATGCGTTCGACGCGTCCTTTGATGCCGGTGAATTTCGTTATCGCACGCGCAATCGTATCATCGTTCACTCCCTGGGATCGAGCCGCATTCGCTGCTGCGAGGATGTTGTACAGATTGAAAAGGCCTGAAAGCGGGGAAGCCACTTTCCGCCCATGCTCCTTGCCGCCGAAGGTGAAGGTGATGCCTTGCTTGAGGATCTCGTACGGCTCGACGTCCTTTGCACTATAGGTCATCTTCTTGTCGGCTTCGCATGTGAGGAATCTGCCGGCCTCTTTGTCATCGCCATTCACGATGATGGTTCGCTGCGCTTTCTTCGAATGGATCATTTCGCAGGCAATCTTCGCTTTTGCCGCCGCGTAATTTTCGAATGATCCGTGCGAGTCGATATGCTCAGGCGAAAGATTCGTGAAGACGAATGCGTCGAGATGGAGGAATTTGTGACGGTAGAGGAGCGTGCCTTGCGAAGTCATCTCGAGGATGACATAGTCGCATTTCGCTTTCACGGCTTTGCGGATGAGGCGCTGGACGAAGAATCTGCCGGGCATCGACATCTTGTAGAGATTGTCGAAGGATTCGTCGCCGATCTTGTGGCGGATGGTATTCGAAACTGCAGTTCGATAGCCGGCTTCCTCGAGGATCGCGTTGAGTATTTCAGTCGTCGAGCTTTTGCCTTTCGTTCCGGTCACGCCGATCACCTTGATATGCCGCGAAGGGAAGCTGTACCAGAGCGCAGCGGCAAGCGCGAGCGAATAATGATATGCAGGCTGGAAGAAATGGAAGAGCTTGGTCGGAATGAATCGGCGGATTTTTGCGAGGGTGTTGTCGAGCATGTGATTGGTGATGTATTTCTAAATGCGTTAAATTCCGAGGATTTTGAGGGCTGCCTTCACTCGTGCGCCGGTGTCGGTGAGCTTCTTGTCGATCTGCTTCATCGCGTCGCGGGCTTCGTTATCGCGATAGCCGAGCGCTTGGAGTGCTGCGAGGACATCGGAGTCGCCGCGGATATTCGCCTGTCGGGTTGCCGTATATTCTGCCGAGTGCGCAATGAGGTCGAAGTCGCCGATCTTGTCCTTGAGCTCGCGGACGATCTTCTCGGCATTCTTCTTGCCGATGCCGGAGACTTTCGTCAGATGCGATGCGTCTTCTGTTTCAATTGCCATATGGAGTGTCGCTACGGATGAGACGTTGAGGATTCCGAGCGCGGTCTTCGGTCCGATGCCGGAGACAGTCGTGAGCAGCTGGAAGAAATTGAGTTCCTGCAGGGAAGAGAAGCCATAGAGGTCGAGCGCATCATCGCGCACTGCGAGGTGCGTCCAAAGGCTGGCTGGCACGCCGACGGTATAGCTCGCGATGGTGTCTCCGGTCGCGAAGACCTTATATCCGACGCCGGCAGTGATCACGCCGTTGGTGCCAATTGCGCCGGTATTCACCACGAGGAATTTGAGGTCGATATGGCTCACTGTGCCGATAATCTGGGAAATCATGGGTACATTCTACTATATGTGGGGGAGAAGTGCTCAAAACCTCGGAAATGCTTGTATTTCCCGCAGAGCTATGGTACATTACGAGCCACATACAAAGCCCATAAAACACATATGCCAATCACATCTTCAGCAAAAAAAGCCCTCCGAGCAAGCGCAAAGAAGCGCGTGAATAACATCCGCCGAAAGACCGCTATCGACACGAACCTCAAGAAGTTCCGAAAGCTCGTCGTCGAAAAGAAAGCGAAGGAAGCTCAGGCAGTCCTCGCGAACCTCTCGCAGGCGCTCGACAAGGCGGCAAAGACGAATTACATCAAGGCGAACACTGCATCACGGCTCAAGTCCCGAGCAGCAGCATCTCTCAAGAAGATCTCAGCCTAGTCGTTCAGATAATCTGATACAAAAAACCATCCTCGGGATGGTTTTTTATTTATGGTAGAATATGCATATGAACCCATCCACATTCGAAGTATTTCAGCTCGTATTGGTTTTCATCTCAGTCATCGCCGGGGTAGTGGCCGCCGTCTACTTCTATCTCTCGACGGACATCTTCATGAACCTGCTCAAGCGTCCGCTCAAGCTCATCTCGTCAGGAATGATCATCATGACGATCGGCGTGCTCATGGCCGCAGTCATCTCATTCGAAGCGCGAACCGGCGTCGTATTCGTCGTCTATGATCTTCCGATTGAAATGTTCTTCTATTTCTCGTACATCGTCGGCTCGATCATGATCCTCGCGGGTGCGCGTCAGTTCGTGCATCGGCCGAAGGTTTCGACTGTCTAGTACCGGGCGAGTGTGCGGAATGCTCAGGCAAATAACAACCCGAATTTCCCTTTCGGGCATTCGAGTTGTTTGAAGTTGAGCATCGGCTAGATGTTCCGAGCCTTGAGCTCCTGATTTTCAGAGCCGGCTTCCTTCGCATAATGGATGGCAAGGAACTTCGCGCCGATTGCCAGCGCGCGATATGCTCGGCCGGAAACTTTCGGATCAAGCGGCGAGCTGGCCTCGATCGATTGATGAAGATCATGGAGCGCCCTCTCGATGTCGTCGGCCTTTCCGATCGCCATGAGCGCTTTCACGATCTGGCCGAGGAGAAGCGTCTTCGATCCGGCATTTCCTTCGCTCTCAGCCTTCGACAATCCTTGTTTCAGGAGGTTGAGCGCATGCTCCGCGTCCTTCGTCGTGCTGAGAATGATGACTCCGGCGACTTCGAAGTCGCTTGATGACCATTCGCTTCTGTCCGTCTCTTCTGCAAGCGCGACTGCTTCCTTGGAAATCTCAAGCGCTTCATCAAGGAGCTTTTGCCACTCCTCGTTGATAATGCCTTCCGTTTCCTCGAGAGCAGCTGTCGCCGTTCCGATGATGTCGACGCAAGTGCTCGCAAGCTGAAGCTGCCCGCCCTTGATCTTTCCTTCGTTGATGAGCCTGTGCCGTTCCAGGAGGGAATGAGCGAGGAGTTCTCGTTTGTGTTTGACTGTCGTGCCTTTCCAGGCGAGATCGTATGGTTTCATAGATATAATGTGCTGTTTCGGCCTATGGATATTCAATAGGTGGTCATAGTTATGACGTCGTTAATAGGTTTGGCTTACAGCATGTGGGGCGAAAATGAATCGGTCACAGGTCTCGGACTGCTGTCCTCGCCTGCGACCCCGCCTCGGCCGCCTTCGCGCCCTCCGGCTTTCGATTCCTGCCAGGAGCAAAAGAAAAACCGGCACAGCCGGTTTTTCTTTTTTTGGTGCTCCTGGCAGGAATCGAACCTGCATTTCTCCCTTCGCAGGGGAGTGTCCTATCCATTGAACGACAAGAGCGTATCTGGCGGACTGCTCCGAAACCGGACGCACTTCGCAAGTGAAAACAGCCTATCACGCCGGCACGCAATTTCCAAATTCCCTAGAAGCCGAGATACTCGAGGATCTTCTGAGTAAGCGGCTCGTGGTGCTGCGTTTCAGCTATGTAATTGAGAAGCACCTCGCGCACTTCTTCAGGATCCACATCGTCGATGTGCACGGTGATGTAGGGCATGAATACTTTCTGGGATTTGATGAGGATCTTCGAAGGGTGCTGATGCGGGTCGATCCAGAAGGATTCGAGCGTGAGGAAAGGGTAGAGGATGTCGCCCATGACTACTCCGCGGTCGTTGATCTCGCAGTACATCAGGCGCGGATGCTTCGACGAAGCGAGGAGGAGCGCCGTAGTGCCGACGATGATCAGTATGCCGAAGATAACATTTCCGAAGATGAATGCGAGAGCTGCAGCTGTCGCCGCGATGATGCCGACGCTCCAATACCAGTCGGAAGTCTTTTCCGTATGATGATGCTCGAGTGCGTGCCACGAGATGATGGGTGCTGCTGCCATGTCAGATATTATACACCCTTGTTGAGGTCGACGCCAAAGCATGCGGGTTCGCCAGTGCGGCTATTTTGGAAATATTCCGGGAATTCAGCTTTCTCCCAAGGAAATACGAACCAATTGCTGCCTTCGACGCCGAAGAAATCAGGCCTATCGACGCATTTGTCTTTATTCACTGCGATGACGACGGTCTTCAGTTCGGCGACGTTGTATTCATTGCGGAGGATGTCGGCGACTTTCCTCAGCGTCCTTCCAGTTTCAGCTATCTCGTCGACGAGAAGAATTTTCTTTCCTGCGAGATCGATCTTCGGCAGATATTTCACGACGAGTTCGCCGCGCGTATCCTTTTCATACGAGCTGACTGAAACAGTGACGATGTTGCTGTTTTTGAATTCCTTGGCGATGAGCGCGAGGGGAATGACGCCGCCGGTCGCGATGCCGACGAGGTAATCAGGAGCGAAGCCTGCGGCGGCGATCTGCGCAGCGAGGCTTCGGCAATGCTCCTCGACTTCGATCCAGGCGATATGGGTGATGTTCGTGTCCATGCAGGGGATTATAGCAGATGAAGCGTGAGGCATGAGAAAAGCCGCCGGGTTTCACTCGGCGGCTTTTCTTTCTGCGTTGTTTCTCTTTCCCTACCCGTATTACATGTTTGGAGTCATGCAAGCTCCGAGCCAGCAATGCGCGAGCATCTCCTGCTGAATCGCGTTCTTGGTCAGCGGTCCGAAGTATCCGGTAGCAGGGACGTTATGGCTTGCCTGGTACTGAATGAGGGCTGCCTTCGTCTGTCCGCCGAAGTATCCGAGCGATACTGTAGGCGCGACGTTGAGATATCCCTGCTCTCCGAGGAACGCCTGGAGTTCTGTCGCTCCGTTTCCTGTTGCGCCTGACTGGAGGTCAGAGCCGTAGAGGATGGAGAGGCTTGCAGTCGCTGCGTGAGCGCTGTTCGCTGCGAAGGCTCCGAAAGCGAGCATGATCGCGAATACTCCGACTGTGATTTTTTGCATACGGTATTTCTTTGGGAAAGTGTTATTTGGTCTTTCTTATTGATGGTGCCGCGAAGGCCGGGGAATCATTACAAGAGCGATCGTTTCTGATCTCGAGTGATAAACAAAACACCGCTCGATGAGAGCGGCGGCACGATCCAGTGCGAGGTGTTGGTAAAGCAGTCAGGCTGCGAGCAGTCCTCCTGACTCTGTGCGAAACTGCTCGCTGTTGAAGCGCTCGACAAGCGAAGGCTCGTCGCTGCAGCCTGGCTTTTTCCCGAGGAAGTACACGAGGTACTCGTTTGACTGATCGTCTGCCCAGGCTCGCATTTCATGCAGGGTGTATTGCCGATCCGCTTCCATCCAGAAGATGAAGACGTTCTCTACGAAGTCGAAGTCGGTCTCATTGCAGATTTTTCGAGCGGCGGCGAGCGCGAGCTTCGGATCTTCGGTGATGAGCCGCGGCGAGAGGTGGGCGACCGTGGTATCACGGCCATTCTGGCAGGTGACTACGAGGTATGCTTTTTTCATAGTTCAATATGGCTTTGCTGGTTTCGTTTTGAACATTAACACTAACGATTGGGTTCCGCAACAAAGAAGAAGCGCTGCTCGAACCTATTGAGATGTGGGATATTTTTCAAACTTCGGCACTGCCGGATTCAGGCGATCCCATGGCTGCGCATCGGATACCCATACTTCCATCTGCTGATTGAAGCCGCTCGGATCATCTAAGCTTGAGGTAAAGATCGCCACGATGCCCGGTGCTGAATCGGGTTTGGATAGGATAGGGGAACCGCAATCAGAGCAGAAGCCTCGATGGTTCTTTCCACCTGCCTCGCTCTCTGTCGCGTAGAAACTGAGCTCACCTTGCGTGAGTTTGAAGGTTTCTTTCGGAACGACCGTGTAAGTAGAAAATGGTCCTCCGCTCGAGTGCTGGCAGTCTCGACAATGGCAGTTGAGCATCGTGACGGGAGCCGCTGCTGATTCGTAGCGGATCTTGCCGCAGGCGCACCCGCCGGTGAGTTGTGGGTTTATGTCGGTCATATCTACATTTTATCACTTTTGAGTCGCTTGAGTAAGGCACCTATCAAAGTCATGGTACAATTTTTGTATTATCAATAGTAACTCATCTATGTTTAAAATAATTTTCCTGGTCGCAATTGTCATCTGTGTGGCGTTCATGCTTAAGAAAAAATCGAAGCTTTCGGAAGGGCAGACATCATCAGAACCGCTCCTCGGGAATGAAAAGCTGATAATCTGGATAATATGCCTGCTGAATCCTATCTGGGGAGGAGCGATCTTTTACTACGGATGGAAAAATAAGCTTCCGGTAAAGGCAAAATCAGCCAATCAGATATCGCTCTGGGCTTTCTTCATTGAATTGGTCTTAGCTGTGGTGGCATTTGCGCTGCTTTCCATTTAATATCCATGATGATTTCATTCAATGGCTTCCAGGCATTCTTGCTGTTTCTTGGAACAGTAATCCCTCTCAGTTGCTTATTGTATTTCATGATAGCTTTGCTATTTGAAATACCAGAATGGAACAGAAGCCGAAAGCTGTCTCTGCTCGCAAAGAAATACGATCTCACTTTCCTGAGGTCGAAAAGAGGGTGGCGAAATGGCTGGTTGAGTTTGCAGAATGGTCAGAGCAACTTTATTTCTGGAAAGATAGGTCCTTTCGTTGTGGATTTTCACGACTATCTTCTTGTGGAAGGGAATCTCGGCCTCGGGTTCAAACCTTCGATTGCTGAAGTTTCTAATAAATGGAATCTGTCAGGCACCGGCGGAACTGCCTTTACTCGCAAGGTATCTATGCTGAATAGCAAATTCTACCGCAAGCTCCCGCTCAAGGTTCTGACAGAGGTGTTCGAGAAGATTTCTGCCCAGGCTTCAGACAAGGAGGTGCAAGAAATGCTGTCGGATCTCGATTTTACCAAACATATCATGAGAAATTGGTCCAAAGCCGCCTTCATCTCTGGCTTCGTGGCCATATTTTCCCTCTTCGTCGCGTCACTGGCCTCACCGGATTTTCCAGATTATTCCATAATAGCAATAATCGCCTTCAATGCTTTTTTGAATATCCCTCTGTTGTTATGGACATCTAAAAAATACGGGAAACAATTTCTTCCGGCAGATATCAATCAGTACCCGCAGATGGAGGTATAACTTATTCCTTCGGAAGCGTATCCCAAATATAGAGAAACATATTTTTGAACATGTTTGCGAAAACGACTGAGTCTATCGTTGCCGCATACATTTGATGGTCTTTTATCGCGAACAGCGTCGATTTGCTTCCGCTGATATATATCGAGCTCTCAATGGGGTATGAGCCGGGCATGACTTTAGTTTCACGCAATCCATTTTTTTCATAGCCGAGTGTATTGTCGCCCTTGTTTAGAACAGGACGAATTATTCTTATTGAAATGCCGTGCTTTTCTCTTTCCTGAATCCAGCTATCGCTAATCTTTGGAAAAATGTCAGTAAAATCAGGCCTAATGAAAGAATATATCGTGTTGGTTTTCTGCTCGATAGCATTTTCAAGTACTCCGTTCATGGCTATCTTCACACCTTCTTTGCCCGTATAGAGCTTTGCGTAGGGAAGCACCTCGTTCTGTTCTGAGTATGTCTTCAATTCAGGAATCAATTCTTCAAGAATTGTCTTCCTCTCGTTGTACTTCTTCAGAAGCAGATTGGGACTTTCTGGAAAGAAATATGTGATCGTATTTTTCTTCCATGAAGATATGTAGCCTGATTTCTCCAGAGCCTTGAGAGTGTGATACACGCTAGTCTTCGGAAGCGAAGTATCCGCAGCTATTTTGAATGCTGTAGCGTCTTTGAGCTTGAATAGTGACAGATAGACTCGGGCCTCTTTCTTTGAAAAGCCCATTTCCTCAAGATTTTTGGTTATATTCATGACAACTATAGTATAGTCCATATTTTGGACTAAATCAACTGTTTAATATATGGCTAATAATATAGACGTAAGTATATTACATATTAATAAAGTCCAAATACGAAGTATTTATTGACAAAATATAATACTATTGTTCTATAAGAATAAAGAACATATGAAAAAATACATCATTTCTGGCCTAGTTATATTGGTTCTTTCGGGGATTTTGTTTGGAATTACGAATCAGCGTGGTTCATCTTCAGCAGTTACTATTGGCTTTCTCGGATCTTTGACCGGTGTAGATCCTAATTACGGAGAGGCGATGAAAGGCGGAGTTTCGATTGCGGTGGATGAAATCAATGCTGAAGGTGGAATTGCCGGCAAGAAATTAGAGGTAATTTATGAAGATGGCAAATGCATCGATACCAAGTCAGCGGTGAGCGCTGCCCAGAAACTAATCACAATTGATAAGGTCAATATTATCCTTGGCGGGGGTTGCAGCAACGAGGCTTTGTCTATCGTACATCTCCTCGAAGAATCAAACACACTTCTGCTTTCATCTGGGGCGAGCAGTCCCGCGCTATCAGGCTTGAGCAAGAATGTCTTCCGAAATGCCCCAAGCGATGCGCAGACCGGAGAAAAGATCGCGGCATATATGTTTTCAAAGCATTTTCGAAAGGTCGCAATCGTGTCTGATCAAACTGATTATTCAAAAGGCTTCAGGGATTCGTTTTTGAAATCCTTCGCAAATCTTGGAGGGTTTGTTGTCGAAGATATATCCGTTTCGCCAAAAGGTTCGGATTACCGGACCGATCTGGTTAAGCTAAAAGGAAAGGAAATCGATGCCATATTCATCAATCCCAACGTACCCGTCAGTGCTGGCATTATCGCAAGACAGGTGAGGGAGCTCGGGATGAATCAGCAGCTGTTTTTCGCCTATCACGCAACTCCTGATCTGGTCAGAACCGGTGGGGATGCCGTCAACGGTGCGGTAATAATCAATGTCCCGACTCCAGAGAATGATGCTGCAAAAAGAATCCTCAAGCGATTCGAAGAAAAATACGGCAAGAGCACAGTCTATCCATACAACACGCTTGCCGCATACGATGCTGCAATGCTCATAGCTCAAGGGATAAAGAAAGCTGGCAGCAAAACGGAAGATGTTCGGTCGTATTTGCACGAATTGAAAAATTTCACCGGAGCGCTTGGCTCATATCACTTCGATGAGAGAGGGGATATCCAAGACCTTCAGTATCGATTTGAAAGGGTTGAGGGCGGAAAGTTTGTCGATATTGTGGAATAAAGATTCGGTCGCAGGTATTTTTCTTGTGAAAAATCCTGCGACCCCGCCTCGCGCACCTTCGTGCGCTCCGGCTTTCAAATCTCACGCTCCAATATGCGCAGATAAATGAAAAGCCCTGCATTGAGCAGGGCTTTTCATTTATTGCGGATGGGGTGAGATTTGAACTCACGGTCCCCTTACGAGGACGACGGTTTTCAAGACCGTTGCCTTAAACCACTCAGCCACCCATCCATTTGGTGCTTTTCAGCGGGAAGCGCCTGATGCCGCTTCGTTTCCGATAATAACAGAAAGATTCCATTTGCGCCAGATTTGCGTTAGGATAGGCCTATGAAATACCTCGGAATAGACTATGGATCGAAGCGGGTCGGCATCGCGGTCTCGGACCTCGGCGGCCGTTTCGCCTTGCCGAAGAAAGTGATCAGGAATGGCGGCTCTGCCGCGGCGATGGCTGCGCTCGTAGTAGAGATAGTCGCGCTCGCAGCGGAAGAGAAGGTATCTGAGATCGTCATGGGCGAATCGAAGGACTTCTCAGGAAATGAGAATCCGATCATGGCCGCAGCGAAAGCTTTCGCTCTCGAGCTCCGCACGGCGACCGGCATGCCGGTCCATATGGAGCCGGAATTCATGACGAGCCATCAGGCGGAACGGACGCAGCATGAGCTCGGAGGCAGCAGGGAAATGCTTGATGCGTCAGCAGCTGCAGTCATTCTCCAGAGCTTTCTCGACCGCGAGCGCGACGATGCCGATCTCGGCGAGTAATGAATAACGCGGCGCATGCTATATAATAATCACATGATCAATTACGATGATTTCGCGAAGGTTGAAATAAAAGCAGGGAAAATCCTCTCTGCTGAGAAGATTCCTGAAACCGACAAGCTGCTCAAGCTCTCGGTCGATTTCGGCGAGACGGCAATGGTCGACGATCCTGCTTTCGCCGCAGCTCCTGGTGCGCTCGGTGCTGATGACCAGCCGGCGCCTGTTATGCCACCTGCACAAATATCAGTGCCGAAGCATCGCCAGATCGTCTCGGGCATCTCCATGCATTTTCCTGATCCTGCGGTCCTCGTCGGACGCACGGCGATGTTCGTTACGAATCTTGAACCTCGGAAAATCAAAGGCTTCGAAAGCAATGGCATGCTTTTTGCCATCTCGACTCCCGACAAGCTCGATGAAACCGGCGCAGTGATATCGAAGGGAAGCTTCTCGCTCCTCGAGCCGTCTCCTGCGGCGAATATTCCTCCGGGCACTCGAGCTTGCTAGCTATGAATCTCATCCACTCCATAACTCATTTCCTCGCACCGGCGCATATCATCTTGTCGCTCGGCCTCATCGGCGTGATCGCTGTCGTCTTTGCTGAGTCGGGACTGTTCTTCGGATTCTTCCTGCCGGGGGATTCGCTTCTTTTCACTGCCGGATTCCTCGCTTCGCAAGGCTTCATATCATTGCCGCTGCTGCTCATCGGCGTATTCGTCGCGGCGGTGCTCGGAGACAGCGTCGGCTATGCATTCGGAAAAGTCGTCGGCGGAAAGCTGTACTCGCGTGCCGATTCCCGCTGGTTCCGGAAGAAGCATATCGAGCAGGCCGGATCCTTCTATGAGAAGCATGGAGCGAAAGCGATCATCCTCGCCCGATTCATGCCGATCATCCGGACATTCGCGCCGATCGTCGCCGGCGCTGCGAACATGCCATATCGGAAATTCATCGCATATAACATCATCGGAGGCTTGCTCTGGTCCGTCGGGCTTTCGATCATCGGCTATTCGTTCGGCAATATCGTCCCGAACGCCGACCGTTACATAACGCCGATCGTGATCCTCATCCTTCTCGTTTCCATCCTGCCAGGCCTCTGGCATCTGGTGAAATCGCAGATATCGAAGCGCAGGAATATGTAGTACAATATGGGAAATGATCGCAGAGACATTCTTCAAACTTTTTCCTACTCCGAAATTTCTCGACATGCCGTATGCGGGATTGCATATTTCCGATGATGCGATCCGAGTCATCCAATTCAGCCATGGAAGGCACAGCCTCGAGGTCGTGAAGCACGGGTGCCGCCTCCTCTCCCCAGGCATCGTCGAAGCAGGGTATGTGAAGGACGAGAAAGCCCTGAGCAAGCTCGTCAGCGAACTCGCTTCCGAGCTCGGCATCACCTTCGTGCGCGTATCGATCCCTGAGGAAAAGATGTATCTTTTCAAGACCGACATCGCTGCGAGCGACGAGAAGCAGATCAGCCAGAATATCGAATTCAAGCTCGAAGAGAATGTGCCGCTTTCGCCCGCAGATGCGCTCTTCTATTTCGATGTCATACCATCAGCTGCCGGCGGCAAGCGCTCTGCGATGGTCTCCGTCGCTCCGCGGAAAGTCATCGACGCGTATCTCAATGTTCTCGCCGATGCGAAGCTCACCGCGCTCTCATTCGAAGTCGAGGCCAAGGCTCTCGCCCGAGCTTTCGTCCCGAAAGGCAGCGGCGAGACAGAACTCGTCATCAACATCATGAGCAAGAAGACGGGCATATATGTCATCTGCGAAGGAATCGTCTCGTTTACGTCTACGGTCTCGTGGGGAGGCGATGCGGTCACCGAGGTGATCGAGAAAGCCTTCGACATCAAGCCGGCCGAAGCGATCGAAATGAAGAAGTCGGCCGGCTTCCATGACGGCAAGGACACGAAGAAGATCCTCGCCGCTATCCAGGACAGCGTGGCGGTCCTCCAGAAGGAAATTTACAAGGTGTACACGTATTGGATCGAGCATGGAGAAGGCTGCAAGGACATCAATCGCATCGTCCTGTGCGGCGCAGATGCGCAGCTTGTCGGACTCATCTCCCATATCTCGCCCGATCCGAAGATTCCGGTCGATATCGGCAATGTCTGGCAGAACGCATTCTCGAGCGACAAGTATATTCCTCCGATTTCGCACGAGGAGTCGCTTGATTATGCAGTCGCAGCCGGTCTTGCCTTGCCCCAACAATAAACGCCATGTACTCGCTCCTGCCTGAAAGATACATAAAGAATCTCCGCCGCGAATACCGCTTGCGCCTCGCTGCGACATGCCTGTTCTTCCTCACGGCGGCATTCGCGATTGGAATGGTATCGCTTCTTCCTTCATATATCCTTTCTCGAGGGCAGGAAAGCCAGGCAGTGACTGAGCTTGATTCTCTGAAGAAGGCCAGCGCAGCGAGCGGCGTCGACAAGGCCGGGCAGGATGTCATCGCTTTGCAGAGCATGATCTCTTCGCTCGGAAACCACCAGGACGCGAAGCCCTTGTCAGGCGTCGTAGAGAAGATCATCAGCCACCGTCCGCAGAGCGTCATCCTCGGCACATTTGATGTTTCGCGCGATGCGTCGTCGACCGCCACAGTCCTGATTTCCGGCATCGCTCTTGCCCGAGAATCGCTCATCTCCTTCAAGAAGGAGCTTGGGAATGACCCGAGCTTCATCAAGGTCGAATTCCCGGTATCGGATCTCGCAAAGGGGCATGATATCCATTTCAATATGAAGGTCAAGGTAAAAATATAATTCAATGAAACGGATTTCCCATACCACAATATATTTCTCGGTATCTCTCATCACCCTCCTCGCGCTCGTCGGCGTCTATTGGAACGTATATCAGAGCATCGACGGGCAGACTGTCCGTACTGCCAATGTCCTCAAGGAAGTGGCGAAGGAGAAGTACCGCAGGGAGCATGAGGAGGCGGTGGTAAAAATGCTGAAAGACGTCGAAGCGGATCGGGAGAAGATACTCGGCTATTTCATCCATGGCGATCAGGCGGTCGATTTCATCGAGAAGCTCGAGAGCCTCGGCAATTCGACAGGGACGACCTTGATCGTCAGTTCGATCAATGCCGACGATCTCTCAGACAGCCCTTCAGGAACCGTCGGCAAGCTCCGCGCCCATATGTCAAGCATCGGGAGCTGGCCGGCCATGATGAAGATCCTGCTTCTCGCCGAACAATTGCCGTATAGCGTCGCGATCAGCAACCTTCGGCTCGAGGCCTCCGGCATATCTGACGCGACGGGGAAAGCGCTCCCTTCGAGCCAATGGAAGATCGATCTGGATATCGAAGTCCTTTCAATAAAGTAATATGAAATTCTCACTCAAAAAACATCCGAATCATGCGGTCAGCCATAAGAAGCTGTCGATCAATTTCGGCAGCAATCCCCGGATCGACTGGATCGCGGTGGTCGTTCTCGCATTTGCTGCCGGAATCATCAGCGTCTATGGCGCAGTCTCGCTCTTCCTCAATATCCGAGACGGGGAAGCACCGTCATCTAACGCCGCAGCAATCGCCGGCACAACGGTCAACGCCGCTGAAATCTCGAAAGTCGTCACTTCGCATGAAACGCGGAATGCCGAATTCGAGACGATCCAAAGAACGCCATATGCGCGAAGCGACGATCCGGTCAGGTAGCTGCTTTGCCGGAGGTTTGCTATAGTCTCCATGCGGGCCAAGCCGAGCAGCTCGAATTTGGTAATTCGGTCCATGCCCAAATTTGGTAATTTGCCCTTGTAGTTCAATGGATAGAACTGCGGACTTCTAAGCCGTCGATGTTGGTTCGATTCCAACCAGGGGCACATGCTAGTGAGACAGACCGAGATAGTTGAAAGCAATGAAAAAGCAGGAGAATTTTAGTTCTCCTGCTTTGAGGTGTATCGCGGGCTTACGCCGAAGGTTGTTTTTTAAGCCGTAATGAATTGGACTTTACCGCTGGTCGGGACCTTGCCTTTCAGCGGTTCCCATCTTTTCGCCCAATTGAATGAGCGTCCGGTGAAGCGGTGCAGCCTGTTGATCGAAGAGATCGAAATTTTGTCTCCGATCTCCGGCAACGACTGTCCTTTCCGGAAGTGGATGAATCGCGTGCATGAGGCCGAAATCATCCTTGCGCTGCCTTGCTGAAGGCGTGGGTCGATTTCCATGCCTTGTCTGAGAGAAACCTCGAGAACTCCAGGTCGGAGATTTTTAACTTCCATCACCTCGCCCTGATCAGTCTCGGTGCTTCCTTGCTCGTAACTGAGAAGCGGTAGGGGAATGAGAAGGTAGGCGGCAGCAACAACAATAAGTGCTGCAATGATGCAGATTGTTCCGATAATCATAAGTATTTCTTTTTTTGTGCTCGAAGAGCGGGTTCCATCTGAAATTACCGCTTAACCCACATATTGTCAATTTATTAGAGATCGATTGAGCCCAATTTCAAATTCTGAAGAGCCTGCAAAAGGTGGGAATAAGCTGTGTATAACGGGTGGATATCCCTATGGTACCCCTATCTTTGCGGTGCTAGAATAAACAGGTCGAAATAATCGATTATCAATTCATCATTAATTTATGGCTAAGAAACTCAGTATCGTTTTCGGAATCGTCTTCATCATCGTCGGCATCCTCGGATTCATCCCGAATCCGCTCGTGTCAGCAACAGGATTCTTCGGCGTTGATACGGTTCATACTATCGTGCACCTCGTCATCGGCATCATTCTCCTTGTCGTCGGCCTCAAGTGCGCGAAGACAAGCGCAGCAGTGCTCATCGTCGTCGGAGCAGTATACCTCCTCCTCGCGATCATCGGCTTCTTCGGAGTTACGAGCATCCTCGGCTTCCTCAATGTGAATACTCCTGACAACTGGCTCCATGCGGTTCTCGGAATCGTCATCATCATTGCAGGCATCATGGGAAAGAAGTGCAACTCTGAAATGGCTGCGCCTGCAGCTCCGGTTGCTCCGACACAGATGTAATAACGATCGCGGAACGACTGTTCATGCGAAGAAAAACCGCCCGAGTGGCGGCTTTTCTTTTGTGGGGCGCTTGCCTTCAGATGAATCTGCTAATCAAGCTCATGAAATGAAAGTAATAGAGAGCAAAGTCAATTAAGCCGACAATTATCAGCATATAACAAAGCTGCTTCAACTCATTGCCTTTGAATACATATTTGCTTGCCCATAAGGGTCGATCAGAAGCCGTAAAGCTTTTATTGAAATGTGCGTAAATGGCAACAGCGATCGATATGATGCCCATTATCATGAATATATCATCACTGTCTGCGCCGGATTTCAAAAATGATGCGATCGCCGGAAGGATCAATAAGACTACGGCAAACCAAACCGGATGGAATCTTTTCATTTAGAAATGATAGCACAGAAATAAGCCTGCGATCTCCTTCGCTTAGTCCTGCTTTCGTTCCTTCCATACTCTCAGACAAATAGAATAAGCTGGCTCACGCCAGCTTATTCTATTTGTTGTGAGCACGGAGGGACTCGAACCCTCAAGGATCACTCCATACGCTTCTGAGACGTACGCGTATACCAGTTCCGCCACGTGCTCATTTATATCTTCAGAAGGGGACATGGGTATTATACACAGTGGATGGATTTGGTCACGCATAAAATCTGGGCGCAAAAGAAAAAGACGGCCAAGCCGTCTTTTTCTTTTGCTGTGCGCGATGAGGGGCTCGAACCCCCGACCTTTCCCGTGTAAAGGGACTGCTCTACCAACTGAGCTAATCGCGCGCATCCTTGCGTACCATGCTAGACTAACGTATATTTCATGAATTATCAATACATCTCTATGAAACCAGCCCCAAAAACAGCCAAAACAAAGAAAATCGCAAAAGCTTCAAAAAAAGCCGTGAAAGCGATACAAGGCCCGAAACTTCCGAAAATCGAAGTCCTCTATGAAGATGCGAATATCGTCGCCATCAACAAGCCATCCGGCTTGGTCGTGCATTCTGATGGAAAGACCGATGAGGTATTCCTCACTGATTGGATCCTCAAGCATTATCCGAAGGCGAAGAACGTCGGCGAACCGATCGTCACGAATGAAACCGTCGGCGCAGACGGCGCGAAGCGGGAATCGCAGACGATCTATCGTCCGGGCATCGTCCATCGCCTCGACCGAGACACGTCCGGCGTCATGCTCATCGCAAAGACGAAAGCAGGGCACGCGCATCTGAAGACGCAGTTCCAGGAGCATACGATCAAGAAGAAGTACTTCGCATTCCTCTATGGAGAATTGAAAGAAGAATGGGGCATCATCGATCGTCCGATCGGACGCAGCACTGGCGACTTCCGAAAATGGTCCGCTACCCGCGGCGCACGAGGGGAGCTTCGTCCTGCGCAGACCTGGTGGAACCTCATCAAGGCCGGTTACGACAAGGATGTTACTGGAAAGTATTCGTTCGTCCAAGCAGAACCGAAGACTGGCCGCACGCATCAGATCCGCGTCCATTTCAAGGCGATCAATCATCCAGTCGTCGCAGACAAGCTCTATGGAGGCGAAAAGCCGCCAGGACTCGGGTTCACTCGAACTGCGCTCCATGCTTCGACTATCACATTCATCCCAGTCGGCACGAAGGCAAAGCCGGGCAAGCCGGTCACTGTGAACGCTCCATTCCCCGCGGATTTCCTCCATGCGATGAGCGAAATGGACGTGGTCATGCCGGCGACGATCGGAAAGAATCTCTCGAAAACCCGCAGCACTATTGCGTAATTTAGCCCCCTATGTTACATTAGTCGGCACTGATTAGCATCATTTATGGCAACAAAAACCCCAATTACGACAGTAAATATCGACGAACGAAAGAATCTCGGCCTCCGATCTGGAGACACGGTTCGTGTTTGGCAGAAGATCAAGGAAGGAGAAGGCAAGGAAGGAAAGATCCGACTTCAGGCATTCGAGGGACTCGTTCTCGCGAACAAGCACGGCACTGAAGCAGGCGCTACATTCACGGTCCGAAAGGTCATGGACGGCGTCGGCGTAGAAAGGATCTACCCGCTCTTCTCCCCGATGATCGACAAGATCGAGGTCCTCCGACGATCGAAGGTACGACGAGCGAAGCTCTACTTCGTCCGAGACAAAGCCGCGAAGGAAATCCGACACCAGATGCGACGCATGCTCAAGCTCGAGCCAGGACAGAACACTGACACGAAGCACAATATCGCAGCGAAGCCGGAAGCGAAAGCCGAAGCAGCCTCAGAAGAGGTCGCAGCATAACTCAAAAAACAGAAGACCGCGAAAGCGGTTTTTTGTTTTCAGGCATGATTTTCGACAAAGGTTGAAAATAAGTAAGATATCGGCTATAGTGGTGAAGTTCGAAAATATGCGCAGGTGGCGAAACTGGCAGACGCACTACCTTGAGGTGGTAGCGCCCTCACGGGCTTGGAGGTTCAAATCCTCTCCTGCGCACCAAATGAAAAGACCGAGCTATGCTCGGTCTTTTCATTTGCGCAGAGCGAAGCGCACGGGCGCTTCGCGTGAGAGGATTTGAAAAGTCTGAGTATGTTTTCAAGCTTGCGGAGCAAGCGATAAAACTCGAAGACTATACCGATCCCGTAGGGATCAAATCCGTACCACTGTCCCCACAACTCTCTCATGCTATCCGCACATGTGGGGTATACTGTACCTCATGAACCCACAAAACAATCCGAACGAGATCAATCCCAATGATCTGTTCCCGCAGCGTCCCGCATATCAGCAGACTCCGCCTTCTTCTCCTGCCGGCGGAATTGGGCAGCAGCCGACTCCTGCGATGACTACGCACAAAAGCCACCTCCTGATCAAGGTCATTATCGTCATCATACTTCTCCTTATCGCGGGAGGCGTAGCTTCGGCATTCTATCTGAATATATTCCAGTCGCCTGAAACAACGGTGAAGAACACAGCATACTCGGCCGACAAGCTCCTCTCGGCGCATACTGAAGGGGTCATCGACGTCAGCTTCACGCAGAGCGGCAAAGCGAACTCGTTCAAGGTCACCATGTCGACCGATGCTGACAAGTCAGATGCGAAGAATCCGAATATATCGAGCAAGATCGCATTCGCGGGCATGGGCCTGACCGCTGATGCCGATGTCCGATATATCGACAATACACTGTATCTCAGGGTGAATCAGTTTCCGCTGAGCGGCATGATTCCCGGAACCACCAATATCCAGGGCGTCTGGTATTCAGTTACGAAGCAGGAGATCGAGGATTATTCGAAGCAGTATGGAAGCAAGACTCCTGCCGCTTTGCAGGATCCGAAGAACATCCCGCACGTGAGCGATCTGTATGATATCTTCAAAAGCAGCCATTTCATCGGCGACATAACATCGCAGGGAATTTCGAAGGGCAAGGATGGATCCTATGTAAGGACATACTCGATCCCCATCCAGAAAGAGCATCTCTCTGAAGCGTTGATCGCATTGGTCAGCAAATACGATCCGACCGGCAAATCGATTCCGAATGTCGAAGAAGCGAAGAAGGAATTCGATTCGATCCTGAATGATTTCACGTTCGATACGGCCACCGTCGAAGTCGGACTTTTCGATCAGCAGGTGAGAAGCGTCGCGTTCGGCATTGGATTCAACCCGACAGGGAAGGCCACAATTCCTTCATTCGGAGGCGGACATGTCGGCGTCCGAAGCGAATACTCGAAGATAAACCAGAAGCTCTCCTTCGAGAAGCCTGCAGACGCGCAGTCGCTCACGAAGCTCATCGAGGCTTCGATGGGGCAGTCGCAGCAGAAGGCGCAAGATGCGATGATCAAGTCGTATCTCATGAGTCTCAGACCATCCAGCGCGCTTTATTTCGATAAGAATCATGGCACATATGTCGGATTCTGCGGATCGAATGATGTAAAAAATATGAATGATACGCTTGCAGCGAAGCAAGGACACAGCCCACTCAATTGCCTATCCGACGCGAGCAAATTCATTGCCTTCGTGCCGCTCTCAGATCAAACATATTTCTGCGTTGATTCTGCCGGAGCAGCCGTTACGATCCCCGGAATTCCTGTCAGCAAGAGCTGCAAGTAGTAATGGCTGTGTCTGAAAAACTGGCGAGGAATCGATAAATCTGTTATAACTGTAACGCCCCTCATGGGGCGTTCGGTCATGGTGGCTATGGTGTAACGGTTAACACTGGAGCTTGTGGAGCTCTCAATTCGGGTTCGATTCCCGATAGCCACCCACGACTTATTTTTGGCATTTTCTGCCACGCCGAAGAACCGCTCTCTGTAGCGGTTTTTCGATTATAGCCCTTCCGGTGTTTACTTCGGTAGGTGCCGTTTCTTGCCGGAAGCGGTAAACAAGTAAACAAAACCGCTGCCAGGACGACAACGGATTTCAGCCCGCAAAATCAAAAGCCTTGATAACTTACGATTCTTTTCGTTTCTGAACAGTTTCAATAAAACCAACAATTGCATTGAGATCTTTCTCGATTTCGTCTGGAAGAGGAAGATCCACTGGAGCTTCGTCCGACTGTGAATGCTCGTAACGGGAATACGTCGTCATCATCTCGTCGACAAACTTGCAATCCTCGACAGTGATTTTTGCGAGGTGTTCAATTTTGCCTTTGGTCTGAACTTCGGCGCTGTGGCGGCGGACAACTCCAGCCAGAAGATCAGTCTCAACAACCTGTTCCAGTAAAATACGAATGTCTCGGCACAGCGCCTTTGCCTCTTGTTCATACTGCACATCGCCTGCTTCCAACGCCGTTCTTGCCGCACCCAATCGTTCGTTCAAAAAGCGTCTTCCTGTTTGCTTCGTTTTTGTGAGTGTGATGGGGAGGTCCGCGATATCGCCCTTCCTGCTTTTACTAAGGCAAACGATTGTTTTCTCGATCTTTTCTTTGTCCGTATATTTTTCTAAAAGTCCGATCAATGAGAGTCGGTGCGTAAAAACAATCACTTGGCGGTTTTTGCTGAGCTCGACAAGACGTTTAGCTGTAGCTTCTTCGTAAACTTGGTCCAGTGAAGAAATTGGATCATCAAATACAAACGGCGTTTTCGCTCCTCGACCTTCGGTATCAGCGAGAAACGCAGCTAGAGAAATTATCCGACATTCGCCTTCGCTCAAGACGTCGGAGGTTTTTGCGTTCTTGTTGCGACAGTCTTTCAGAAACAACTGGTGATAAACGTGTCCAACGTCGGTCCTTGTCTTTTTCAGATGAACAGGAATCCGATGAGCCTTAAGCGCAAGCAATTCGGTGGTGAAGCGCTGGGTATACGCTTTCGTTATCAACTCGTCGGCAAGAGTAGATTTTTTTCGGGAAAGGGCTGCCGTATTGGTTAGAGCACTCGCTGCTTCCAATTTCTTAACTTTAGAAAGGCGAAGTATCTCGGCATCAATAGCCGTCCTTTGTTCGTGCATCCATTTCCTAGCCGCCAAGTTTTTTCGGGTTTGCTCAAGCGCCGGCCTGTTTTCACTCTTCGCGTCTTTTTCATAACCCCGAGCTTCCTTCGAAAGACTTCGGGCAGCCTGTGCTATCGGCATCAGGTATGATCTTTTTGGAAGGGAAGATACCTCACTTATCTTGAATGCTGTAAGGCATGAAGATTTTCTGTTTATTATTGCTGATACGAATTCTACGATCGAGGCTCGGTCCGCTTTCTCTAGAATCGCCACCGCGTCCATCGTTAACGCCAGTGCGTCGGTCGTCGGAATATTCGGAAACTCAGCTTCAAGGCTTTGGGTTAGTTGTTCGGCTTTGCGTGCCAGCTTCTGTAATTCTCCTTTGATGAATGTTTCAAATGACTGATGCCGATCGCAACCCTCCGGGTCGAGGTGTTGCTGACAGAGGACACATCGCGTATCGTCGGCGATATTCGGAAAATCCGCTCCAGGGTAAGCGTGTTCGGTTGAATATGCACGAGCGGCTTCCCATAAAAGTTGCCAAGATTTCGATCCGACTCCGGCCAACGGCGCTTTTTCGAAGACTTTGTTCGCGTCTTCGTTTGCAGCTTTTCGTTTGGCAATAGCATCATTCTTAGCTTCCAGGTATTCCGTACATTTTTCTTCTGAAAAACCGTCGCTGAGCTGCTTCAGCGACTGCAACAGCTTTATCGTCGTTTCAATCTGCCTATTCACTTTGCTGGCTTTTGCGGCAGGGTCTGCTTCTGAAAGTCTTTTGTTTATGTCGGTGAGTTCTTTATTGTCTGCGGTTGTCCACTTTGCAGCACTATCTACACCAACGGTCGTCGTAGCCGCCGTGATGCTTTTATACCATGCAGCCGCAGTTGTTGTTGAAAACTCATGGGGGAAGACGGGTAATTTTGAAACGTTTACCCGGATTTGGGTCTGAATCAAACCGCCAACGCTTTCGCAAACGCCAGTTAGACGAGTAAAGAGCCTCAACAGCCACGGCTCGAACGCCACCTCATTTTCGCTGTTTACATACACATATCCGCAAGCCGTATCAAAAATGTCGGTACCAAGGAGTTCGGACAACGCTTTACCGGACCATTGTGAAGATTTACCGATGGCGTTTTCCGTGAATGTAAATGTCGCGGTCTGTGCTTGTGGACCATCCTTAAATATATCTGTTAAGAGTGCTCCCGGATGTCTCGCGCCGCACACATGTTTAAGAAGTCGGACATAGCCAGATTTTCCGGCTCCGTTGCGTCCGTACACAATGCAGAGCGGGGCTTTTCCAAAATCCAAAGGTATCCGCGGACTCAGTGCATTAATTCCTTGGACCTTTGAGATGGAATCGAGCCGGAGTGGGATGGTGGAGTCGATTGCATTGAGGGCATCTGAGGGAAGGCCGGAGAAAGTTACCGTTTCTTTTATTGCCTCGGCTACACAGATCGAAACCAATTCATCGATGTCAGCTTGGGTGAGAGTCTCATTCAAAACCAGCCGCCGTGCTGCATCTTGCAGCCATTTGGGACGTTCTTTAAACCAATCCTCAAGCTCTTTGGCAATCGTTTTCATAAATGGATTGAGCGGCCTCGAAGGGCATATGACAGCTCTGCATATTTCTTCGTTGGTTTCATCTGCTGATTATACCTAACCC
>JAQBRD010000011.1 GCA_028286665.1 Candidatus Tayloriibacteriota bacterium
CAATGACCAGGCGCTCCTGGTCCATCCTGAAGTGCTCGAATTCGACATCGAATTGCAGAAGCTCTCAGCCGATGAGGAGAAGCAGCTCGCGAAGCTGTCCGAATCAGAGATCGCCGACTTGCAGGCCGAATTCCTCGCGCAGGCGGCGCCGATGCATAGCTTCGGCGCGGAGGGAGGCAAATCGGGCGGCAAGCATATGCAGAAGACGAAGATCACGACATTCGAGCTCACCGCGATGCTCCTCGAAAAGAAGATGCCATTGAAAGAAATGGCCGCAGAGCGGGGCATGACTGTCGAGACGATCATCAAGCATATCGAGACGCTCATCGAAGACGGCACGATCGGCGGAACTGAAGATGTCGCGTATCTGAAGAAGGAAATCTCATTCGCGCATTTCAAGAAGATCGAAGAAGCGCTCGCAGAAGTCGCCGAAGCGCAGAATGCCAATCTCTCGGATGAAGAAAAAGACGCAGGCGCAGCGAAGCCTCCGCTCCTGTCGCCGGTAAAATCGAAATTGAGCGCAAGCATTTCGTTCAAAGAGATTCAGCTCGCGAGAATTCTTCTCGGATACATTCAGAAGAAGAAATAATTTCTGCGCGCGATCATTCGCATCGGCGCGAGAAAAAAGTTATCCACTTTTCTGCGGAAATATTCTACATTTTTATTTTGCAGATGTTATTATTATCTGAGTATCGGTCGAATACTCTTATCAAAATATTTTTCTCAAAAAAAATACCATGGCAGCAAAAAAGAAAGCGGCTAAGAAGACAGTGAAGAAGGCCGCAAAGAAGACCTCGAAGAAATCAGCAAAGAAGACTTCGAAGAGATAGTTCTCTGATTTCAATACGACAGAAACCACTGCTCCTCGGCTGTGGTTTTTGTTTTGCGGTATAATGTGCGGATGCTCGGAAGGATATTTTTCAGAAATGGGAAGATCGGCATTATTCGCCGCGTCCGGCGGCGCGTCCGCAGGGTCCGCCGGCAGTCTGCGGCGAGCAAGCTCGAATACGCGGCTCAATGCGAGGCTGCGCGGGCGCTCGTGACTGAGCGTCTCGCGCATTTCGCTGCCGAATATGCGCGGCTCGATCCGGCCCTCGTCGAGCCGATGACCTACAGGCGCATCGCCATCCGCAACCAGCGGTCGCGATGGGGAAGCTGCTCGTCGAAGAAGAATCTCAATTTCAATTACCGCATCGTGAAGCTCTCGCCGGAACTCCGGGACTATATCGTCGTCCACGAGCTCTGCCATCTGAAGGAGCTGCATCACGGCCGGGCATTCTGGGATCTCATGAAGCGGACGATACCGAATGCCGGCGACCTCCATCATCAGGCTCGCACGATGCGTATTTCCTAATCATATGTACTACGTCTATATACTCGAATGCGCGGACAATAGCCTCTATGTCGGATCGACAGACGATGTCGAGAAGCGTCTTCATGCGCACAACAATTTGAAATCCGGCGCACACTATACGAAGATCCGCCGACCGGTCGTCCTTCGTCATTCTGAAAAATGCAGCACGTATTCGAAAGTCCGCGCCCGAGAAGCCGAGATCAAGCGCATGAGCAGGGAAGAGAAGCTGAAGCTCTGCGGAATGGTCACGAGCAATCGCCAGTGGAAATAAGCGCGAGCGGAATGCGCAATCAAAAAGCGGGACATCCAATTCAGGATCTCCCGCTTTCTGGAATATGTTATTTCTTTGGCTGCTCCTGCTGGCCCTGTCCCTTGGCGCCTTGCTCACGGCGGCGTTTTTCTTCCTCGTCTTTCTTATCGCCGCCCTGGTTTCCCTGATTGCCCTGGCCTTGCTGGCCCTGTCCTCCCGGCTTGTTTTGTTCTGTTGTCATGGTAGTTTGAAATTAAGCTGGTAATGTGCGCGCACGTTATATGGAGCCGGTCATCAGTTCGTTCCATTACCCGAGGAGATTCGATTGCTCGCGCGGCTTTGCAGCCTCCTTTTTTGCGGGTTTCTTGCGCTCTTCCTTCTTTTCTCTGTCCTTCTTTCCTTGAGCCGCTTTGTTCCTGTTGCCTTGCCGGTTTGTCGGTGTTGTCATCGTGGTTGAAAGTTAGGCTGATAATTTCCTTTCGTCGCACACATGAAAAGAGCCGGCCCAAAGGGCCGGCTCTTACCTTCATCAGATCGCTCTTATTTTGACGAAGCTGCGTGCGTTCCTGCGACGTATCCTGAAGTCCAGCAGAGCTGGAGGCTGTAGCCGCCGGACGGCCGATCGATATCGAGGATGTCGCCAGTCACTGAAAGATTCGGATAGAGGCGCGACTGCATGGTCTTCGAATCCACTTCGCGGATGTCGATGCCGCCGGATGCGATGATCGCTTTCTCGAAGCCGAGGAGGCCTTTCACCGTGAGATTGAAATGCTTGATGAGCTGGACGAGGGCGAGGCGCTCTTCGCGGGAGACGAGATTGGTCGGCTTCTCGGGATCGATCGGTTTGCCTGCTGTCGGTCCGCTCGCATCAGTCGTGATTTCGACGAGACGGTCGATGATGACCGGCGTAAGCGTCGACGGGAGGAGATCGGCGAGCGAGTTGCGGAATTTCTTCTTGCCGTTCTCGATGAAAAGATCCTGCAGATGCTTGTTCAGCATGCCGTAGTCGAACTTCGGAAGGAGGTCTATCGAAATATACACTGCGCCATCCTCGCTCTGGTATTCGAGGAGTTCGCGGATGCTCGCGCTCATGTTGAGGATCGTCGGGCCTGAGAGGCCGACGTGGGTGAAGAGGACTTTCGTGTCCTTTATCGCGGTGCGCTTCGTCTCATATTTCTTCACGAGCGGTCGCTTCGTTTCATCTGAAATGCCGCCGCTCACTGCGTCGCCCTGGAATACGCTCACTTTGATGCCGGTCATGCTGAGTCCAGCAAGGCGCTTGATCCATGGTTCACGAATGGTGATCGGGACGAGGGAAGGGACCGGCGTCGTGACATTGTGGCCGATCTCGGCGAGCCATTTGAAGCCGTCTCCGGTAGAGCCGGTCTCGGGTCGGGAGGTGCCTCCTGCTGCGAGGATGAAATGCTTCGCCTCGATCTCTGCGCCTGCGGGGCCTACCTCGAAGCCGAACTTCTCCATGCGGCCGGTGCCGCCCTTGGTCGGCTTCACTTTCACGGCGATGATCTTGCTCGGATTTTTCACGCTGGCTTTTTCGCCTTTTTCATCTGCTTCGGTGACAAAGCCCATGACGGAAATGTTCATGAGCGTCTCGACCGATCCGCCGACATCTGCGCCGGCGTTCTTCACATAGCGAGTCATGACTTCCCAAACTGATCGGGCAGTATTCGAAAGGGGGAAGACGCGATTCTCATTCTCAGTCTTCATCTTCATGCCGCGGCTCTCGAAGAAATGCATGGTCTGCTTCACGTCGAATTGCGAGTATGGAGAAAAGAGGAACTGCTCGGCGATGCTGCCGGACTCAGTCGTGCCTCCAGAATATTTCTTGAGGAGGACGCGATTGTCGAAGGTCGCATTCGTGACATTGCAGCGTCCGCCGCCGGTGATGAGGAGCTTCTTGCCGAGACCGTCGTTCTTCTCGATGAGGAGGACTTTCTTTCCGAGTTCCGCTGCGCGCCCTGCAGCCATCATGCCCGCAGGCCCGCCGCCGATGACGACGACGTCATAGGTCTTGGTGCGGGTTCGCGGAGTTTTCTGAGCGGTTTCTTTCATGCGGACATACTAGCATACTACGATATAATTTGACAGTATCTGCTATATGTTCTAATGTATTAATGAACAATTCACCAGGAGTTTGAAATGGAAATATTGATGATCATGTTAGTCGGCCTTTCGCTGCTTGCTTCTTACGCCTTCATCGTCGGATCAAGAAAGCAGAAAAAAAAGAAACAATTCGAAGAAATGCTTCCTGATATCGTCGGGGATGCGTGGGTTGATTCGAATAATCTGAGGCAGAAAGTCATTCATAGGGGAGTGCTGATCACTCGAGAACAATTCCTGTGGGCCGCAACCCTGTTGGTTAAAAGCGGAAAGCTGGAAGAGCAGGCTGCTCCCCAGACATCTGAGCAGCTTGTGCTGCGGTGGTATCGCCGCGCGTATCCCAAAGAGCAGTCAGTTTGAAGCATAGACTCGTACGTATCCGCCCAGCGGAGGAAAAATCCTCTGCTGCCGGCGGATTTTTCTTTATTGACCTTTTCCGGGTATAAGCTATACTCATCCATACAACTATGAAAAGGTTGAGACTAACTCAAATACAAGACTTCTCGTCGGAGAAGGGCCTTTAAGAACGAACCGCCAGAAATGGCGGTTTTTCTTTTAGCTTTTTCATGGCTGCAGCGCTGTCGTGCGCGAGGTGTTTCAATTATTATCAATCGCCTGCGGATGCAGGTATAATCAATACTCATATGACGACACAGGATACAAATGCCGATAAGAAATCGCTTCTTGAATCGCTTCGGCAGAAGATCGCCGAAGTGCAGCAGCGCGTCGTCGCAGAAAGGACGCGCATCAACGAGCTCGCGCTGAAGCCGCTTTCCGAAATCCGATCGATGCTTCCCGAAGATCAGACGACCGCGATGCGCCTGCGGGGCAATGCACAGTGGCGTCTCCAGGAGCTCGAGCAGATGAACAAATCGCCGTTCTTCACGAAGTGCGACATCACGTATGAGAAGACGGGCAAATCCCGCGCGGTGTATTTCGGCAAGCATCAATTCACCGAGGAGAATATCTACTCATGGGTCGCCCCGATCGCTGCGATCCGTTTCGAGCAGCCGGGACCGGTGAGCTACAAGCTGCCGCGCGGCGTTATCGAGAAGGGCACGCTCGAGAAAAAAGATTCGTATATGATCGTCGACGGGCAGGTGCTCTTCTATGCGACCGAAGCCGTCGGCTCGCCGCGCGACCTCATCTATCAGGAGCATTTCTCGGCGAAGCGCCAAGGCTTCATGCTTCCGGAAATCGTTTCAGTCATGGAGAAGGCGCAGGATCAGGTCATCCGCGCGCATCACATCGGTGCATTCGTCATCTCCGGTCCTGCAGGCTCGGGCAAGACGACGCTCGCGCTCCATCGAGTCGCGTATCTCGTCCAGGCGCCCGACACTGCGGAAAAATACCCGCGCAATTCCGTCATCGTCTTCGTCCAGGATAACGGCACGAAGGAATACTTCTCGCACCTCTTGCCCGAGCTCGGCATCACCAATGTGAAGATCACGACATTCTATGAATGGGCGAGCGAGATCCTCCAGCTCGACGAGATCGCGGGCGGCGACGAATCTGACCGATCGATCAGGTATGTGCCGCGTCGCGGAGCAGATGAGAATGAGAGAAACCGCCTCGAATATGATCGGCTGCAGAAGCTTCGCGCGCAGGAGATTCCGACATGGACTGAAACGAAGGCTTTCCTGAAGAAGCAATCAGCAGAATCTTCGAGCGGCATCGACCGCATCGATCTCACCATTGCGCTCTCGGCGTATTTCAATCATCACAAGAAATTCGAAACGAAGCATGCATATATGACTCCGGGAAGGGACGGCGAGCTCATTCAGAAGACGCGCCGCAACCGCCTCAAGTATTCGCTCATGGTCGTCGACGAATTCCAGAACTACATGCCGGAACAGCTGCGCTTGCTCAATGCTTGCATCGATCCTGAAACCCAGTCGACAGTCTATGTCGGCGACATGGCGCAGCAGGTCTATCCCGGAACGATCCGATCGTGGGCTGACATCGGCCTCGCGATGGGCGGCGATCGAGAAGTGCGGCTCCATAAAGTCTATCGAAACACGCGGCAGATCCTCGAATACATCCGCAAGCTCGGCTACTCGGTCGAGATTCCAGAGGGATTGAAGCAAGGGCCGGAAGTGAGCGAAGTCAGCGTCGGCAAGAACGATTCAAGCGATGCGATAAAGGAAACCATTGAGCACATCGAAGCGCTGCTCAAGACGAAGCAGGGAATCATCGGCGTCATCGGAAAGACTGCTGAAGATGTTTCAGAAATAAAAAAGCATTTTGCTGAAGCGAATGGTGCAGCTGGCGAACCGCGCATCCATGCGGTGACGATGGCTGAGTCTCAGGGCGTCGAGTTCGATATCGTCTGCATCGTCGGCGTGCGAGAGGGAATGTTCTCGCTCGAGCATCTCGCTGCTGCGGGAATGCCGCAGGAATTCATCGACGAGCGCCGCCGCATCGAGCGCGACCTGCTCTATGTCGCGCTCACTCGGGCGATCTCAGAGATGCATCTCGTCGGGAGCTGCGCCCTCGATATGATGGTTCAAAAGTAAGATACTTTTACTGCACGAAATACATCCTCACCGCATCCCAGATTGTCGCAGTCATGTTTCTGTTTTCTGAAGCTGTTTCTGCTGCGGGCGAGCCCAAACCGACTCTTGCTGGAGTTATCGTGAAGAAGAGCTCATTGCTTTGCATGGAATCGCCGAATCGAGCCCTTACGCCGTATGTCCCTGCGGCAAGGTTTGGAACGGCAAGCGATAATTGCGTTGGCGAAATGGAATCAGGCGTGACGCAGATCTTGATCGCGCCATTGGTTGCGAAGCATGCCGTGTCGCCTTGCTGGAATCCTTTTCCAGAAATCCGTATCGCGGCACCAGGCGCTGCTGAATTCTGAGAAAATGATGAGATCGACATCGATACGCATTCCGATCCGATCCATGTCTCTCCGACTGCGCATGCGGTATCTCGAGCTCGTATCGTGAATGTCTGGCTCGAATCGAATATGTCGTCTCCGGAACCTCCAAAGTCGCTGTAGACTCTGATCGAAAAGCTTGCTGATTGCCATCCGCTCAAGGCGTCGCTCGGGATGACGTATGAGTATGAGCCGCTCGTATCGCCTGAACTTGCCTGCGGCAGCTGGGTTATGACTCGAGTCGATCTGCTCTCTACTTGCGTGAGCGAAATGACCTTCATCGCGCCTTTCCAGCTGATTCGGATCGTGTCTCCGGGCTTATATGATTCTCCTCCGACAGGCGAAGTGACGGATATCGGAGCTCCGGCATTCGGGACGTTTACTTTGAGGAAGACGATCTTCGTATCTTCGCCAAGTCCTCCGACTCGCGTATCTGTAACTGAAAATCGTACGGTGTATACTCCCGCATTTGCATACTGATGGGTGAAAGAGGGGGTGTATTGATTTGTTATATCTTCGTCGGTGCCCCAATCGGCGCTATACAGGAGGCTTTCGGAAGGCACTCCTGCGGATATCGCATTGCTCGAGATTGTCCAGGAATATTGGTTGCGCTGCTCGATCGCCGTAGGACCGGATACATTCGCGATGGCTACTCGCTGCTTTATCTTCGGAGGAGCTTCAACCGTCGGTACGGATGCTTGCGGAGGCACTGCGATTCTTGGAAATTCATTCGCTTTGTTTGAGTTGTTTGAGATCGGCAG
>JAQBRD010000024.1 GCA_028286665.1 Candidatus Tayloriibacteriota bacterium
GGATTATCCTTCTTGAGCACGAGAGTACCGGTCTTTGTCGCTGGCTTTGCGAAAGTAAATGTCGTCTTGAAAGGAACGAATTCATTCGTCATCCATTCCCCTTCTGCGCGGATAGGCATGCGAGCGATCTCCTTTCCGTTCGCATCGAGGAGGACTGCGGGGAATGTCGCTTCGAAGAACCAAGTTCCGCGAGCTTTTCCAGTGATTACGAGCGGGCTGGTGATGAGCTGGTTCGGCTTCGGATTCGTAGCGATGATGAGATCGCTGTAGTCTGCTGCAGTCGCTCCGGTGCTTGTTCCTGTTTCAGCGGGAGTCGAGGTAGCGACGGGCTGCGTGACTGGAGGGATGTTGGTGGTTGCGGGAGCGCTGGTATTGCTCTTCGAAACTGCAATTCCGATAATGACGAGGATAATGACGATAACGATGATTGTCCAAACGGTTTTTTTATTCATATATATTAAGTATAGCTGACCCGACGATTACTGCAACACGCGGGAAACCGACATGATGCCCTTGATCGGGTAATTCTGATAATGGTCGCTGCTGAGCATTTCGATCGGAGTAATGAGTCCTTCGACCTTGATGCGGCTGTTGACTTGGAAGGCGTCTGCCTGGCCAGGCGCAAGCGCATTCATATCGAGCGCATAATACGAGCCGTCATCCGTCTTCATGCCGAGGGCGCATTCCATGGTCTGGGGACCTTCGGCATTCTTGTGCGGAAGGCAGAGGTAGACGCCCTCAAGGGTAGCCTGCTGCGGAACGATATCCTGAGGAGGAACAGCGGTCTGCGGAGGAGTATTCGAAACCGTTCCTGCTGGGCGATTTTTCGGCAGAATAGCGTACAAACCTGCGGCTATGAGGATGCAGACGACGAGTATTCCTAAAAGATGGGATGTTTTCATGTGTGTAGTATACAGCCGATCAGCCCTCGATGTCATTTCGCGATCGCTTTTGCAGTCATGCCTCTACTGAGGTCTGCTGAGGAGCCAAAAGACATGATTTGCCGCCGAGAACGGCTTATTTGTTTGACAGGCTGCTGCCAGTGATGCTATTATTTAGTTTATCTAACTATTAGCTTATCTTATGGAAAAACATAGACAGCCAAGAAATCCCGAATCAGGAAAGCCCGGACCGAGCGGCCTCGACAAGGCTCTCCTGGAATTCCGCCGAACGATGAACGAATCGCTCATCGAGGAAGCCGAGCGGTCTGGATGCAGCCTGTCTCACCTTGAAGTGATGAAATACGTCGCCGAGAAGGAGGATCCGTCCATGAAGGATATCGCAGCGCATCTCCGCATCACTCCCCCGTCGACAAGCGTCCTCATCGACATCCTCGTCGCCAAGAAGCTCGTCATCCGCAAGCAGGCTGCGAGCGACCGCCGTACTGTCCGGATACATCTCGCGCCGAAAGCTTTCAAGCTCTTCGCTTCCCTGCACAAGCAGAAAGCCTCGGTGTTCGAGAAGATGCTTTCGAAGCTCAGCCCCGAAGACAAGGACCTTCTCGCAGGAATCCTCACCAAATGCATATCATAAAAAAACCCAACCGAAATATGAAAAATCCCATGTTCGCATTCCTTTCAAAACCAAAAATCGCGGTTCCCCTCATCGGAGCGATAATCATCATCGCAGGATTCTTCGCATACCGATCGATCGGCAATGCGCCCGCGACGGCTTCGATTCCAACCGTGAGCACTTCTGCTGCCTCGGCGACCATTCCCGCGCAGCAGACCGAGAAAAGCACGATCGATCTTTCATTCAGCAAAGGCGGACGGATCGAAGCAGTCCTCGTCAAGGAAGGCGATGCGGTTCATTCAGGCCAGGTACTCGCGCGCCTTTCGGCACCCGATGCGCAGGGCGCGATCAGCCAGACGAAAGGCGCGCTCGACCTCGCACAGGCCCAATACGCTTCCCTCAATTCGCAATATCAGACGACGAAAAAGCAGCAGGATCAGATCGTTTCGAATGCATATCGGACGCTTCTTTCCAGCGGACTCGCAGCAGTGCCGAACAAGGACGACCCGAATGCTCCTACTGTATCCGGCACATATACCTGCGACAAAGAGGGATCATATATCATGAAAATATACGCGACGGGTTCGGAATCCGGATATACGATCGAATATTCAGGGCTTGAGAGCGGCAACACAGCCGTGAAGCATGATGCCCCGGTCCTGCTCGGAGCTTGCGGAATACAGCTCCAGTTTCCGATGAATGCATACTACCGCAACGATACTCTTTGGACCATCAGCATCCCGAATACGAAAAGCTCTGTCTATCTCGCCAACAAGAATGCGTACGATCTCGCAGTCGCGAACCGCGAGAAAGTCCTTTCCGATCTCGCGACGACGATCGGACGCAATCCAGAAGGATCGGCCGATTCGGTATCGACTGGCAATAGCATCGCGAAAGCCCAAGTCGAAGCAGCTCAGGGAGCATATGAAGCAGCACTCGGCGCATATCAGAACAACATCATCACTGCGCCGGTGAACGGCATCGTCACTTTCATCGACAAGGACTTGAAGGTCGGACAGGCAGCGACTCCGAACAAGGCAGCCCTCAGCATTACTGTCAAATAAGCTTCGCGAAAATTCAACATATCCATATGGAAACAAACACGAAAAAAATCGAATCAGCCGCAGCTGAAACCCCGAAGAAAGGCATCTTCTCGAAGCCGTGGGTACGGAGCATCGTCGGCATACTTCTGATCGCCCTCGTCGTCGGAAGCGCCCTCGTATACAAGAACATTTCTTCGCATATCTCGATCGACCGATCGATCATCTCTGCCCCAGTCATCGCGATCAGCCCGCAGACGACCGGCATCCTCGATGAAGTGTATGTGCACAGCGGTGATCATGTCGTAGCCGGACAGGCCCTCGCGCGCGTCGGTTCAGAGATCCTCACGTCGAAGATCGACGGGCTCGTCATCGATGTGAGCAATACTCCGGGACAAGTCTTCACCGGCATTTCATTCGTGGGATCAGCCTCGGTCGTGAAGATGATCGATCCGAATCAGCTCCGCATCATCGGAATCATCAAGGAAAACGAAGGTCTCGCGGACATCCATGTCGGCGATCCGGTCTCGTTCACCGTCGATGCTTTCGGCGGCAAGCAATTCGTCGGGACCGTCGAATCGATCAGCGCGACGTCCAGAGAATCAGGCCTTGCTTTCAGCATTTCTGACAAGCGAGAAGTGAAAGAATTCGACATCAAAGTGAAATACGACGTGGCAGCGCATCCTGAATTCAAGAACGGCATGTCCGCGAAGATGAGCGTCTTCAAGAAATAATCCCGCGGCTTTCGATCGGCGGCGCAGCCGCACAACCACCATGGAAGAAACCAAGCCAAACAATCTGCGATGGTGGATCCTCCTCACGGTCATCATCGGAACATTCCTCGGCCGTCTCGATCAGACGATCGTGAATTTGGCATTGCCGAAGATCATCGACGACTTCGGCATCAGCGTCACGTCCGCAGGATGGATCGCGACCGCATACATCCTCGCCAACGCGATCTTCGTGCCGATCTGGGGAAAGCTCGGCGACACCATCGGCCGGAAGAAAGTCTACATCATCGGCTTCGCCATCTTCATCCTCGGCTCTGTGCTTGCAGGCTTCGCATGGAATCTTTCATCCATGATCGTCTTCCGCGTCATCCAGGCGATCGCAGGATCAGCCGACTATCCTACGGCCATGGCCATCCTCGCGGTCACATTCAAGGAAGGAAAAGAGCGCGGCCAAGCGCTCGGCATATGGTCGTCGTCATTCGCAGCAGCATCCGTCTTCGGACCGCTCCTGGGCGGACCGCTCATCGACAACTTCGGATGGCGATCGGTCTTCCTCATCAACCTCCCGATCGGCATCATCGGCACATATATGGCGCTCAGATTCATCAATGAATCGAAATCGGAATCGAAGCCGAAATACTTCGACTGGTGGGGCGCGATAACGCTCGGCATTTCCCTTTCATCCGTCGTGCTCGTGCTCGACAAGGGCTCCGATTGGGGCTGGACTTCGGCGAGCGCCATCATCGCGTATGCCACCGCCTTTCTTTCCATGTGGCTTTTCGTCTGGATCGAGAATCGCGTGCCGGAACCGATCGTCAATATGAAATTCTTCAAGATCCCGGCATTCGTCAACACGCTCGTCAATAACTTCGTCATCTTCATGGGCATGATGGGCGGCATCTTCCTCATTCCGATCTTCGCGCAGACCTTCATGGGATATGACGCGACGCAGTCCGGATACCTTTTCATGCCGATGGCGGCAGCGCTCATGATCGGCGCGCCATTAGGACCTTGGCTCGGCGAACGATATAAGGCGAAGTGGATCATCTTCTGGAGCACGATGCTCTCGGGCATCGGCATCTTCCTGCTCTCATTCCTCGAACCGAAATCAGGCGCGCTCGCCATAATCATTCCGCTCTGCATCATGGCGATGAGCATGGGCTTCGGCATGGCGCAGCGGACGAACATCATCGCATCGCTCGTCGACCAGAAAGAGATCGGCGTCGCATCATCCGTCCTCGCGCTCATCCGGAACATCTCCGGAGCATTCGGCATCGCGCTCTTCGGCACCATCCTCACGAGCCGCGTCGAATGGAACATCCTCAAGATCAACAGCCTGAGCACGCTCACGAGCAACGCGGCAATCGACATTCAAAAATATATGTCGCTCGTTTCGCTCAAGGCGCAGATCGATGCGTACGATTTCGTCTTCCTCATTGCGAGCATCTTCATCGTCATCGGCGCGCTCGCGGTGCTATGGCTGAAGGTCGACACGAAGAAAGGCGTGACGGTGCATGTGGAGTAAAGCTCCGATTATCTAAAGAGACTCATGACCCAGGATCGAAATTTCGCAAAGAATGATATCGGTTTTTGGACGCTGATGCTGATGGGTGCAATAACCCTATTTTGAGAAGTGTTCATGCTTGAGGATGCAGCAGGCGGGCGCGTTGCAGAAGGCGGCTTCCGCGAATCATCTGATCTGGGAAACTTAAATTCCTCTGCAGTTGCGTTTGAAGGTGCATACGAGACCAAATCATCCGAAGCCGATTCCTTGATCCTCCTTTCCGTTTCAAGATCTACGCCATGCCGGATGAGCTGCGAAAGCTGGGCATTCGACTCGGTCAGGTCATTCTTATACGGATATACGACCTCGTCCTTCGAGAGGCCGGTCACGCTCTGGATAAGGGAGAGTGCGGCAGCAGTATCACAATCAGTGCAAGTAATATTGGCCGTCTTGCCGACAAGCGCATCGAGATATCGCGGAATGAACGTCCGGTTTTTTAAGTACATGTTATACCAAATAAGGCCCGCATGCGCGTATGTCATGCCGATCGGCTGAGCCTGACTGTCATTCGAGAACTGATAGTCGAAAGGAAGCGAATACTCGGTCTTCAGTGCTGACAGGCTCGGCTTCAGCTGGCTTGAAAATACCGCATCAACTTCCCGATCGCCATCAGTCTTGAGCAGATATTTGTCGGCTGCGTATTCCTGAGCAAATACCGCCAAACCTTCATCGAGCCATCGGGCGTTATATTGAGCACCGAGAAAAATGCCCTTTGAATCCAGGGCGAGATGGGCGACTTCATGAATGATGACCTTCGATGCATCATTCGGAGCTCTCCCGAACGAGAAATTTTCAGGATCGATGAGGATAACGTCCGGATCAAGGGCGATTCCTGTTATCTCGAAATGGAGGTCGGTGCTCCGGAGTTCCGTGAACACGATGGAAATATGCCGAGGAACGTCGATTCCGAAGATGTCCTTGAACATCTCGTCCGCGAAAGACAGCTTTGCGAGCGTTACAGCAGCCTGATCGACCTTAGTCTTGCTTCCGATGACCGAGAAATTGCCGACATTCCGGCGGACGAACAAGCTGTCCCTTTTCGGAACAGCCACGACGCTTAGCGTTCTTGCGGACAGCAGATGCTGCGGATTCGAAGAAGATATATCGAGCGGCTGGCCTTGATTCGTGATGATATCCATATCAGCAGGTCCTGAAAATGAAACGCTGGCGGCTGCCGGATACCCTCCTCCGAAGAACAGCAGGAAACTGAAGAGCGAAGGGCCGCGATCTCCGAAATTGCTTCCGAGCCGGTACAGGAGAGTGACACTCGTATCGTTCGGCTGTATAGCTATCTGGGCATCTTCAGTGGCAGTGTTATGCGTTATGGCGCGATCGGAACCATCCTGAGCAGTCGCAGAAATGAGCGTGCGGTAGCCCATTTTGAAATCCCCATCATGCCTTGAAGACAGGGCTGCGATCGAGGATTGCCCGGAAATTGGATATATTATCCTCAATTCTGCAGTTGTCGGATTTATGATCTTGAGCTGGACATCGTATGCATTTCCGGCGAATGCGGAAGGAACCGACACATAGAAGCACGCGAGGATGAATGAGGCCGAATAGAGGAGCTTGATTCCCGCCTGACGCATGGCTGATTATTTGATCTTAAAAGACCCGACTACGCCGAGGAGCTCAGACTCATGAGCGGCCCACGTATCTGTAAGGCCTTGAATCTCGAAGAGGTAGGTATTATTCGGCGTATAGAATACGTAGAATCGCACGGTTCCGCCACCTCCGCTGAACAGCGCCGATACTTCATATGCCTCATTGCCGTTGATCACGACTTTCTTGACGCCCTTGACGTCAAGCTGATCCTCTTCAGCCTTCTGAGTCGCCATGAAAAAATTGAAAAGATCTTCGTTCGTAGGAGTCTTGCCGAATTGCTGCTTATAAGAATCGACGAAATGCTTGGTTGTCGCAGTCTGAACATCGAAAGTGAAGCCCTGTTCGTCGACGGTCTTTCCCTTTGCGCTGAAGTACACATGAGTCGCCTGAGGCTCGGCAGGATCTGAGAATGAAGAATCCAGATTCGCGACCCAGTTCGAAGGAAGGTCGAGTGAATATCCTGCAGCAGCATTCGAATAGCTGTTCTTCGGCGCCTGAGCTGCCGGCGCGGCGGCAGGAACAGGAGCGGCTTTTTTCGGTGTCGCTGCCACAGAAACAGAAGTAGTCGAGTGTACAGTCGAAATGGTCCCGGCAGACGCAGATGTTGGAGGGACTGCCGCAGACGAGGTGGCAGCAACTTGCTCCGGTGCGACGGCAACAGCATGCGGGCTTCGATTTTCGAAGATGAAATATATGCTTACTGCAATTACGATGATTATCAACGTCAGCACAACGAATGTTCTTTTTGAATTTTTCATAAAATGATATATTTTGAGCGCATTATAGCACGAGGAAGTTCCTGCCACCTGGCATAACAAGCTGTCTAAGTCCGATGCCTCGCCTTATGCGGCTTTTTCGGAATGTCTGCAAGAGCGACTGCAGTGAGGATCTGACCGGGATGAAGTCGGACGAAGAATTGATAGATCACCCAGGCGATGAATATCGGAATGGCAGCGATGAGGATCGTCCATGACGGGCCGACGAGGCCGTACAGAACGCCTGCGAAAATCGGGCCGATGGCCCAGCCGAGATCCGAGAAGAGGTTGATGACGCCGGAGATCATGCCGTCATGATCATGCTGCTTGTCGAGCGCATGGAGCCATGACCAGAGCGATATCCCCGCCATCTCGTCGCCAGTAGTCGCGAGGAAGCCGAAGAGCAGAAAAAGCCAAGACAAATTGAAGCTGATGAGCATGGCTGAAACGCCGAAGAGCAATAGTCCGAAGAATACGAGCGTGCGGCGATTCGCCTTGTCCGCAAGATTGCCGAGGAGGAAGCCGAGCAATACGATGGCGAAATCGAACATGCCGAGACCGAGTCCGAGCAGTCCTGAAGACGCCTGATGCGCGATGACGAGCGGCACGACGAACCAGACCGCTCCATAGAACGTGCCGCCAGTCATGTCGAGCAGGAGGAGCATCGTGCTCGCGGGATTCAGATGCTTCATGGCTTTCACGACGATGAAGACCGAGTGCCGCTTCACATAATGATGCTGGGTCGGCAACTTGATTTCAGCATGGACGGACACGTGATCCTTCGGCGCATAGAGGAGCATGATGAACGATATGAAAAGGAGCGTGAACAGGAGCACGCCGATATATTGCGGCGCGAGAAGCAGCGTGAACGGCAGCACTGCGCTCGCGAGGACGACGCCGATCGATCCGAAGACGTCGCGGAGCGAGATGAACTTCCCCGCATTCTGCTTCGGCGCATGCGAGAGGATGTACGCATTCACCCCCGGTCCGAAGAACAGCCAGCCGAAGGTGCTGATGAGCAAGCTGAGAAGATATGTGAGCTGCGTCAGCCCGAACATATAGCAGACCGCTGCGAAAAGAAAGATGAATGCGGTGACCGCAAGCAGCTTCCGATACCCATATCGGTCGAGGAGATGTCCGGCCGGAACATCGAGCAGAAGCTGGATGACGGAACCGCCTCCCATGAGGATTCCCACGATCCAGAGCGGGAGGACTTTCTCGCCGAGCGGCGAGATGAGCGAATAATGAAGAGCGCCGCCGAATTTGAAGAAGACGAGGAATATCCAGAACGGAAGGAATCGGAAAAGCATGGGGTTATTTTAGCATGTTTTTTCTTCCCAAGATTCCTCAGCAAACCCAATCTTGCTTTTCGGCTTCACGCCATTATTTGACTTCGACCAGCTTTCCGCCGACCATCGAGAATGAGAGCGTCTTCGGCAGAGTGCCGCAGCACATAGGCTCGTTCGGACCCTGCGTTATGAAGTCGACCGCTATGACACCTTTTGAAACCGACACTTTCTTTATCATGATGCGATCGCCGAGGTATGCGTAAGCTGCGAATGTCGGCACGCCGCCCTTATTCGCGAACACCGCGAGATAGTCGAAGTAGCCGGTGCCTCCGGTATTCTCTCCGATGATTGCGGCGATGTCCGAAACGCCGTCGCCGTCGATATCGCCATATGCATAGGATGAAGTCGCAGTATCGAATGCGATGAGGAACGGCAGGTCCTGCGCATCCTCGGCTTCTCCTTGTTTCATAGTCCCGGAGTATTGCCCATTTGAAAGCGTAAAAGTCTGAGGGTCGGAATCGACCGTGAGGTCAGGGATCTTCGCCGTAAAAAGCTGCGAGAATGCTATCGGCGAAGGGACTGCTGCTTCAGAGGACGGATGCTTGCGCATGACGACAGCGCAATACGCAGCTGCACCGATCAGAACGATTGCGGCAATGATGACAGCAGACTTCGAACCTGCAAATCCATTCTGATAATTTTTCATATATTCAGTATAGCAAATATCGCCGCATCGGGATAAGATACACACACCTACGCATATGCAGAAATTCAAGACCGCCCTCAAATGGTTCCGCCGGATCGTCCTCTACCCGATCCTCATCCTGCTCGGCTTGCTTGTCATAGCGCTGACCTTCATCCATTTCACAACGACGCCATCCAATGACCGCAATTGGAACGACGATCAGAAAGTCCTGCCGCAGGCTGAAATCAACGGCGATCTCGTTTCGATCCGCAACATCAGGAATTTCACCTACACTTCGACCACGAGTTATACGCCGAATTACTACGACAAGACATTCGACCTGAGCAAGATCAAGAAAGTCTGGTATGTGGTCGAACCATTCTCAGGAATCCCAGGATCGGCACACACATTCCTGAGCTTCGAATTCGAAGGCGATCAATTCGTCTCGATCTCGGTCGAGATCCGCAAGGAAAAAGGCGAGTCTTTCGATCCGATCAAGGGCCTCTTCAACCGATATGATCTCATGTACGTGATCGCCGATGAACGAGACGTCGTGAAGCTCCGATCGAATTATCGAAAAGACCTCGTCTATGTCTATCCGATGCGAGCGACCCAGGAAAAAGCCCGTGCCCTTTTCACCGACATGGTCGAACGATCGAATGATCTCCGCGATCATCCCGAGTTCTACAACACTGTCACGAACACCTGCGCGACGAATATCGTCCAGCACGTCGACAAGATCGCCCCGCACAAGATCCCCCTCTTCAATCCTGACATCCTCTTCCCAGCGAATTCCGACAAGCTCGCCTACGACCTCGGCCTCATCGACACGGACCTGAGCTTCGAAGCTGCCCGCGCGAAATACTTCATCAATGACCGCGCGCTCAAATACGCGGATGATCCGGATTTTTCAGTGAAGATTCGGCAGACCAAATAGATGACTACTCGAGCTTAATTCAACAGAATCATTATGTTGACAATAATATACAAATGTGCTATTATATAGCAGGAATCTCCTTGTTTGCCTAAGCGTTCAGGAAATGCGGCACGTTTCCTCAGCGCTTCGGCAAACACTCAACTTAAACCAAAAATAGGAGAAAAGAAATTTTGAAAAAAAGACCTGATATCGAATTCCTCACCATAATCGCCAGCAAAGCAGGCGTTATCATGAAAGAAAAGTTCAAACTCGGCATGGATCGAGTCCTCAAGAAAGATCGCACGCCGCTCACACTCGCCGATACGACCATCAATAAAATGGCCATCGAGATGCTGCAGAAGGAATACTCCGGACTCAGCATCGTCGGAGAAGAGGGTTCCGCCATCGTGCGCGGAGCGGAATACCGGATCCTATTCGATCCAGTCGACGGAACGATTCCCTTTTGCAGAGGAATTCCCGTTTCAACATTCTGCATTGCGGCATTCGATGATGATGGCCCATTTCAAGCAGTCATCCACGATCCTTTCATGGACCGGACATGGTCGGCGGAGCGCGGACAAGGGGCCTGGATGAGCAAGGTATTCAAACCTCTCCGGACCTCGAAGCAGACCGCTATCGCTGACGCGAACGTTTCGATGATCTGGTGGAAGGATTCCCCATATCATTTGAATGAAGTCTGCGGCGAACTCATGAAAAAAGGTATGACCTTCATCAATCTGGTGTCGGTCGGTTACATGGGAGGCCTAATGGCATGCGGCGAAATCGACGGATCCATCTTCCCTGGCAAGAAAGGCTGGGAAACCGGAGCTATGCAGCTCATGGTCGAGGAATCGGGCGGAAAGACGAGCGACATGTTCGGCAATCCCCTGACCTACGAAGGCGATGAAGGTCATATCAAAGGCCACATCATGGCAGCAACCCCAGAACTGCATGCGTCCCTGGTGAAAGTCGTTGCTCGATGCCAGCGCAAGCGCGCTGCAAAAAAGTAACTTGTTCTTCAATTCGAAAGGAGCTCGTGCGAATTCATTCGCACGAGCTCTTCCTTTTTTATACATCATCCCAGATGAGGCAATTCCTTGTCGACGAAGGCTGCGAATTTCTTCGAGATTCCAGGCCTGCCGATATACAGATAATACGCTTCATTGAGAAAGGCATTGTAGATCTTGTAGAACCTGCGTATGTCTGGAGGACAGAGCGGCGTCTTTTTCTCATATTCCTCATAAAGCACCTCCGCTGCTTCCATGCCCATATGCGCCGCGACATCAGCAGCGATTCTGCAGATATTGAGCATTCTATCTACTGGAATCCATTCGACTTTCGGCAGGTAGATGTCGATGAATTCGATCTTCCCATCGATCAGGAGGACGTTGCCGGAGTGATTGTCTATGGCGATCGAAAGGTCTTCCTTGCCCAAAGATCTGAAATAATCGGATTTATCGAAGAAACCGGAGAGCTTGCTCATGATTTCCGCACATCGCTCAAGCGGCATGCCCGGAGCGGCGCTTACCCATTTGCGGAGATCTCCGATCCGCTCATTCATAAGATGATGCCATCCTTTTTCGTAGAAGCCATCGAACTGATCTCTCTTTATCTTGGCGAGCCCGGCAATCCGTTCGGTCATCACCGAAGCGACATCCTTCAGATTTTGCTTGCTGACATTCTGGGTAAGCAGGCGGTTCAGAAGCGTGCTTTCGGTATCTACTTTCAGCATCTCGATATAGTAGTCTTCCGCTTCTTCTTCAGGACAATCCTTCCACGCTCCCTTCTCGAACTTCACGCTATGGAGCCTGAGATAGATTCTCGGAGACATATGCTGATTCCAGCTGAAGTCCTCAGCATAAAATTTCCTTCTGAAATCGAAATCCCCGAAATTACCGATCAGCAGATCGTGCTTATATTTATAAACCTTGCAGACACGATTCTCATAGAAAAACAGCCTCGAGATATGTGTTTCAAGAGCCTTCGCTGGAAGGCTCGAAACTCCTTCAACATTGCCTGATTCGAAAGCTTCGATGAGATTCATGAAACTAATAGTAGCATGCGCTCTGCATTTCTGAGGTATACTATTCCCATGAACACACTCATCATCATCGCTGCAAAATACCTGTTCGTCGTTCCGATCCTCATCGCCGGGATCTATTTCCTGAAAGAAAAAAGCTACAGGAACAAGAAGACCATCATGTTCGTCGCGATCTCGCTCGTCGCGACATTCGCCGTCGGCATCCTCGCGAATCACCTCTTCGACAATCCCCGCCCGTTCGTCGTCGGCAATTTCACGCCGCTCATTCCGCACGCTGCGGACAACGGCTTCCCTTCGGACCATACGCTGCTCCTCGCCGCGATATCTTCGATCCTGTATCCATTCTCGAGGAAGCTCGGCTTCATCTCATGGGCGCTGACGCTCATCGTCGGCTTCGCGCGCATTGCAGCAGGCGTCCATCACGGCGTCGACATCGCCGGAAGCATCATCATCGCGATCGCGGTGACTGCGATCGTATATATGGTACTTCGCAGGAAAGCATCCGGCGAAGAAGCC
>JAQBRD010000034.1 GCA_028286665.1 Candidatus Tayloriibacteriota bacterium
GGCGGAAAGGAGGATTTCGAAGATACGTGAAATCGAATGCGAGGTCAAGATCAAAAGTACTGTCTTTTTTGCCCGCTGAAGGTTTCGGCAAGCCGCGCTCGGATGAAATATCCGGGCGCAGTTTTTATTACGTTTATGCATGTTCTAATTTCACGTTTCGTATGCTAAAGTGCTCTCATGATTCGCCTGAAGACAAAGGAAGACATAGCTATTCTCCGCGAGGGAGGCAAGCGCCACGCGGCTATTCTCCGTGCTCTGGCAGCTATGGTGAAGCCTGGCGCGACGACGCAGGCACTCGAGGATGAAGCGCGACGGCTCATTGCTCTCGGCGCTGACGCGAACGGCAAGCCTGACTCTGCGGCATTTCTGAACTACCAGCCGGTCGGAGCGGAACGACCTTTTCCTGCTGCGCTTTGCGTCTCAATCAATGATGAAGTCGTGCACGGCATTCCGAATGAGCATTCCCGAATGCTCAAGGAAGGCGATATCGTCAGCCTCGATCTCGGTCTCATCCATGGCGGCCTCATCACTGACGCTGCCGTCACGGTTCCCGTGGGGAATATTTCAGCTGAAATAGCTGCGCTTCTCGAAACGACGAAGGTTGCGCTCATGGCGGGCATCAAGGCTGCGAAGGGCGGCAAGAAGACCGGAGATATCGGTCAGGCCGTAGAGCGCATCGGACTCGGAGCTGCCGGCGGCAAGGGCTACGGGATCGTCGAAGAACTCTGCGGGCACGGCGTCGGCTATGACGTCCACGAAGAGCCGTATGTTCCGAACTATGGCGAAGCGGGAAAGGGAGTGACGCTCAAGCCTGGCATGGTCATCGCCATCGAGCCGATGTTCAATCTCGGCACGCGCCATCTCAAACTCGATAAGGACGGCTATACCTATCTCACGAAAGACGGCAAAGCCTCTGCGCATTTCGAGCATACGATCCTCATCACGAAGGGAGGGGCTGAAATTTTGACGGCATAGCGCAGAACTCGGCTGCGGCATTTTGTGATATTATAGAGAGCAATGGAAATCTTTGCTCCGTCATACGAATCGAAGCATCTGAAGACTCCCGAAGAGGAGGTGGCATTTCTCCGCGCGAAGCTCGCAGAGAAGGAACGCGAAGTCGAGACTTCGCGTCAGGAAAAAGCAGGCGGCAACGGCGGTGCTCCCTCGAGTCCCGAATCGATCCGCCATGATGCGGTGCGAGAGACGCTCAGGGAATACAAGCAGGCACCGAGCGAGCAAGTCCTGCACAAGGACTTCGCCATGCAGAAAGAGCAGACGACCGAGATCGTCCTGCAGCTCACTCCCGAAGAGCATGACAGCAGAATGGCAGAGATCCTCGGCATCATGCAGACGCACGGAATCAAGAACGCGCTGAGCGTCGTCGAGAAGATGAATGATCCGCATATCATGGATGATTTCGAGCGTTTTCTCGTCGGATACCTGAAGGGCGGCTTCAAGATCGAAGGCATGAGCGAAAAGGATCCTGAATTCAAGGCGCTCAACATGACGCTCTTCGAAGTGACGCTGCCGGAAAAGACGGATGAAGAGAAAGAGCGCGCGCTCAAGGAAGTCATCTCTTCGATGGAACAATTCTACTCCGGCATGCTTTCGGTCGACGATCAATCAGCAACGGGCGGTACCGGCTATTTCACCATCGAGCTCGCAGTCGCGAATCACAGCGACGATTTTTCATTCCACGTTGCGGTGCACAACAGCAAGAAGAGCATCTTCGAGAAGCAGATGCTGTCTATTTTCCATAATGCGAAGATCGTCGAGAAATCCGATGACTACAATATATTCAATGAAAAGGGCGCAACGGTAGCCTCATATGCGCACTATGCGAAGAACGCCATCTGGCCGCTCAAGACCTACGAGCAGTTCGACCATGACCCGCTCAACGCGATCCTCAACAGCTTCTCGAAAATCGATACGCACGGCGAAGGCGCTGCGATCCAGATCATCTGCCAGCCGCAGGGCGACAAGCATACGAAGCGCTTCAAGAAGACGCTCGATGACGTCATGAAAGGAGAGAGGGTCGATGCTGCCATCACGAAGCATTCGGAAGGCGCTTTGAAATACGTCGAAGGATTCTTCAGGGGAGCGACCAATCTCGTGAAGACGAAGGAGATGAAGGACAAGGATGAGGAAAAGCGAAAGGAGCTGATGGATCATGTCGACGAGATCTCGACGGAAGCCATCAAGGTGAAGCTGAGTGCGCCGACGATCGCGACGAATATCAGGATCATCGCATCGGCTGCGACCGAGGCCGATGCGAGCCAGATCCTCGACGATGTGGAGTCTGCTTTCAATCAGTTCGACAACACGCATGGAAACAGCTTGAAATTCGAGCGGGTCTCGAAAGCAGCGCTCAAGGAAGTCCTCAAGGACTTCACCTTCAGGCTCTTCTCCGATCGCGGACGCATCCTCGCGAACCTCAAGGAGATCACGAGCCTCATCCATTTCCCGGCGACCGTCATCAAGTCGTCGCCGCATCTCAAAGTCGCGAAGGCCGGCACAGCTCCTGCGCCGCTCGATCTGCCGCGGCCGCAGATGGTCTCTCGTCCCGGCGCCATTGCCGGTTCGGACAGCATAGTCGCTTCCGACGGCTCGGTACTCCTCGGCGTGAACCGCGATCGAGGCACCGAGACGAAGGTCTTCATGACTCCGGAGGACCGCCTCCGCCACCTCTATGTCATCGGACAGACCGGTACCGGAAAGACGACATTCCTCAAGAACATGATCGCGCAGGATATCGCCAATGGGGAAGGCGTCTGCATGATCGATCCGCACGGTTCCGATATCCAGGATATTCTTTCATATATTCCGAAGCATCGATACGAGGACGTCATCTATTTCGACCCTTCATATACCGATCGTCCGATGGCACTCAATATGCTCGAGTACGATCGACGGTTCCCTGAGCAGAAGACATTCGTCGTGAACGAGCTCCTTTCGATATTCAACAAGCTCTTCGACATGAAGACCGCTGGCGGTCCGATGTTCGAGCAGTATTTCAGGAACGCGGTGCTCCTCGTCATGGAAGATCCTGAATCGGGAAACACGCTGCTCGATGTCTCGCGAGTGCTCGCGAACAGGACTTTCCGCGAAGGCAAGCTCGCCAAATGCAAGAATCCGATCGTCACCCAATTCTGGAGGGAGGTGGCAGACAAGGCCGGCGGCGAAGCGTCGCTCGCCAATATCGTGCCGTACATCACGAGCAAGTTCGACGTATTCCTTTCGAACGACATCATGCGTCCGATCATCGCGCAGGAGCAGTCGTCGCTCAATTTCCGCGAGATCATGGACCAGAAGAAGATCCTCCTCATCAATCTCTCGAAGGGGCGCCTTGGCGACATCAATGCGAATCTCATCGGCCTCATCGTCGTCGGCAAGATCCTTATGGCTGCGCTTTCCCGCGTGGATGTTCTCGGCAAGACAGGCGCTGACGGCAAACCTGTCAGTATTCCGCCGTTCTATCTCTATATCGACGAGTTCCAGAATGTCACGACGGATTCCATCTCGACCATCCTCTCTGAAGCCCGCAAGTACAAGCTCTCGCTTTCGGTCGCGCATCAGTTCATCGCCCAGCTCGAAGACGGCATCCGCGACTCAGTATTCGGCAACGTCGGTTCGATCGCTGCGTTCCGCGTCGGCGCAGAAGACGCGGAATATCTTGAGAAGCAGTTCTCCCCGGTATTCACCGCCAAGGACATCATGTCCGTCGACAACTACAATGCATATATCAAGATGCTCGCGCACGGAAAGCCGGTCAAGCCTTTCAATATCGAAGTTCCTCGGCCTCCGCAGGGAAATAAGGATATCGTCGAAGCGGTCAAGCAGCTTTCATATCTCAAATACGGCAAAGATCGATCCATCGTCGAAGCCGAAGTCATGGCGAAGTACACAAGCATGAAGAAGTAGCTTTTGGTATACTGTCTGCATACCAATTAACTACGAACATCATGGAACGAAGATTCACTCCAGAAGACGCACTCTCGACTCCGGATCGCAATAGCGAAGGCAACGGCATCTTGCTCAAGAAGAAGGTTGAATCCAAGGTTCCTGTCTCAGCGGGGAACGCTGAGGCGAGAGAGAACGAAGAATGGGTTGTTGATGAGCAAGGGAATCTCGTCGAGACGCTTGATGCATCTGGCGGAGGAGACGGCGGCCATGGCGGAGCGGCTGAAACCGCACTCGAGGATCCGGGCGATGAGCCTGAAAAGCAGGAGTCTCGCGCTGGTCGACTCACTGCAGAAAATGCGAGGCAGTTCGCCGAGACGACCGACGGATTCGATGCTGAGAAAGCTCTCGATGTCGGCGGATTCGCAGAGTTCCTTGCTTCATATGAAGACGGGAAGGAGCAGGCATTGAGCTCGAACGAAATGCATGAGCGATTCCATCTTTTTGAGACGAAGAATCAGATGGTCGACGAGCTCAGGGATATATGCAGGAATGAGATTTCTGGTGAGACTGGTATCGACTTCAGCGACGGAGATTTCGAGCATATCGATGCATTCCTGGAAAAGCAGGCGATCGAAAACCCGAACGATCTCCTCAAGATGAAGGAGCAGATCGATCTGTATCGAGAGCTGCCGAAGCAGATCGAGCAGACGCAGCATGAACTCGACGGACTGGCAGAAAGCTCTGGTTTCAATGAGAAATGGCGGCAGATCTACAGCCAGCATGAACTTGCTGAAGCTGCTTCGAAAGGCACCGGCTTCCTTGGAAAATTGAAGATGAATTCCGGCTTCGCTTGGACGGTCCTCACAGGAAAGCCGACTGAAGGTGATGCTGCCTGGATGGCGCAGCGCGACCTGAAGCAGACAGCCGGAATTCCCATGACAGCAGAAGCTATCAGGGGGCGCCAGGCAGAACTGGTTGAGGAATTCAATAAGGCTGAAAACGAATTCGAGAATCTCCAGGCTCAGAAGCTTATCGAGCTGCACGATCTCCGAGGACGCCTCGCGGGCATCAAGCAGGATATATTCGTCCATGAAGAGCTCCGCGAATCGATGGCTGAAATCGCACAGAAAAAATTACGTGAGCATATTCAGGATCTTTCTGAAAATGGCGGGATTGAAGGATTCAATGCTGCAGCCAAGAAGCTTGAAGAAAGCAGGATCGGTTCGGTAACCGGCATCGAATACTTCGACGATACCGATGTGGAAGTGGTGGAGGCGCATCTCGACGAGCAGGTCGAGCTGTATATCGATCAGCAAGTTACGGAAAAAGTGAAGAACATGGAACTCGGTTCAGAGTCATTCACAAAGCTCGAGACCTCGCTCCGCGAGTTGATCGATGCCGAAGGCGCAGGCTCGATGGGCAAGGAGAAGGCGACAGCGTTCGTCGTTGATACGATCGGCGCAACAATAAAAGAACTTCAGAAATCGAGCAAGAAGGAAGATAAAGCGAGAGTTATCCTCGCGAGCCAGCTTATCAGGAAGCTCAGGTCTTCAGTTAAAAAATAGCATCACATGATAAATACAACATCTCTCAGCCAGCTCATGAAGGAAGGGAAGACCGAGGAAGCCCGCAAGCTGCTCGCTGCAGCTGTTTCCGAACCGCTTTCCGATGAGGAGAAAGGCAGAGCGCTCGTCTCGCTCGCGATGCTCTATATCGAAGTGAAGAATAAGATCAATGCTGATTTGCTCGCAGATATGAAGAAGACCATCGAGACGTTGAAGGTCATCGGCAAGGTGGAGTTCGCAGTCAACGACAAAGTTAAGCTCGCCGAAGTCCGAGAGACGCTCAAATAATAATTTATATTCATGATCCATACTGAAAAGCAGCATCCGAAATTCGAGCGCACGCTCATCATCATCAAGCCGGACGGCATCCAGAGGGGATTGATAGGCGAAATCACCAAGAGATATGAACGGACCGGCCTCAAGCTCATCGCTATGAAGATGATGCTTCCGACGAGCGACCTCGTCGAGAAGCATTACACGATAGATCCCGAATGGAAGCGCCTCGTCGGGGAAAAGACGATCAAGAGCGCGCAGGCGAAAGGCCATGCGCCTATCCACGAGGATCCGGCCATCGCGGGCGATATGATCCTCGATATCCTCAAGAAATACCTGACGAGCGGACCGGTTGTCGCCATGGTCTGGCAGGGGATGCATGCGGTCGAAATCGTCAGGAAGATTACCGGAAGTACCGAGCCTCTGTCGTCGGGCGTAGGAACTATCCGCGGAGATTTCGTCATCGATTCATATAAGACTTCGAATGACGATGGGCGCGCTGTCCGGAACCTTGTCCATGCCTCGAGTTCGGTGAAGGATGCCGAAGACGAGATCAATCATTGGTTCAAGCAGGAGGAAGTTTTCAAATACGCGCTTGTCCAGGAGAAGATCCTGTACGATGTCAACCTCGACGGAATTATGGAATAGTTTCGCACTATAGTCCGCTCTTGAAATCGAAAATAACGGGAGTATAATGATACTAGGTTACGGGAGTATAAATCCTATACCGCATATAACGGGAGATCGACGAACTTCGAGTTCATATCATGTCGCACCTTGGTGCTGACATTGAGATCACCCACCTAGCTTGTCTAGGTATGTATACTTCGGTAACCAATCAAGCGCGTCTGTCAGCCGGAAGCCGGCGGCAGGCGCTTTTGATTGGGGCGATCAGTTTCACGCCGTGATATAATGCGCATGCACATTATGAATTTTAAAACATACATTCCAGCGCTTCTCGTCCTCGCATTGGTTGCTGCATTCCATTTTCTCGGCACATACGGGCATTTGTACTATATATTTCCATACTATGATATTCCGGTGCATTTCCTCGGGGGATTATGGGTCGGCTTGAGCGCGATCTGGTTTGCAAAGAACGCATTCCGTGCGCTTCCCGTGACATTCGGCCGCATGTTTGCCTGGGTGCTGTCTTCGACGCTCTGCGCAGCGGTTCTCTGGGAAATGTTCGAATTCTATTCAGGACTGACATATCCTGCGCTGATCACTTCAGCCGGCCTCACATATCGAATGGATACGTTCAAGGATGTCGCGATGGGACTTTTCGGTGCAACCATCGCATTTGTACTGGCATATATGATCAGCGAGCGAAATACGCATAAAAAATAAACCATGAAGATCAATTTTCAAACAGGAGTGGCGACAGTTAC
>JAQBRD010000023.1 GCA_028286665.1 Candidatus Tayloriibacteriota bacterium
TTCCGACCGGCGAGTACAACAACCTGAATCATGCGACGCTCGCGAGCGGCAGCGGCACATTCTATCTCCACGTGCAGGCGAAGGACATGTCAGGCAATGAGAGCGCGGTGAAGACGGTCTCGGTGACCATTACGCCGAACACCGGAGGAACGGGCACAACCACAAATCCAGGCGGTACAGGAACGACTACCCCGCCGACAGACAATAACAACGGCGGAAACGGAACTACGACGAATCAGACAGGACGCGCGACAGTGACTGCAAACCCATCAAGCGGATGGCTCCAGACCGGGGACGTGCTCAGTGTGCACATCCAGGCAGGAGGCAACGACAGCAACTGGGCACTCAATGGCGCATGTACGATCAATAATCGCGATGTTTCAGGAACATTCCACAATGACGGAGCAGGCAGCTACAGCCTCGCCTACACTGTCGGCGCGAATGATATCCACCGAAGCCCTGGACTCGTTCCGATCTATTGCTCATTCCGAAACAGTACCACGAATCAGACAGCTCTCATCGCAGAATTCACTGACAGGAACTCAGTAGCAGTCGGACCGCATCTCGCATGGAATGCGGAAGCGGCAGGAACATCGACTCCTTCGATCATCAATATGACTGCGCAGCCATCGTTCGGCACATTAAACGTCGGTGACTTGCTCGCTGTCTACTTCGAAGCGGCGAACGGTCAGAATGATCTCGTCCTCGGCGGTTCATGCACAATCAACGGCAAGGACGTCTCATCGACCTTCCAGAACCTCACAGACGGCTTCTACAAGCTCATCTACACGGTAGCGCATGGCGACGAATCTCGTTCAGCTGGCAGCCTCCCTGCAAGCTGTACGCTCCGAAGCCCATCAGGCGAAGCAGTGACTGCGAATGCATTCACTGACAGCAATACTATCGCTGTCGACGGAACAGGAACATCGACTCCAGCCGGAGGTACGGGCAATCCGACAGGCACGAGTACCGATAGCACTGGCGGCGATCTCACGGGAACTACCGGCGGATCGACCGCGACCACGTCGCTTGCAGTCAACTCGATAACTTCTGTCCGCGATATCGCTGCGGCAGACGGCACATTCGAGCACGGATGGAAGTGGATCTTCAACATCACCGTGCCAGCGAATGAAACCCAGCTCTCGATGAAATTCAACGACTGGATGATCTCGGCTTCAAGCACGAACACCTCAAGCTCAGTTCCAGTAGCAAGCAATGTGCGAATCTCTTCAGCACAGGCAAGCTCCGCAGACGCAATAATTCTTCAGTCAGCCGGCCAGTACTCAGCTCCGCTCACGCTCAATGCCGACATGGATTCGGCTGCAGCAGGACGGCAGGTACAGGTCATCGTAGAAGTGAAGATTCCTCAAGGAACTCCGGATGCGACCTACACGACATCATTCGGCGTTCGGACTCAGTAATAGAATAGCCCAAGCAAAAAAAGCACCCTGCAAAGGGTGCTTTTTTTGCTTCTATGCGAAGATCTTTTCGATCTGATGCACGATATCGTCAGGAGTGGTCATGGCCTTGACCATGAATTGCGATCCCATCTTCTTCGCCTTCTCGATGTCTTCGGCCTGATTGAAATTCGAAACGACGATGACTTTCAGATTCTTCGTCCGCTCTTCTTTTCGGATGGATTCGAGCACCTGGAAGCCGCTGATGCCGGGCAGCAGGACGTCGAGCAGCGCGATATCAGGCATCGTATCCTTCAGATATGCGAGAGCATCTTCCCCTGTTCCGACGTTGATGACATTTGCTCCGACAGTCATGAGACGCTTCGAAAGAATGCTGCTGAGGAACGTATCGTCCTCGACGAGAAGGATATTCTTGCCAGAAAGGACTCCGTGCCGCTTGTCAGCATCTGCGTTCTCGGGAGTCGCGTTCTTTTCGAGGACAGCCTTCACCTTTCGCAGGATCTCATCGGGCGTGAATTCCGCCTTGATGAGGAACTCAGAGATTCCGAAAGCCGCGATCTCAGTTCCCTCGATCGGATGGAGCGAGTTCGTGAGCATGATGACCGGAATCTTCGCGATCGACGGATCCTGCTTCTTATCCATGAGGATTTCAAGTCCGTTCTTGCGAGGAAGGACGAAGTCGAGCAGCACGAGCTCCGGCTTCCATTCCTGGATCTTTTTCAGGCCGGAATCTCCGTCACGCTCAATCTCGACCGTATAGCCTGCTGAGTTGAGCTTCTGAATGAGAATCTCTCCGAGGAAAGCATCATCTTCGATAATAAGGATTTTTGCCATAAAAATATAATGCTAATAGTACCACACTTATTGCGCTTGTGGAGTGATCGGCAGCAGGACGTAGAACTTGGTCCCCTTTCCTTCAGTGCTTTCGAACCAGATCTTGCCGCCATGGCGCTCGATGACCTGCTTCGCGATGAAGAGGCCCAGGCCGGAGCCGACCGTCTCGACCTTGAGGGCATTGTCGGCGCGGAAGAATTTGGTGAATACGCGGATCTGCTGCTCGCGAGGAATGCCGATGCCGCTGTCTTCGATCGTGGTTTTCAGGAAATTGCCTTCTATCTCGGATTTCACCGAGATGTTTCCGCTTTCCGCCGTATATTTCACCGAGTTCTCGATGAGATTCTGGAAAAGGGCTCGGAATTTCTCAGCGTCTCCGCGGACGATGGAATTCTTCTCGAGATTGAGGAAAACCTTGAGGTGATGCTTCTCCGCCTCAGGCTTGATATCGGAGATGACTGACTCGATGAGCGCAGATATGTCGACATCGGTGAAGATATAATGCTCTCTTCCCGACTGGATATGGTCGACTTCGAGGAGATCGTTCACGAGGCTGATCATGCGCTCGGTGCTCTCGAAGGCTTTCTTCGTGAATTCAAGGCGCTCTTTCTCATCGACGAATTCGAGATTGAGCGTCATGTGCAGGATCCATTTGATCGCAGAAAGCGGCGTACGCATCTGATGCGCAGCGATCGAGATGAATTCCGACTTGGCCTTGTCGAGCGCCTGGAGCTGATCGTTCGCGCGGGAAAGCGCGAGATCGCGGCGAATGAGCATCTTGCCGGAATCTTCCTGCTCCTTCACCATGCGCTCGAGCTTCGCCCTTGCTTCCGTGAGCTGCGCCTGCAATTCTGCGACATTATCTGACATGTACGTGCAATTGATGATTATGCTGACTAAGCGAGTGCTGCGATGACGACCGTTTCATTATGGAATGCGGGATTGCACTTCTCGATATTGCGGACTTCGCCGCCGAGGGGCGCCTGTTCGCCATAGGTATAGAAGCCGATGAGCGGCACGTCTCGGCCGAGGATCTCCTGGATCGCAGTGATCTCTTCGCCGGATCGATCTCCGAAGAGCTTGTTTCGAGCGATGCAATTGAAAATGATGATAGCCTGCGGAGTTGCGCCATCAAGCTGGCTGATCGCTGTCTGAGCAGCCTGTCGCGCGACCTTCACTGCTTCTTCGACGCTGCCGATCATGAGACGGATCTCAGAGCCTTGCGGAATCTCGGCTGCGCAAGTGATCGATCCGTTCTTGTCCACTGAAATAGGATCTCTGATGAGGAGCTCGTCGCTGCCCTCCTGCTTGAGGCCGATCGGATACGTGATCGCGAGCCGCGCGAGAGTCTCGGTCTTCAGGATAGCAGCTTCCTTTTCGCCGAAATAATCCTCGTAGATGGAGATCGCTGGCCGACCATTCACTTCATGGAGAACGCCGCCCTCTGATTTCGTCGCAGTCATCGCTGCGCCGACAGGTATCCAGCCGTGCTTCACGCCGATGCCGATCTTGAATTCTCCAGTGAGACCGAGGCCGACGACAGAGTCGGAGTAGACCTGATCATTGAGATATTGGTATGTCTGCTTGAATTGGAAATCATCGCCCGAAGCTCCGCCGACGACTGGGAAATGCTGGCCGAGCGCATCGAGGACGCCGCGGACGATATCTGCGCCGTTGCCCTTGAGCACATCAGGAAGCATCATGAATGTCTTCAGGTTTTCGCCTGCGAGCTTCTTCACTTCTTCTGCTGCTGCCTTTCCTGCCGCTCGAGGCCCTGCTGAAACAGGCTTGCCGACTGCTGCGTAGAATTTGACCGTCTCGGAAGCGAGTGCCATGACGACGACGGAATTCCGCTTCACAGGTCCGTCAGTGATGATCTCGCCGGCCGTCGATGATCCGACGAGAAGCGTCTGACCGCTCACTGAGCGCACGCCCTTGAGCATGTCCTGCTGATTGTATTTCACCGATGAGAATACGATGATTGCCTCTGCCTTCGCGCCTTTGAGATGTCCTATCGCATCCTGACATGCGGTAGCACCTGAAACGAATGAATCCTCATCATACGCAACGCCGACTCCTGCAGTTAATGACATATGTTTTTATCTTAGATAATATGCGAATAGTATACCACAGGGGCTTGGCCTACTCGCCGAGGATTTCCTTCTCGATCCGATGCGCGTCTTCGATGATGAGCTTCATGATCTTTTCTGCGAGATCCGGGTTCATGGAGAATCCTTCGGCGATCTTCTTGCGGCTTTCGATGACGATATTCTCGCGGTCAGGCTGGTAGCGGGCTATGCCGTTCGCTTTCTTGTATTCGGCGACGAATGGAATGACTTTCATGCGCTTTGAAATCGCCTTGAGCATCTTCGTGTCGGCTTTGTCGATCTTTGCACGGGCTCTTTTGAGATTCATATGGTTTTTTATGCGGTTAATACGGTTACTTTGCCGAATTGCTGCAGCTGCTGCAGGATGCCTGCGAATTTCACGTCTTTCTGCGCAATATCCGCCTTCAGATAGAAGATATACGTGCCGAGCTTGCTGCGCGAAGGCCGAGACTCGAGCTTCATGAGATTGATATCTGCGTCCTTGAAAATGCCGAGCACATCATGAAGCAATCCTGGCCGATTCTCTTTCGGATCGATGACGAGGAGCGAGCTCTGAAGCATCCGATCGGACGGCTTTTTCGAAACAGCGACAAAGAGCGTCTGGTTGTTCATCGTATCCTGGATATCCTCTTCGATGATCGAGAGTCCGTAGATATCTGCGCAGATTCTCGGGCCGATGGCGAGCGCATCGGTCAGGCCTTCATCTCGGATCTTCTTGAACGCAGCCGGATTGCTCGGCGTGAGGACGAGCTTCGCGTGCGGATAGTGCTTTCGGATATATGCTGCGCACTGCCCGAGCGACTGCGGATGCGAATAGATGGAGCGTACGTCTTCGGCAGCGAGCTTCCGGTCGATGCCTGCGATCGAATGATGGATATCGACAGTGATTTCGTCTGAAATCTTGAGATCGTTATAGTAAATGCCATCAAGCGTCTCGAGGATAGTGCCTTGGATTGAATTCTCCATCGGAAGGATTGCCTTGCTGATGCTGCCCGCCGCAAGAGCGCTGATGATCTCGGCGATGCTGTCGAAGAAGATCGGCTCGGCTTTCGGATCGTATTTCAAGCTTGCCTCCTCAGAATATGAGCCCTTCGGTCCGAGCACGCCAGCGCCTGTCTCCCTGTTCGCTCCTCTGCTCGTTTCTCTTGTCGTTTCTTCTGCGACTGCGATGCTTTCTCTTTCATCTTTCCAGAATGCCGCGACGGTCTCGAACATCTTCTTGAATCCTTCATAGTCCTTTTCAGCGACAAATTTCTTCAGCGACTCGATAGTGCGGACATGCGCATCGAGGATGTCGGTGAAAAAGGCATTATGAAACTGGATCGCCGCCCAAAGCTGCGCATCCTGCTTCACGATCCGCGAGATGGCAGAGGCGTTGAGCGAGAATGTGATCGATGAGAAATCGTCGAGCTCCTTCTTGCTCGTCTTCGATTCCGAAACGGTCTTCGCAAGCGAGATCGAGCTGAATTGGGAAAGCGCCTGGACGAGTCCCATCATGTAGTCGTGATGCTCGGCGGATGATGCGTTCACATTCGCGCCTTCTTTTTTCAGTATGCTGACAATTTCAGCAAAGCGCGCATCGGAAAGGTCGGCCGAGACGATGACATTCTGATTCTTGATATTCTGGATGTCAGGACCGAAAAGGAAATGGATGAAACCGATCGAATCCGAGAGCGATGCGAGCTTTTCTGCCTGGCTGAGCACTTGCGATGAGAGATCGATGAGCAATTTGCCTTTCAGCAATTTCTCGTCGATGAGACTTCCGAGATCTGCGAACGCTGCCGAAGGAATCGAGAAGATCACCACGTCGCATTTCTTGATGACGTCGTCGATATCTGCCGTCTTTCTGCCGACAGGAAAAGCCTGCATGCCATGCTTGGCAAGCAGCCGCTCGACGAGCATTCCCATCTTTCCCTGTCCGCCGACGATAGCGATATTCATGCGAGGATTGTAGCATATTGCGCACTTGCAGGCTGAAATAACCCGTGCTAGACTCATTCTCAATGACACGGTTTCAGTCAACAAACAAGTCGAAGCGCACAAGCAGCCTCAACGGTTGATTTTTGAGCTTTGCTGAAACCAGCTAGAGCAAGAAGACCAGCCGACGAGGCTGGTCTTCTTCTTTGGTGCATTAGTTCCTTCCACAATCGAATAACGAAACATATGACAACGCTCAATCACAAGTTCATAATTGCCGCAGACAATGATGACCCATCGCTGGACGTCATGGCTGCGCTTGCGAGCATCGCTGGTCAGAAGAAGCTTCGAAGCCACGAGGTGCTTCCTCCGGTTCCCGAGCTGAAGAGCCTCTTTGATTCAGGACAATCGATGGTCATCTTCGATACCGGAATTCTGGTGGCCCACGTAAGCCTTCATCCGGATGCGGATGGATGGAAAAAAGTCGAGAATACATGGATTGCAGGAAGCCACGACGGTCATGTATTCAAAGATCGCATCCTCGGAGTTCTCCGAACGAAGTTCCCCGGTGAAAAGATCACCGCGATCTTCAATTAGCGGGCTTCGTCATCAAAGACCGCCGAAGATACAGATGCTCCCGCATCCGTATCCAAGGCGGTTTTTTTATTCCAGCTCAGCAAAAAAGCTGACCAGGTTCGCGATATGCTCATCGACGGTCACCCCGAGCGCTTCGCAGCCGCGGACGATGACCGGGCGCTCAATGCGCGAAGCGAAAGTCGGTGTTGCAAATTTCTTCTTGACTGAACTCGCCTTCATCTGCGCGTACGGCACCGGATTCATCTTTTTGTAGGCATAGAAAATCCCAGACATCTCGTCGCAGGCCATGAGCGCAGCGGCGAGCTTCGTCTGCGGCAATGTCGTGAAGCCGTTGTAGCCGTAGGCATGCGCCTCGACTGCATGGATGAGTTCATCGGGATATCCCCATTCCTTGAACCAGCCGAGGGACTGAGCCGGATGGGTTTCGGGATGCTTGTCGAAATCGACATCGTGGAGCAAGCCGGTCACATACCAGAGCAGCTGACCCTGCTCATCCTCGCCGAATTTCTTGGCATAGCCGAGCATCGCCGTCGCGACCATCCGCGCATGATGGCGCTGATATTCGTCTGCGACATGCTGATCGAGCAGTGCATGAGCCTCTTCGATAGTCGGTAGTTTCATATGTGGTATTATAACAAATGCCTGGAAATATATATCGGGCTGGAACGGCATAATAGACGCAGCATAAAATAATAAACTCATGGACCAGCTCATGCAATCGCAGATATTCTTCTTCATCTCTTCGCTCGGATTCATCGTCCTGGCTGTCTTGATCGGCGTCGCAATTTCATATGGGATCAAGGCGATGAGATCTTTCACGAAGCTCATCGACAAGATCGAGATGAACGTCGATTCGATCGGCGACACGACGCAGGATCTGATCGATGATGTGCGGAGCAGCGCCGTCTTCCGCCTCCTGACGACGAAGGCTCGGAGGAAATGACAGCGGAGCAATTTTATCAATAGCGGAATAATGCATTCAAATACAACACATATGGAAAAGAAACAGGATTCGATATCGACAGGAACGATGGTGGCGATCGGCGCAGGAGTCGCGGCGCTTGGAGCAGCTTCATACTATCTTTTCGGCCCTGAAGGCAAGCGCCATCAGAAGAACCTCAAAGGCTGGATGATTCGAGCGAAGGGCGAGATCATCGAGAAGCTCGAAGCGGCAAAGGAGGTCACCGAACCCGTGTACAATCAGATCGTCGACTCAGTCCTCGCCACATACAGGACCGAAGGAAAGGCGCTCTCGAGGATCACCGACGAAGAGATGGAAGCGCTCACGCGGCGCCTGAAAGGATACTGGGGACAGATCTCAGGTACGACGAAGCGGACAGCGAAGACTCAGGCAAAGAAAGCCGGACGCAAGCTCAAAGTGAAGAGCGCTTCGAAAAAGTCGCGCTAATCCCGCCGCGATATATCTATAAATAAACAAGCGCGGGATATTGAATCCCGCGCTTTCGTTTTCAGCTTTTTCATCGATTTTACCAATTCGTCCGCACGATATGGCCGAGCTTCTGATGCTCATCGCCTCGAGGAACCTTGCCGTACCAATGGACCTTCGAATGAGGGACTTGAATCTCCGCATCATACAGGTCGCCGTTTCCGAGGATGTTGATCATGTGCCCGCCACCATTTCTCGGTTCCGTGCTTCCGAACGGCATGCCGCAGATGCTGCGGATATGCTGTTCGAACTGGCTCGTGTATGCTGCTCCGCCCATGGTGACATGGCCTGAATTGTGAGCACGCGGAGCGATTTCATTGAAGAGGATTCTTCCATCTTTCGTGAAGAAGAACTCCACCGTGAGAAGCCCTACGACATTGAGATGCTCCGCGATCTTTTTCGTACATTTGAACGCTTCTTCTTCAGAGAACCTGCGGTCGATGTCTTTGCCATTGCTCAACGGCCAGAAGGTTTCTCTCAGAATCCCGCCTTTGTGCACATTGCGACACGGCGGATAACAGACCATTTCTCCGAGCTCGTTCCTCGCAAGGATGACTGAGAACTCGAAGTCATAGTCGACCACCTCTTCGCAGACGCACGGAACAGATCCGAATCCTTTCCAAAGCTCGCGGAGCTTTTCGATATTCTCCGCGCGGCCCTGACCTTTGCCGTCATACCCGCCTTCAGCGGTTTTAATGATGACCGGAAACTCGACTTCCTGATCGAGATCCTTGGACTTATCGAATGTCCAGAATTTCGGAACCGGAATACGGAGCGACTATGCCATCATCTTCTCGCGACGACGATTTTGAGATGTTTCCAAAGCGATCCTGCTCGGGTACATCGGAACCTTCCCCTGTCCGATCTCGTGCACCGCATCGAAGATCGACGGAGGTAGGCTCTCGAATTCGATCGTAATGACCGAACATTGCCTGACGAAGGTCTCGAGCGCGCCATCATCGTCATACGGAGCGATGATGTGCCTCGACCCGTCATTGAATGCGCAGCCGTCTTTGTTATTGCTCAGAATGAGAGTTTTGAACCCCAATTCGGATGCCGCAGCTCGTGTCATTCGACCGAGCTGCCCACCGCCAACAATCCCGATAGTTGAGCCTACAGGTAACGTTTTCATATTTTTTTGAGTAGATCCTTTCCGAGGAAATAGTAGCCTAGCGGCGCGGAAATTGCAAAAAATAGCAGCCTATACTCTTTCGATATTCGCCAGATCTCCATGAAGGCACACGGGATCCATCGCTTCTATCTCATCGGCATACGGCATGTATGTCGGGATCTCGGTCAGCAGGAATATCTTTTTGTCGTTCACGTACGCCTGCCCCATTTCGATGAGCACATTTCCTCCGATATAATTCTTCTTGCCATTTTTTTCGAGATTGACGAAGAGAACCGCATCGCTTTCGAGGATATGCGCGTAGTGGACTTTCAGATAATTATTCTCGCGCTTGATCGCAGCATGCTCCCCTCTCGCCGCACGCTCGGCCTTAACCTTGTCGCCCAAGCCTTTCGCCATGAGCTCATATTCAGGATGAATCCATCCGTCATATCCGAGTTCGCGAAGCTTATCTCTGCACTCCACCATTTCTTGTATGAACGCATTGCTGCCGAGTACGTATATTTTCATGGCTTTGATTGAAAATAAATCATTTCAGATAATCTGCAATTCCTTGAACCAATCGTACCAGATCGGCTCCAATCCCGGAGCGGCATTCCAAGCATCTTCAGCGATCTCGCCGCGCACGTATTTCTCAGTTTTCTGAGCGAAAGCATTGATCTGCTCGATCGTGTACCAATTCACTTGCTTCGTTTCCTCGAGACTGCGATGCACATCTCCAGCAGCTTCGACCTGATATACCTTCCAATGATGCCATGAGCCGCCCTCGCGCTTGCATGGATTATTCCTCTTTCCTTCAGCGACTAATTTCAATTCATCAGTCTTGAGTCCGACCTCTTCTTCGAGTTCTCTTCGCGCTGCATCCTCATACGTAGCGTCGCCATCGACATGACCAGCTGGAGCAGCAAAACCCTTCGGAAAATTCGCACGCTCGATGAGCAGTATCTTCCCGCCTTTGCGGACAATCATTCCGACGCTCGTATAATCACAGGTTTTTGCCATAGTTTTGATGATATTACTGGAGAACCTGAATCAATTCCTCAGGAGTCGCTGCGTATCCGGCAAACAAGATATCGCGGCATGCTTCCTCATCTTTATTCGACAGCGCATATATCGGCTTGTCGAGCGCGGTCGCGAATCCGATTTCCAAGGTCACGCTGTTGCCGCTGTATCCGTCTTCGTTATAAATGAAAACAACATCGCCTCTCCTGATCTTGCTGAAATGATCGAGCGTAAGACCCATCGCGATGAATTTCTTGTTATGGCCTTCGACTTTCGCGAGACCGCCATAATTTGCAGTGTAAAAATGCGGTGAGTAGACAACCACCCCATGCTTGCGGAGTTCAGCTATGAACGACTCGGCTTGCTTCGAGAAACGATTGCTTGCGCAGAGGGTGACTGATTTCATATGCCAATAATATACCACTAATCCGTATTCGCAAAATAAGTCCAATAAAGACTAAACTTCAAACTCATGTATCGAAACATTCCCGATGCTTTTCGGCGCATGATTCGGATACAGGGCGTACATGACCCGCAATACTCCGCCATGCGTGACGACTAACGGTACAGATCCAGCGTGCTGTTGCTTCACATGTCCGATGAATGAAGCGAGCCTGCTGCGAACATCTTCCTTGGTCTCGCCGCCGTATGCGCTGAAATCGATCTCCTCGATCGTCTGCCAGAGCGCATGCGTCACTTCGCCCTTCGTTATCTCGTTGATTTCTTCCCAAGTCTTGTTCGAGAGCGATCCGAAATCCTGCTCGAGGATCGCGTCATGGAGCGCGACTGTCTTGGCGTACTTCTTCGAGAATTCCAATGCAGTCTCATGCGTCCGCTTCAAAGGCGATGAGTAGAGTACGTCGAATTCAATCGGGCTCTCCGATACGACCTGCTGTACGACTGCCAACCCTTCTTCGCTGAGCGACTCGTCATTCGATCTGCTCATGACGCGGCCGAGCGCATTCGACTTCGTCTTTCCGTGACGGACAAAAAGTATTTTCATGGACCGATAGTATATTACGAATTTGCTTATTTTGAAATCGGAAACAATGCATCCGGTCCTTCCGTAAGTTTCTCGAAAAGCGCCGGATTCGCAGCGATATAATCCGTGTTGCGGTAATCATATTCGCTCTTGCCGATATTGGCCACGATGCCGCCCGCTTCTGAGATGAGGAGCGTGCCGGGAGCGTAGTCATAATCCTTGCCATGCGGATCGAAGCAGATGCGGCCTTCAAGCTGCCCTTGAGCAACCAAGATATGTTCGTACCCGGAAGAAATCGTCTTGAAAAGAATGCTGATCTCGCGGAGCTTCAGATATCTCTCCAGATTTTCCGGCTTATCGAGATGCGATTCCCAGGCAGCATACGAGCTCTCGACCGGCCTGCCGCTCACATGCATCCGCTCGCCATTCTTGAATGCGCCCTTGCCGAGTTCCGCATGATACATGACATCGCCGACGAAATCATAGATGACGCCGAAAACGACCTGCCCTCGGTCGATGAGCGCGAGCATCGTCGTGCAGAATGCCGTGCCCCGAATGAAATGCGCCGTGCCGTCGATCGGATCCGCGAGCCAGAATGTCTCAGCAGCGCGATCTCCTCCGCCCTCCTCTCCGACGAATGGAATCTCAGGATATGCCGCCCTGAGTTCTCGAGTGAGATATTCCTCGATTTCCTCATCGAGCTTCGTGACGACATTATGAGCCGATTCGTCCTTCTGACGGATCGCCTCGACCTTGCCCCAATGCGGCATAAGCAGCTCTCGCGTTCGGCGCATGATCGGCAGGACTGTTTCAGGGAGATTTTTCATAGTGGTGATTTTAGCATGAAATTACCGGAGTTCTTTTCGATCGGCCACTATCTTGGCAGCATCTTCGAGATTCATGTATTGGAAAATCTGCATGTAGGAATTGCCGGTAAACATGGCTGAAAGCAACTTGCCTTCCATCTTCCGATAGAGGCAGATGACCGGTTTTCCCATAGCTTGCGCCTGACCGAGCTCGTAACCGACGCCGAGGCTTGCAGTCGTCACTTCTGCGACGACCACATCGGATTCGCGGACCCACGCCATATCGCGTTCAAAGATCTGCATGTCAGTCATGCCGCGCTCGCCGGCGGCATCGAGATCGATCGCCCCGATGTGCTCGGTCAGAACCGTTCCGTATTTTCCCAATTCCTTAATGATTGAAAAGTAGATCTCTCGATCGTCCCGGCCGCCCCTGATCGAGCCTGCAAAGTATATTTTCATCAGGATTTATTTGACGAGCGGAATCTGCTTGCCGTTCTTGACGATCATAAGCACGACGTCAGCCCCTCCGCGATTTCTGGTCTGATCGAATGTGATATTTCCTGAGACTCCTGCAAAATCCTTCGTCTTCGAGAGTTCTGCACGGACCTTTTCGACATCATCGCTTCCAGCATTCTTGATTGCCTGCGCAAGCACGGCGACAGCGTCATATGCAGTATCAGCTGAGACTCCGGCTGGGCGATTATACGCGGCCTGGAATGCTTTCTGGAAGCTTTCTGCGGGAGCCTTGTAGATCGGATATACTGTGCCTTCCAAAACATTGATTCCACCGGCAGCCGTAATCATTTCAGGATCAAGCGAAGTGCCATACATCACCGGAACATTGAGTCTGAGTTGTCTTGCCTGTCGAACAAACAATCCAGCATTCGGTTCAAGAGCCTGGATATAAATAATATCAGGATTCGACGCCTTGATCTTGGCGATCTGAGTCTTGTAGTCTTTTGAAGTTGGATCTACCGCTTCAGTGTCGGCAGTTACCAATCCAGCTTGAGCGATCTGGCTGCTGATCACAGAGATCACGCTGTTTTCCCAGCTGCCGATCGTATTGAAAATCGCGACCTTCTTGTAGCCTTTCGATTTCATATAATTGACTGAAGCATTTGTAAGGAATGCATCCCGAGGCCAGACATTGAAGAAGTACTGATTCTTCTCGCTGAGCGAAGGATTGCCTGTTGAAACTCCGACACCGACCGCTTTATTCTGATCGAAAAGAGCGAGCATCGGCTCAGTATGCTCTGCCCAACCGGTGAGAATAAACTTCACACCTTCTTGCGAAAGAAGCTTGTTTGCAGCTTCGACCGTTCCTTTCTGAGTCGATGCATTGTCCTGAACATCGAGTTCGAGCTGGCGGCCAAGCACTCCTCCTGAAGCATTTATTTCTTTGACGGCGAGCTGAGCAGCGTCGCGATTATTTTCTGCCCAATTGGCACCGTATCCAGTTAGGGCGAAGACGGCTCCGATCTTGATTGGCTGGCTTGAAATAGCTTGCTTACCATTATTTTTCGAAACAAGGACCAAGAGAATAATGATGATTACGATCGCGATTATCGCCCAGATTGATTTTTTCATAAATCAATTAAAGCACCTAAGATAGGTGAAGTCAAAATAGAGCCATGGAATGCACAAGTTATGCACCTTTGCGATTGTATACGCTTTGTACGGGCGTATACTTATAGCAGGAGGATGATTCAAGAAAACATTCTTCCAACCAGAAAGGCAGGTTAGCTCTATGACAACTAAAACGCCAGTCAGCACGATCAGCGGAGTCCGGCTCGGGAATCGGTTCCTCAGTGTCGGCGAATTCGTTCCGACGGCTGCCCTCACGGCATGCCGCCTCACAGAGAAGCAGCTGTTCTCAAACAGGCTCGATCACCTTCGCATAACCAAGGATGCGATGGCAAGCACAGCAAGACGAGCCCTTCCCCTTGAAGCGCAGCTCAAGAGAGACCTCAGCCCATACATCGTAGGGCTCAATCGGGAAATCGCCCGATATGAGCACGCTGCGGAATTCGATCTCCCCACGATCGATCCCTCATTCCTCTCATGGAAGACTCGCGCAGGTTTTCCTGCATTTTCAATATTCAATCTCGAGTGCGAAACGACGACGCTCAAATTCGTGAAGCATGGAGTCAACGGAGGACCGGCCCTCACCGCATATCCGGCGATCCCGAAGATCATGGCCGAGCACTATCTCGATCAGAATCTCAAGGACAGCCTGAGGAATTACTGCGACGCGAAGCGGTTCACCCAAGTCGAACTCGCTGCGCAATATCGCGGCGTCATGCCTGATTGCGTCCGCGAGACGATCGTCGGCTATCTTGAGGCTCCGCTCGGCATGCCCCGTTTCGAGCAGATCCTCATCGTCGCTGATGCGCCGCATGATTCCTGGAAGATCAAAGGCATCCCGGAAAAAGATCCGCTGGTCATCGGGATCGCATATGGAGTGCTGTGGCTCATAGCCGCATATGACCTGACGCCTGTCGAGAAATTCGCGCATGACCTATGCGTGAACTCGAAAGCAAAAGTTCTGTCGAGAAATTCGAACTGAAAGGTTTCCGAATCTGACATCACGACCTGCAGCAGCAATGCTGCAGGTTTTCGTGCGTCAAAATATCTTATTTCGAAAAGTATGCGAACGCCGCGAGGATCGGCGCATTCGTATTGATGCCGAATTCGCTCTGCTCGACGATTGCGCTGATGTCGAAATATCGGCGCAAGAGCGGATATGAGCCAGAATGGAATGACGGATAGATATTCGCATCGCTTTGCACGGCGGCATTGTATGGATTCCCTTCATTCGCCCGATAATGAGGGCCGAAGACGGCGATGCCTGGCAGCGCGGCTTTGGCGCCGGAATTCTGCCGGAGCCAGATCGATGTGAGATGAAGCGGAGTCTGCGGATATGCTGAGCCGACGCCGGTGATGTAACTCATCGACTGCGGATTTGCGCCGAGCTCCGCGTCGAGATTGATCTTTGCAGCATCAAGATATTTCGCATCGCCGAGGATGACGTACGCCTTGATGAGATCGCTTGCCTTCGCTGCGCTCTGAGCAAAAGCTCCCCAGCCGATATATGATGGCACGTCCATGCGGTAGCCGACGCGGTACTTGCCGCTGTTCGTGTAGCCGACTTCTTCATCGGCGATCGTTCGATATGCGTCCTTGATGGCTGAAACGATAGCCGGGTCGGTCGGATATTGATGCATGGTCACGTATGCAAGCGATGCCTTCGGATTGTGAAATATGAAATTATTGTAGAGGCCCCAGAACGGTTCGGTCTGGCTCCAGTATTTTTTGAAAGCATCATGATACTGCTGATCGCCGGTGGTCTTGTAGAGCTCGGCTGCTGCCCAGGCTCGATTGTCGACATCCGAATACGGACAATTCGCCAAGCCTGGTGTCGCCTTATCATCGCGGCAATTCGTATTCGACGTATCCTGATAGTCTCCGCCGCCGATGCCGAGTCCGTGGACATCGGTTCCGTTCGCAGGCTGAGGTATCGGGTGCGCTGCAAGATATGCCCAGGCTTTCTTTGCTTTGACGAGCAGATCATCAGCGTATCCGGGATATTTTCTTTCGAAAGCTGAGTCCGATTTGAAAACTCTTGCAGCCTGCGCCGTAGCTGCGGCATACACCGCAGTCGCATGCGTCGAGATCGGCGCGAGATACCGAGTATGGATGTCGTATGGGCTTATTTCCCAATCCTGCGAAGTAAGCCGGTCGAAGACTCCTCCGTCCTGCTCGCCTCCGCTTGCCTGCATTTTCTGAAACCAATCCATCTCGTATTTCACTTCATTGAGAATGTCGGGAATGCCATCGGATTTTTCACCTGCAGGAAGATCGGCTTGTCCGTCCTGGAATTTCTGCGGGTAGAGTTCATATGCGAAGAGCAGCTCGTTGATCGGCGCTGATGCGGGCAGCACATACTTTCCATAATCCCCCGCGTCATACCAGCCGCCGGTCATGTCATATGTTGCGCTTTTCGGATAGCCAGACTCTGAAAGCGCAAGCGGGTTGAAATCGTTTTTCACATAATTCGCCGCATGGAGCTGCGCCTTCTGATCGCTTGCAAGCGTGCCGGCAGGCCGAGACCATTGGCCATTCTCGATCGCGATATCTGCCCGCTGGTTGTAATAGAAATCCGATAGTTTCCTGAAGACATCCGCGTACACATCATCCGCAATCTTGAAATCATACGAGCGTCCGAAGCCCGGCACAGAGACATAATATGTGCCGGGCGCAGTCACGCTCGAAAAGTCGCAGCTGTAGATATCGTTGCCGGAGAGCTGCGCGTCGAGTCCGCGATGCTCAAGCGGAAACGAGGCGACCTTCGTCTTCGTGCCGCTCGCGTTCATGATATCGCATGACGCAGGCGTGCCCGGCAAAGCTCCCGCATCGCCGAGATAATTTCCGACATAGGCGAATTTCGGCGAGACCGGCAGATAGCCGACCTGATTCGCTTGGACTGATCCAGTCACTGAGTCATCGTCGTAGGTGAAAGAGATATCCTTCGGCTGTTGGAAATTATTGCCGATCGTGTCGGGGATATTTTTGACGGTGAGCGTGTAAACTGCCTTATCGACGAACGGCGCATCGAACACGAGATAGAGAATCGGCTCGACCATCGGCGCATTCGACAGGCCATATGAGCCGCCGGTCGAGCCTTCGAAACCGCTCGGCACGATCTGGCGGCCGATTTTCACCGGAGATTTCGCCTGTCTGTCCGCACCCCTGAGAACATACTGACTCGCATCGAGCACGGATTTCATATCATATCGGCTCTTGAGCGAGAGCTTGATCACACGATCGGATATCGCCTGCGCTTTCACAATGTCGTTCGAGCCGCTCTTCACTGCATATATATCGTCGACGATGATGACATACGCTGGGTCTGTGCCCGTCGGAATTCCGAAGTACATGAATTCGAGACTCGAAAGGTCGAAGCCTCCAGCAACAGCGAGCGCGTCCGTCGGAATGCGCACAGTCCTGAATTCAGATGAGAGCGTGCCGCCATCTGCATATTTCTCGATCGGCACGCTCGCGCTCGTATTCGGCCAAGCGTATATTGAAAATACCGCGCGCGGATTCTGAGGCAGGGATTTCCCGTTGAGAGGAGCGACCTTCACCGACATCTGGATGAAGTCATACTTGCTCAAGCTCTGCCGATAAACATCCGGCATGTTTTCGAAATTGATGCTGCCCGAATGCCACTGATCCGGTTCGGCTTGGAATGCCGCGCTTCCGCCGACGCCTGCGCTCGTGACGATTTTTCCGTATTCAGTTCGAGCTGATTTTTCAGCTGTGCTTTCCCCTGTCCAGATCTTGAATTGCTTCGCAAGATCGATGCGGACATTTGCGCCAGTACCGGCAATAGTATTCCGAGCAGCAACGATCGGAGTTCCTGATGAAACCGAAGATAAGGCTGAGGCAGTGCTTGAAGTCGACACTGGCGGAATAGCATTTGGAATCGAAGCATCTCCAAGCCGACCATCTGATTTCCATCCAGCAGCGAGCGCGAGAATGAGAATAAGAAAAATGATAAGGACAGCTGAAGCATATGCCCAGTATTTCCGCGGAATAGTCGACAATATCGGCTTCATAATGTATGTACCTTGAAGCCGGATAAGGCTGGAAATGATTACCGTGTCTTGCCGGCATCCTGAGCATCTATGAAAGAATCGGCTTCAAGAAATATAAATGAAAAAATGCCCGGCCTCGCCCAATGGTTCGCATTCGAAGACTATGCGGAAGTGGAACAGGCCGTGCGAGCCTTGAAAGAACTCAGGATCACTGAGTTCCGGACGCTTTTTTCGTGGGCGGATTGGATGCGCGAAGGCGGCGAAGCCTGGTTCGACTGGTTCGTCGGAAAGCTTGCGGAAGTCCCGAATATCCGCCTGCTCCCCTGCATCTTCTACACCCCTTCGCAGCTCTCGATGCAGGATGCCGACGGCAAGCGCAAGACGTCATACCCTCCCGAAGACGCTTCTGCGTATGCCGAATTCGTCGAAGTGATGATCAAGAAATACGGCAAGCATTTCGATTGGGTTCAGATCTGGAATGAACCGAACTGGAAGCCGTATTGGGATGAGTCGCTCGATCCTGACTGGAGCATATACGCAGACATGGCTCGGCAGGCAGCCGCAGCAGCTCATGCCCACAAGAAGAAAGTCGCGCTCGGAGGAGTCACGCCCCTCGAAATCCAATGGTTCACGCGCATGGAAGAAAAAGGACTCCTCAGGCACATTGATGCTGTCTGCTTCCATTTCGCGCCAAGCTGGCCGCTCCAGCATCGCCGATGGTTCCCGATCGAAACAGAGATGCATTCCCTCCGCGCGCTGCTTGCCGGACTCGGAAGGAATTGCGAGGTATGGATGGATGAATCCGGCATCTCGACGAACACTCCGGAAGATCATGACGAGCAGAAGCTCGAACAGGAGCAGATCAGATTCTTCGACATGCTCGCAAAGGTCTCCGCTGACAGGACATATTGGTTCTGCCTGTTCGACCAAAAGACCGGCACGCTCACCGACGACATGATCAACACAGGCAAGGAAATCGATACGACCGCATTTCACTTCGGCATCCTGCGAACTGATGGTACGAAAAAGCCGCTCTATGAGCATTGGAAAGAACTCGCGCATCCAGGCCGGTCAGTGAAATCGAAACGCTCGTAGTCCGACAGCATACGCAGACCCGCATCATATGAAACCCAAAAATCAATATGGAAACCTTCAAAACCTGGGCTATTTGATATGGGCGAAAATCCCCTTCAAATACCTCGAGGACAGCCAGCTCGGTCAATTTCTTGAACGAGATTTGAGCCGAGAATCATCAGCATATCTTCGCAAACTGCACCTGCTCAAAACAGAGGTGCTGAGCACCGTCGATGAGCTGAAGGCTCGTGACATCGCAAGAATCCGCACTGGCGCATCTTGGTCAGAGTGGGATATGCCGCAAGGCAAAACATGGATCACGTGGTACTTGAGCCTTTTCGCCAAGAATTTCCAGGTGCTTCCGAATGTCTCATTCACATCCTACAAGCAGACAGATACCGGGGAGACCAACATCCCTCCGCGCGTTCTCGCTTCATGTGCGGCATTCACTCATGAAGTCATTCGCATAGCCGGAAATGACTTCGATGAAATAGAGATCTGGAACGAGTACAACCTCGTCACGGATTGGAAACACGACCCAGGCTACCGGAAATTCATCCCCATGGCTACAATGGCAGCCATGGTCGCACGTAATCACGGCAAACTGGCAGTGCTCGGCGGCGTGAGCAGCGTCAAGCCGGCACGGCTCGCCGTGATCGAGCAATTCGCTCGGACTGGAATGCTTCAGTACTTCGATGTCATCGGCTTCCATAATCTCCGCGGAACATGGAGCGACAATACACCTCCGCCTTCATTGCAAGAACAGGCTGCATCGGTAAGGAAAGCAGCTTCAGTACCAGCTGACCCGGAAGCTCTGAAGCTCCTTCAGGCGGAGATGATCGAACTTGCCTCAGGATATGAAGAAGTACAGCAGATCGTCCGCCAGGAAATCGATCGGCAGCGGACGGGTGAAATATCCGTCTGGCTGACCGAGTATGGTTTCCCGCCCATCGATCCTATGAAGGATTATTCGCAGGAACATCTGGAAGATATCCAGGTCGCCTTATTCGCCCACTCGGTCGATCTCCTTCTCAAAGGCGAAATCGAGCGGATATATTGGTTCACGCTTCGGGATGATTCGCGCTGGCCGTCGCTCAGACAGAAGACGACCGGCTGGGAGGATATCCTGCAGTATTATTACGGGGACATTCGCGAAGACGGCAGCCTGAAGCTTCTCGGCAGGCTGCTCATCGAAGGCGGACCGCTCAAGGTCCTTGAGTACGCACGCAGCCGCAACCTCTGGCATCTCATAGACGGAGCATCGCTCGCTCGGAGAATGCCTTCGGATTATGTGAGCCAGCAAGTCACGTGACATGCCTCACAAAAAAACAACAAGCCGCAGCTCGCGCTGCGGCCTTTTTATTGTGGCAATATTATTTTTTCTCGATCGAAAAGATGAAGCGATATGCTTCATCCGGAATCCTCTTGCCAGCTGCAGGATACGGCGCCGCATCAGTGAATGCGACAGTCTTGCCATCAACGATGACGGACTTGCCGAGTCCGATGATTTCAGTGCTCGTTCCCATCCCTGAAACGATTTCAAGCTTGATGCGGACGGTTCCGGCCTGAATGCACTGCACGCCGGTCGCACACCTGCTTTCTTCGACGATCGAGACCGGGCGGATGCTGATGCCCTCGAGCGCCGCGCGTTCCTGCAGCGCGAGCGTCGCCTTTCCGAATGGGAGCACGGTCGAGTCTGATCTCGGAATGATGGCAGTCGACGGCGTTTCCGGCGGCGGCGTCGCAGCCCTGCGAATATTCGCAAGCAAGACAGCCGCAAGAGAGAGAATGATGATCGCCACGATAAATATAGATATTTTCTTCATGTTCATATATAGACTATAGCACACATGCTTGCGTAGCTTTGACGCCGCAGCGAACACTAAACGATTACCTGCGCCTGTAATAAATGAATCGGGCTTTCGACAGTACATGTGGGCATAGCAACAAACAACCACGAAAAAATACTGATCACCGACAATACGTTAGAAAGGAATTGATGAAGACAAATCACCCCAGCGGCCGACGAATCACGAAATTCGGCCGCATACTCATGGCAGCTGCCCTTCTAAGCTGCTTCTCACCAGCCGCGAAAGCGCTGACTCTGCTCGATACGAGCTTCAATCCAGGCACAGGAGCCGCGGGAGGCTTTCCAGAGACGGTAACAGCGCATCGGCACGGAAAAATACTCGGCTGCGGCAGCTTCACCTCATTCAACGGCATCAATAGAAGCTACGTCGTCTTGCTCAATCCGGACGGAAGCGTCGATACGAACTTCCTCGCCCGCCCCGGATACTGGGTGCGGCACATGGCTGTCCAGCCGGACGGCAAGATCCTCATCGGAGGATTCTTCAAGGATGTGAACGGCATCTCGAAGCGAGGCATCGCCCGGCTGAATTTCGATGGCAGCCTCGATACGAACTTCAATATCGGCGGTTCCGGGATGACTGGAACCTTGGCGGTGAGCATTACGGGAAATCCGGACCCATTCATCTCGCAGATAGCGCTGCAGACGAATGGCTGCATCCTGATCACCGGCAACTTCACCCATTACAATGGGGTCAATATGAACGGCATCGCCAGACTCAATCCGGACGGATCATGGGACCCTACGTTCCAGGTCGGTTCCGGCTTGAGCACCTGGGGCCGTTCCATACAAGTCCTCGAGAATGGACAGATCCTCGTCACTGGCTGGTTCGATAATTATCACAACAGCCAGCACAATCGGATGGTGCTTATCAACACGAATGGCACTCCGGACAATTCATTCCTGCCATTCTTCGGCGACAGCACCGCGGTCTACACGGCGCTGAAGCTCGCGAACGGCCAGTACATCGCGGCAGGCCATTCGCTCAATACGAACGGATACTTCCGCGAAGAGATTCGCAAGCTGAATCCGGACGGGAGCGTCGATATGAGCTTCCATGGATATGCGAATGATAAGATCCAGATGGTGCGGCTCCAGAGCGACGGAAAGATCCTCATCAACGGAGAATTCTCCCAAGTGGACGGAGTTCCCCGCCAAAGGATCGCTCGGATATATCAGGACGGCTCGCTCGATCCTTCCTTCAATGTGAACATCGACAACTGGACATGGTCCACGGCGATCCAGCCGCTCGACGGCAAGATCCTCGTCAGCGGCGGATTCTGGAACGTCGATGGCGCCTCGCGCGCAGGCATCGTGCGCTTGAACAAATAACCGCGCTGAACAGCAGCGCAGACCCAAAACAACGGCAGCTTCTTCGGAAGCTGCTTTTCTTTGCCCTTTTCTTTGCGATGAACGATCTTGTAATCGCTCGGCGCAGATCACGGCTCAATTTCTGAGGTCGATATAGTATTGCTCAATTGTTGTTCACGGAAAATTCCCGTCATGATTTCATCCATTTTCCAACGCACTTCTAGTAGCATTATCACCTGCTTGCACCGATTCGAAATGACCGACGCAAGCATCCCAACTTTTTTGACTTTATCTGGCATCTTCACTGTGTGAGCAGAAGCTCGCGTACCAGGGCAATGAAAATTCTAGGCAATTAAACAAGTTAGCAATACTGAATTGTTAATGCTATTTAGACTTGCACGCAGTTTATCTTATCAGCCGAATTAATCTAATCAATCAATATGAAATCAAACACAACAATGAAGATCGCATCCGCCGCGACAGCGCTCAGCCTTCTCTTGGGCAGCGCATCTGCAGCATTCGCAGCAGATATCACCGTCACGAATGAGAATCAGGCGACAGTCACCAACACGTTCCAGGTAACCGCGAACTCCGGGGGCAATACGTCCACAGGCGACCGCGGAGACCGGGGCGGCATGGGCGGGAGCGTCTCGGGCAATGATCGAGGTTCGAACAATGCCGGCAATGGAGGCAACGGTGGAAATGGCGGCGCCGGGGGCAATATCACATCGGGTGATGCGATCGCTACGGTCGACGCTACGAACGACATCAACAACACGGACACGACAGTCGAGGACACGCGTTCAGACGCTGATCGATTCAATGAGACGCTTCATGCGACCTCTGATGTAGGATCGACGCTCAACTTCAACGACAACTCGACACGCAGCCATGTCGACAATTCAAGCACGAGCACTGCAAGCAGCAGCTCGAATGCGAACCAGTCAGCTGCGAGCGATACTTCGAACTCATCATCAGCAAGCACTGACAGCCGAGACGGCGTAGCGACTTCTGCGGCTTCAGACCAGTCGACGAACAATCGAGACGCGAATTCTTCGAATTCAAGCAACTCAGCAAGCCAGTCAAGCAACAACAGCCAGAACGGAATCAATGACCAGTCGGCTTCCTCGACTGCGCTTCAGGCTGAGCAGCACAACAACACGACGCTCGATTTCACCCACACATTCGTGGATGACAACAGCGCGATCAGCGTCCGGACTGCGAATACTGCCAACGTGAATAACGGCGGCACCGTAGCATCAGCTTCAGGCGACAATCACTCTATGGGAGCAGCAGGCGACCGGGGCGGCGATGCAGGCAATGCATCATCTCTCGGAGGCTTCGACACCACCGGAACAGGAACGATCCTCAACGGAACGAACTCAGCAGGTGATGGCGGAAACGGAGGCAACGGTGGAAATGGCGGAACAGTCACCACAGGCCGTTCGGATTCTCTCGCACGCGTCGTAACGACTTCAGGCCGTTCGATCACTCGCGTCATCCGAAGATAGCTCAGTCAGAAACTAATCCAGACAAAACTCAATGACAATACGCTCTAAAAACAGGCAGCATCCTGTTTTTAGATGAACCCTGACGCGGACAACTTCCGCCGGATCGTCAGGCTTGATCTAAAAACAGGAAGCTCATACCAGTATCAGCTTTAACTTATCAAAATTATGAAAAAGATTACCAACAAGAAATATATTGCTTTCGTCCTCGTACTCGCGATCGCTATCGCGCAAGGAGCTCCTGCATATGCGATCTTCGCTCAGGCAGATGAAAGCTCTACTTCCACTGCGGCAACCGTATCCGCCTCTATTTCCAATTCCGATTCGACATCGACAGCCGCGACAGGAACCGAGGCTGCTCACGCGACAGCGCCGACACCGCCCGCAATTCCCGCAGCGATTCCTCACGCGACTTCATCTGACGCCTCATCGAGCATAGCGACTGCTTCATCATCGGCCGGAACATCGTCATCAGCCGCATCTTCAATTTCAAATGCGACTTCAAGCGAAGCATCGACGACCGCGACTCAGCCAGCGGCACCGACATCATCAGCATCGACGACAAGCATGTCTACGACGACGGCAACTTCGAGTGCGACCGCAGCTTCGACTACAGCGCCGACTATGGGAGCCGCAGGAGCTTCGATTTCAGGAGGGGTCACTGCGCCCGCTTCCCCATCAGCTGCTTCAGCAACTCTGCCGGCGACAAACCTCTTGGGCAGTACCTCGAGCACGAGCACTGCGACAAGCACCGCAGGCGCCAACGGCAGCAATTCAAAGAATAATCCGACTATCCAATCCGGAAAAGCGATCGCGCTCGCGAACATCCTCAACATCGTCAACACGAACCTCGTCAACTCGAAAGGCGCCGTGCTGCTTCAGAATTTCATCGATGACCGCGATGGCGGAGTCGATTTCCGCAATGCAGCATCATCATCCGGAGCTTGCGCGATACTTTCGTGCAACGGCGTAGAAGGCGTGCAAGTGCATGTCCTCGATGATGCGCAGATACATAATGCGCTCGTGCTGCAGGCAGCGAGCGGCGACAATAGGATCCGCGGCGGCAATAACGCCTCGATCCTCACCGGCGACGCGTATGCCGGCCTCAACCTCGTCAACATCGCGAACACGAACCTGATCGACTCCAATTATCTCCTCATCACGCTCAATGCATTCAAGGACGTGAATGGCGACATCACTTTTCCGAACCTCGGCAATCTCTTCACTTCAGGGAGCGGCTCGACAACGCTTGATTCAACATCGATAACGGACAATGGCAATATCGAGAATAATGTCTCGACGAATGCTGAATCAGGAATGAACCACACTTCGCAAAGCGGCACCAGCACGATCAAGAGCGGAGACTCCCATTCTTCAGCGAACGTCTTCAATCAGCTCAACTCTTCCCTTATCGGCGGAGACAACGTATCGATCCTCATCCGCGTCCACGGCAACTGGGCTGGCCAGGTTTTCGGCGCGCCGAGCAGCCTCGAACTGAACAAGCTGACTGACGGGGGCATGTTCCTCACGAACCAGAGTGCTGGAAACATGATGTCGCATGCGGGCTTTTCAGGAAACAGCACCTCATCCATCGTGAACGACGTAGCGCTCGATGCGCTCACCGGAGTGAATAGGATCACCGGCGCTTCGAATGCGCTCATCTCGACCGGCAACGCATTCGCAGGAGCGAACCTCGTCAATATCTCCAATGCGAACGTCATCGGAAGGAACTGGGTTCTCGCCATCATCAACATCTTCGGAGATTTCAAGGGAAATATAACTTTCGGCCGTCCTGATCTCTGGGTCGGCGAGCAGATCATAGCCCCAGGTACCGTTCAGAATGGAAGCGAACTTACCTTCAAGTCGACGATTATCAATAACGGCGACTCGGCAGCGACGCATGTACGCCTTGCGAACCAGATAGATGCGTCGCACATAGACATGATCGACTCATCGATCAGCCACACGAACGATGCACAAGGCAGGGCCGTATGGGATATCGGCACAATTCCTCCCGGAGGAGCCACTGAAGTCACTTTCAGAGGCAGGCTGAAGAATACTTCGCCGGGCATGGATATCACGAATACCGTATCCGTAGCAGGAGTCGAAACTGACAACAATATGGCAGACAATACCGACACCGCAACTATTCAGACGACCCCTGCGCAAGCATCTTCCCATGCAGTCAGCGGTCATCGACACGCGGAGGGCGGTTCAAGCGGCGGCGGTTCTAGCTCCGGCAATTCTGCTTCTGCAGTTCCAAACGGCAAGCCGTTCCCTGTCGAACTTACCCGAATGACTTCATCGGCATCCATCACTGATGCAAGCAGCACCGTAGCTCAGGAACTCGTCGTCCACAACCCGCTTGAAATCAATATGTCATCGATCGTGCTTCACGACATACTCTACGGTCCGGACGGAAAGATAATCCAGGATGAGAAATGGGACGTCGGCGATCTTCTCGCGCATGAAGAGGTCACCATCAAGTACGACATCGACTTCGGCGAAGATGCGCCGAACGGAGTCTATTCGCTCTCGACAGTATTGAGCCAGCCTGACATCGATCCGACTGCAAGCACTGCATTCGAAAAGAACGGCATGATACTCGTCCTCAACAAAGCAAAATCTGAACTGACCCTCGCGAAGCCGGCAGCTGCGAGCACGAAGGCGAAAGCTCCGAAGATAGCTGCAAAGAAAAAGCCTGCAGTCCTCGCGCATGCGAAAAGAATATCGGCACTGAAGACGATGGCCGTAGTCGAGCCGCCGACCTTGGCTCCAGAAGTGGCGCATGCGGAAAGCGATGCAGGCAATATTCAAAGCGCTTCTGCTGCGGAGAGCATCCCGCGAGCAGCAGCTGATTCGATATTCGACAGATTCATATCTGCGATCAAAGTGATACCGACCTTCGTCTACACGAAGATCAATTCGCTTGTCGAAGGACGCTGACGGATGGGCAGCGAGGCTAGTTGCTGATGCAAAGGCCGCCGACATCGCCGAACGGCAGATGCGACTGAGGATTCGGAGCACAATGATATCCGGCGACGCATGAACGCGCAGTCGTCATATTCCCTCCGCAGTGTTCGCCGGCAGCTGCAGTAGTAGATGCGGCGGGCATTCCGGGATTAGAATCGACGGGAACAACCGCCTCCTGATGCGAAGCGCTGAAAATCCACGTGGTCGCCGCGATGATGATGACTGCTATGACTGCGATCAAGGATTTCTTTGAAGGTGCTGACATATATTTCGGTTGATTATTGATTCGATTAATTCGAACGGTTGACGATCTCGATAAGCTGCGCGTGAATCTTGCCGTTCGTGACGATTCCGCCCTTGAAAGGCTTGGAATAGTCGAGCGTCTCGCCGTTCATTCCAGTGACCATTCCGCCAGCTTCTTCGACGATGACATGCGAGGCGGCAACATCATGAGCATTGAGCCCGGCCTCTACATATCCGATCATCCGTCCTCGGGAAATGAGATTGCATTTGGAAACTGCGCCGCTGAAGCACGCGACTCGTGCGCCAAGCTCGCGGAGAGGCGTTATATAGGTGAGTTTCTGAACGGCCTTCGTGCCTCCAGTTACGCCGACGCACCCGCCTTCGCTGATTCCAGCATCTGAAACCCGCAGCTTCTTGCCATTGCAGAAGCTTCCCTTGCCGCGGATGCCATAGTAGAGGCGCTTCAGATATGGATCGTAGGTGACGCCGAGCATGGGCTTGCCATCCACGACAAGTCCGAGCGAGAAAGCCGAAGTCGGCACTCCGTATGTATATCCCGCAGTACCGTCGATCGGATCGCAGAACCATTTCCTGCCGAGGCCATATTCGGACGTGCTCTTCTCTTCGCCGATGATTCCGTCTTCCGGGAACTTCTTCACAAGCGCACCGATGACCATGTCATTGATGCGCTTGTCGGCGATGGTAACTACGGATTTATCAGCCTTCAGTTCGACTTCCTGATCAATATCGAAATACTTGAGCATGATTTTGCCGGCTCTGCGGGCGATCTTCTTCGCGATCCTGAGTTCTTTCGAATACGAATATTCCTTCGTGTTTTTCGTCATGCGCACATAGTATCAGAATTTGACCATCCTGCGAACTTATTTTCCCTGATCTTTCTTCAGTTCTTCATTCACTGCGAGACCGAGCGACTTAAGTGCAGGATCAGCTTCATATGAAACGAGGCCGTATTTCAGACTGAAATCGAGGTGCGCGTCGACCATCTTGCCGCCAGCATATTCTGCTGCCTGCAATTTACCTTCTATCTTGTCGACAGCTTTCACTACTTTCGCTTCGAATGCTTCCTGCTTCTCATACTCAAGCCAGATCCCGAGCATCACCTCGCCGAGTTGCTGTGGCAAGGTTCCAAACATCTTCTTTGCAGCTGCCAATTCATTCTCGAATTTCGCCTCCGCAGCCTTTGCATTATAGATATGCGAATCTTTCCCAGTGCCGTCAGTTCCGAGCGGGCTGAGATCTCCAGCGATCACCTCGGCGAGATCGTGAACGATCGCCATCTTCATCGCTTTTGCCATGTCGATCGGCTGCGACAGGTCTTTCTCGACCAGCATGAGCAAAAGCGCCATCCGCCATGTATGGTCAGCTACGGATTGATAGCGCGCCTGCTGCGGATAATCTTTCCAGAAAAATTGGCCCTTGAAGCGCTCGATGTCCTTCAGCCCGCCAGCGAGCTTCATGAATTCGATGAGTTTTTCGGAGTTGATGCTCATATATTATTTATTGTCGCGAGCTGTAAAATCCCTAGCGAAAACATCTCGCAATGTCGGCAGATCGACCGGGATTTTCAAATGACGGCTGTCATTTACCCAAAGCTCTCTGACCTCAGCGATGTAGATCCTCTCAGGAGCATCATCAAGAAGCTTAGAGGCAGCTGGAATCTCTTTTCCTTTCTGCCTGAAGCGTATGTTGATGCAATGATCGAGCTCAGCCACATCGATCACTTCATGCGCGGAAGCTTTCGCGTATACGCCGAAATCGCCGATCTCTTTCTCTTGGCTGAATATGCAGACACTAACATTCGGGTTGTGCGAAATATGCGCCGAATGCTGTGTATCTTTCTTTGATTTCCAAATGACTCGAAATGTCGCATCGAAACTCAGGTTGAGGCAGACCGCCCACGGCTGCGCATCAGCATCGACCGTAGCGAGCACAAAATGCTTATGCCGAGGAAGATGCTCGAGAATGAATCTCGCGATTGAAACCTGGTCCTTTTCATCGAAATTGCTCATGGATTCGCGGGACTATTTGAAGAACGGCAGCGCTTCCTCCCAGCTGTATTGCTGCGGCGCGATGTTAATGAATGCGGCGACTTCGCTTCGAGGAATCCATTTGAAGAAGTGATTTTTGGTCTCTTCAGGATCGACCGGCTGCTGCGCATCGGAGACGAGTTCGAAAAGGAAGCAGGTCGCGTTCGCGATGCGATTCACCCCTTTGTGAGCGGCATAGAAAGAAGTCTTCGTCTTGCCGATTTCAGCAATGAACTTGATATCATTGTAGCCGGTCTCCTCAGCCGCCTCACGCTGCGCGCAGATCACCGGATCTTCTTCGCCCTCGATGCCGCCGATTATGAAGGTCTTCCAATCGAATTTAGGCCATTCGAGCACGAGGATCTCGTCCTTCGCGCGATTCCAGATGATCGCATTGGTGACATTCCGCTCGACCACAGGCTTCCCTGCGACTGTCGGGTCTTTCTTGTCCTCGAAGAATGGTATGCCGTCGGCAGAGATGCTTGTAGGTGTTGGTTTCATGTTTGGATTATACTACAAAATATTCCTCTGAAAAAATTCGATTTTATTGCCGTCCGGATCGATGAGGGCGAGATTCGTGCCCCAATCCGCAACAGTCAATTCCTTTGCAAAGCCAAGTCCCTTCGCTTTGAGTGCGTCGTTCAATTCATGAATATTCGGCACTTCGATAATGATCGTCTGATGTCCTGGTATCTCGCGAGGGTTCTCGACGATCTGAATGCCGAGGAGCGCGTCGCCGATCTTGAAGGCGACGAATCGATGATCGCCGAATGCCTTTTCGAGACCTACCGTCTCCGCATAAAATTTCGAAGCGGCCGCGATATCTTTCGTATAGAATATTCCGTAGGCGAGTTTCATGAGATTGAAATTGATGAGTGAATATTATTCGATCGAAGTCGGATCCCAGGTGAGATGCAGGTTCTCATTGAGCGCGTCGATGGCGAGCATATCCTCTGCTGACAATTCGAAATCGAAGACATCGATATTTTCCTCGATTCTCGCCTTGTGCACTGATTTCGGAATAGCGACGCAGCCATGTTGGAGGCTCCATCGAATGAAGACCTGCGCATTGCTCTTGCCATATTTCTTTGCGATGGCAGTAACTCGATCATCTGCAAGCTTCTTACCCTGCGCGAGCGGGCTGTATGCTTCGAGGACTAAGCTGTGCTTATCGCAATATTCGAGGAGGTCTTTCTGAAATAAGAATGGGTGGAATTCGACCTGATTGATCGTCGGATGGATCGTCGCATATGCTTTCATCTGCTCGAGATGAGTGATCGTATAGTTGGAAACGCCGATAGCTTTCGCTTTTCCTGATTTGTAGATTTCCTCCATCGCTTTCCAAGTCTCCTCGCGCTTGTTGAGCGGCGCCTCGCCTTCCCAGAGATCATTCGCCGCTGGCCAGTGGATGAGATACAAGTCGACATAGTCGAGACCGAGCTTCTCAAGAGATGCATCGATTGCTTTGAGCGCTTTCTCATACCCTTGATCGGCATTCCACAGCTTCGTTGTTACGAAAATTTCATTTCTCGGCACGTCAGAGTCTCTGATCGCTTTGCCGACTCCGATTTCATTCTCGTAGATCATGGCGGTATCGATCATGCGATAGCCTGCTGCGAGAGCGAGCTTCACTGCGGTTTCTACCTCTTCGCCATCCTTCGTCTGCCATACCCCGAGGCCGAGCCGAGGAATAGTTACGCCATTATTAAGTTTGATGTCTGATGTGAGATCGTTTATTTTCATATGCTGAGTATATCAGAAAAGTGTGGGTGCAGGATCGATCCTGACATGCACTGGCTTTTCCTCCGCCTCCACCTTCAGATCGAGGACGATGCCATGCGGACCATGATCCGACCCGAGGACTTCGCGCTGCATGAAAGCGTCCTGGATGAGCGGCGCAAGCATAGTGCTCACGAAGAAATAATCGATACGCCAGCCGATATCGCGTTCGCGGAGTCCGTAGGTGTATGGCCACCAGGTGTAGGCTTTCTTTTCAGGATATTTGTATCTGAAAGCATCGACATGCCCGAGATCGATCAGTCGGCCGAGCGTCGAGCGTTCCTCGGGAGTGAACATGGTATTCCCTTCATTCTGCTTCGCATAATAGACATCGAGATCAGTGTGCGCAATGTTGAAATCTCCAGCAAGGATGACGGGCTTGCGTGATCCGTCAGCGCAGACGTCGGCATTCGACTGCAGGATTTTCAACAGCTGCTCATAGACGCCGAGCTTGTACGGCACGTCATGCTTGTCGCGGTCCCCGTGCGGGATGTAGAAATTATAGAGAATGAAATTAGCGAATGTGAGCTTGATGCATCGGCCTTCATCATCGAAGCGGCAGATGCCGAGCTTCGTTTCGACTTTGAGCGGCTTCATTTTCGTATATACTGCCGTGCCCGAATGTCCTTTCTTGAGCGACGACGAATTGAAATAGGCATAGTAGCCGTCGATCTTCGTGTACTCATCGCTGAGCTCGGCAGAATCGGCTTTCACCTCCTGCAGGCAGATGATATCGGCATCGGACTGCTTCATCCACTCCTTGAAAGTAGTCCTGAAGACCGACCGTATGCCGTTGACGTTCCAAGAGACGAGTTTCATTAGTCGCAGATATTATTTCAACCCGAGTTCTTTCAATGCTTTTTGGGCATAAAATTTGATATTCGGCCGCAGGTCCATCGTCTCAAGCTCTCCGCTTGTCAGCCATTTCCACTGATCGTCGACTTTTTCCGGAATGACAACGTCAGTCGAAGCTGTTGCGAAATAGCCGAGCGTAATGTGCTCATGCGAATCATTGATCCGATGGATATTCAAAAATTGCGGAGGAATGAGCTCCTTGCATTGCTCGGTCGAGTCACTGAATGCGAGCAGATTGTCAGTAAGTTGCACATCGAGGCCTACCTCCTCCTTCACCTCGCGCATCGCTGCCTGATTCGGATCTTCATTCAGTTCGACATGTCCTCCGACGCTCAGCCAGATCTTGTATTTGTCGTGGAAACGCAACAAGACCTTATCTTTATACACAATGAAGACCTCTACGGTGAAATCTATTTTTTCGTGAATGTG